>NZ_MLCR01000011.1:0-1169 GCF_001875735.1 Corynebacterium sp. NML120713
TATGAGCGTCCTGCCCAGCCGTGTCGGATGGCCCAGGAGGGGTTGAAGTCGGTGTCGATGCCGGTGTCGTAGACTTTCGGCCGGCCGTCGGGTGAGTTGGCTTGGTCGCGTTCACGCATGTGTGCCTGGCGGGCGTGTGCGTAGCCTGCGTGGCCGAAGTTTTGCTCGATTGCTAGCGCCAGCGGGTCATCGTGGTGTTGGGTGTGCAGGTAGAGCCACCAGTCCATGATGATTCGCTGGTGTTCGTCAAATGTGCCGCGGTGGGCTCGGGCGAGGTGTTTTAGTTGTGCGTTTATGCCGCCTTCCAGGCTGTTTGTGGTGGTCTTCAGCGTGGTCGTGGTGCGGTGTGGTGGGTTGAGCCAGACGAAGAGGTGGCCTTGTTGGTAGAGACGCTCGAATCGGCGGTAGGCTCTGCGGGCTCTGGGATGGGTGTACCACCATTGCTGGTTGTCGCGGATACGTTTTGGGATCTCTTCTGGGGCGACTTGGTTGCGGTAGGTGCGTTGTTTGAGCCAGTCACCGTAGAGGTCATGGAAGCGGTTGAGGCGAAGTACCCAGGTGATTGCCTGGTCACGGGTGGTGATGTGGGTCAGCTGGTTGCCGAGGCGAAGGAGTGCTTTGTGTGCGGCGATTGTGGGTTGGCGTGTGGTGTCTTTGATGGTGTCGCGGCGTACGTGGACGAGGCAGCGTTGAATGGAGGCGTTTGGCCAGCATTGTTTGATGGCTTTGTGAGCGCCACCGGAGCCGTCTGTGGTCACGACGAGGGGTTCGGCGATCATGTCGAAGAGTTTGGCGTAGTCGTAGGCGGTTTCTCGTGTGCACCAGTGCCAGGCGACGACGTGCTCGCTGGTTGCAGCGACAAGCAGACATTTTTTGTGGAAGTAGGTGCCATCAATAAAAAGCTGGTCGTAGACGCGGTACGGGTCCGGTTTGCACGGGACGATGATGAACCAAAAGTAGGTGAACCAGCGGATGAGTGTACGCCTGGAGACGTTGTGCGCAGCAGCGACAGCGTCGAGGGGACGCTGGTTGGTGATCCAGTCAATGAAGATGGCAAACCGATATGCGCTGGTCTTGGCTGAGTTGGGATTGGTGAAGGTGTGCCCGCAGTCTGTGCAGCGCCATCGCTGTTTTCCGCTGGATGTGGTGCCCATTTTTGTGGCGGTGTG
>NZ_MLCR01000023.1:0-1081 GCF_001875735.1 Corynebacterium sp. NML120713
GCTATGAGGCAGGCCTACAACAAGAAAACGAGCTAATCGAAGCACTCGTTGGTATCGGGCACTCAATGAGGAAAGCCTGCAATGTGTTAGGCGTGGCCCGTTCCAGGCGGTATTACCAGGACAATCCCCGCCCGAAGAAGCAAGATCCGATCCCGCATCACAAACGCAACATCAAACGCTTAACCGATGCGCAAGTCAACGACATTTTGGCCTTGTTGGATGCTAATCCGTATTCGAGTGTGGATGATGTCTTCTACCACGCATTGAACAATGGGTGCTATATCGCCAGCTTGCGTAGCTTCTACCGGGTCGCCAAAGCACACGGCAAACTCTTATCACAACGCCACGGCACACGCAGAACACGCCCGCGGCGTGCACGCGGGCACAACCAGCCCCCACATGTTGAAGCACACCGGCCAGGTCAAGTGCTGTGCTNGNNTATCACCTATCTTCCAGGCAAGTACACAAACCAGTACTACGCCTGCCATACCGCAATCGATCTATATTCCCGTGCTGTTGTCGGCGCAGTTGTTGCCCACCACGAAGATTCCCGCGTGGCACGACATATGTTTGAAGAAATCTTTGCCGCACACCCTGATGTCGACACGGTGCACTCCGATAACGGGGCAGCGATGACCAGTCGCAGCCTTGGCAGACTTTTTGATGCCCACCAGTTCAAACGCTCCNTCTGCAGGCAGTCGATTAGTAAGNATAATCCGCATATGGCCCTAGGTGGCAGGCTGGTTGTGGGCCAAAACCCGAAGGAGGTCCGCACCCATGTCCCCGCACGATATTCCCCCGCTGATCCCCAAGCCACCAGAGAAGGATTGGGCAGACTACAACACCGACCCCGACCCCGGCAGGACTCGTAAACGTCGGCGTGCAAGCATGCTTTCTGCACGCGATGTGCTGGCGTTGCCGACTGTCACGCTTGCACCCGGTGCCACGCTTGCTGATAGTGAGTTGGTCATGCCGGATGCTGCGGCAGTCGTGTTTATCCCCAACACTGAAGATCGCGGGATTGTCACCTATAGCGATACCCAGAAACAGCAGATGGTCAGGATCTATCACCAACTACCGT
>NZ_MLCR01000010.1:0-300986 GCF_001875735.1 Corynebacterium sp. NML120713
ACGGTAGTTGGTGATAGATCCTGACCATCTGNTGTTNCTGGNTATCGCTATAGGTGACAATCCCGCGATCTTCAGTGTTGGGGATAAACACGACTGCCGCAGCATCCGGCATGACCAACTCACTATCAGCAAGCGTGGCACCGGGTGCAAGCGTGACAGTCGGCAACGCCAGCACATCGCGTGCAGAAAGCATGCTTGCACGCCGACGTTTACGAGTCCTGCCGGGGTCGGGGTCGGTGTTGTAGTCTGCCCAATCCTTCTCTGGTGGCTTGGGGATCAGCGGGGGAATATCGTGCGGGGACATGGGTGCGGACCTCCTTCGGGTTTTGGCCCACAACCAGCCTGCCACCTAGGGGAAAATAAGGAATTTGGTGCGTAGATCGGGCCCGAAAGCCCCTAAATAATCTTGCGCTCCCTCGCCCGGTCGACAGCGGCGGTCCGGTTGTCCACCCCAAGCTTGTTATGGATGTGGATCAGGTGGGTTTTCACCGTGGTCTACGAGATGAAGAGCGGGTCGGCGGCGACAGCAAAGTTTTGTCGACTTGCAGGAGCGGGTTTTGATCCTGCCCTGAGTTTAGAGATGGCACTTCCCAGCAAGAAATGTCTCATAGTTACTCAGCAAATCTCGTAGGTTGTCCGCTTCATTAATAAAATGGTGTAGGTCTCGATCAATGTAGTCTAAAGCGGCTTCAATTTGATGGAGGTGTGCCTCGTGGTCGTCTCCAAGAAAGCAGACATGGTGTGCTGCTCGGTTGCGAAGATGTCGCACGCCGTTCATGCAGTGGTAGATTTCGCCGCGTTTCGCCGAGAAAGCATGATTGGCTAACTGGTTAAGGTTCTTGGCATTATCTTTATGTAGCAACGCGGTCCAAAGCCCGAAATCAGACTTAGCGATGAACTGATCCCGTGGATAATCACCCGCAAAATCTTTGTATCGCAGCGTTTTGTCGATGCTTTTCTGGCAGTATTGAGACAAGTACGGATAGAAGTCCTCCCACCATCGGTCAGATCCGGTGATGTGGACGAGGGACCCGTCGAGAATATTCCGAAGGCCTACCTCAACGAAGCCAACCCGTGTGAGGTATCTGGATGCAACCGCAGCATTCCAGATATACGCGCGCTGAGCTTTTGCAATGTCGTTTCCAGTGTGGTGCATGAACGGTTCCATGCGGCCAGTCCCGAAGAGCACATCAAGTTCTAACTGTGCCGGATCTAGATCCATGCTCGATACCCCCCTAAAGCAAAGCGCCGACCAGGTTGTGACAATAATCACGCCTCCTGGCCAGCTGATGGTCATAACCATAGTACGGAAAGTGGGAGGCGGTCAAGTTGTTGAGATTCGCCGTGGCCATCCTCGGCCATTTTGATCAATATCAGCATGGGGGTCCGTAGAAGGCGATGAGCGGGTAGTGCTGATCGCGCTGAAGCGCCAGGTCCGGTGGAAGGCACAAGCCACGCTTACACGTTATTTTCCAGCGGCCGCGCAGGCTTCGCTGCGTATCTTTTGTTTCAGCAGGTGTTCCCGGGTGCCTGCGCGGATAATCTCGAGAACGCAAGCAGCCTTGACGGCGGTGCATGTTTCATAGAGCATGTATGCCTCGAACGGGAGTACGGAATTAAGCATTTGTGTAGTTTGGATAATGACCACTGCGCCAACCAAGAATTTCCAATTCATCTCATAAAACGCGAGCGTGGCCAGGGTGCACACGGTGCCCACCAGGATTGCCTCGGGGTATGGCCACGCATGGGCGGTGAGGAAGCGCCCCGCAGTAAGAATGAGAAAGGCGGCCGCGATCGCACCAGGCATTGAGAACCTATTTGTGTCTTGACGAAGCACGAACGCGGGATTGGCCTGCTCTATACGGGAAATGATGAGGACGTAGACTCCTGCGAGCAGTAACCCTGCCGGAAGCGGAATCCAAACGTGCATAAACGATTCTGGGCTGGGGGCCAGGATCGTGGGCATAATGATTGCGGTGAGACCCAGTAGGCCGCCTGCGCTGGCGATGACTGCAAACCTTCGAGGTAGCGGCCGCAAGAGCAGTGCCGCTATTCCAAACACCAATGCGGAAAATGGCCCGTAGACGCTGATGATGCTGGCCAGCAGTGTTTCAGGTTCCGGTGCTGTATCGGGGACCTCGAGGAAGTAGTCGAGAAGGACAGCTAGTAACGGAAGGAAATGAAACATTTAGGAGCGCTCCGCGAACTTGTCTTTCATGGGATGGGAACACCTAGCGGTATAGAGTCGCTAAGGGGTATGCCATAAATGTACGGTAGCGCCTCTGTACGTGCAGGACTTTGGGATTAGGTTCGCTGGGATAAGGGGCGGGATACCTGGCACGCCACCTCGTCTCTTGCTGGTCACCCTGCAGCTTGCTCAGGTGCTGGAGGCTCAGGGTTATCGTCGAGCGGATACAACAACCACTGGAGAAAATAGGTGGCAATGATGGGCACGCCAAATAGTTGCGCTACTGCGTACCACCAGCGGATTGTGTCAGGGCTGCGACCGTAGCGTTCTGCGAGCCCCGCACAGACCCCTGCAATGACGCGTCCACGTGATGTCCTGTAGTAAGGCTTACGCATGTTATCCCCTCAGACGAAGTGGCCGGTCGAAATCACTGCGTCAGAGTTTAACGGATGAGTGCCCACGGGATATGGACAACGAGCGCGCCCACCTCTGGTGACGCGGAAGCTCTGGGGCACACAGACCGGTGGCCCTGGAGCTTCACCAAGTTCCAGGGCCACTCATGTCAGGCGACTACGAGCCTTCGTCAGATTAGGACCGCTTGCGTCGGATAAGTACCAAACCTAGTCCGATCAGTGCAAGTGCCAGGGCGACAGTCGCACCCACATTCGCACCGGTACGAGCGAGTGTCGGACGTGGATTGTCTGGGGTCGCCGTTGTGGTCACCGTCGGTGGGGTCGCCGTTGTGGTCACCGTCGGTGGAGTTGCGGTGGTGGTCTTCGTCGTGGTCACCACGGGTGAGGTCACCGTTGTGGTTGACGTCGTGGAGGTGGTCGGCGGCGTCGTTGTCGTGGTCGCCGTTGTAGTCTTCGTCGTCGTTACCGCAGGCGGAGTAGTCGTAGTGATCACAGTCGGTGGGGTAGCCGTTGTGGTCACCGCGGGTGGGGTTGTCGTCACGGCGGGTGGAGTCGTCGTGGTGGTTTCCGTCGTGGTCTGTGTTGTCGTTACCGCGGGTGGGGTTGTCGTCACGGCGGGTGGAGTCGTCGTGGTGGTTTCCGTCGTGGTCTGCGTTGTCGTCACCGCAGGCGGAGTTGTCGTTGTCGTCACCGCGGGCGGGGTTGTTGTCACGGCGGGGGGAGTCGTCGTGGTGGTTTCCGTCGTGGTCTGCGTCGTCGTCACCGCGGGCGGGGTTGTTGTCACGGCAGGTGGAGTCGTCGTGGTGGTTTCCGTCGTGGTCACCGCGGGTGGGGTTGTTGTCGTCGTTACTGGAGGCGGCGTCACCGTTGTCGTCACCGCGGGTGGGGTTGTTGTCGTCGTCACTGTTGTTGTTACTGGTGGCGGGATATGCGTGTTGACGATGGTGAATCCGTCTTTCGCGTTACCGCGAACTGACATGACGAATCCAGCTATGCCCTGCTCTTCAATAAAGTATTGGATTTCGACTTGTTTGCCGTCGACGGTCTTCGTTGTCGGCAGGTCGGTGAAGACGTGCGTCCACTTGTTGTCGGCATTGAGTTCGGCTGGCTGACCGATGTAGAACTTGGCGTCGCCAACTGTTCCAACAAGCCGGACCTCGACTGGGACTTTCTTATCTTCGGCGAGGTCTTTGCCTGTGGTGTCCTTCCACGTCTTGGTTACCTTCACCTGGGTGGTTCCTGGGGTACCGAAGCGGAGCCTGCCGTTTGAACCGACGCCGGCACCACGCGGCGCCGAGTTCTTCTGGATTATCAGCTTCGCCCACGACTTCGCGGCTTCTTTTGCTTCAGGGTCGACGATGGTTTTCAGGCCTTCGTTCATAATCGCGTCGCGGTAGTCCGCGTTATCGTCGGATTCCCGCGCGGTACCGTCGAAGATCTGCTGTTTGCCAGGGTTTTCCGGGGAGAACCGGGAACCGTTCGACGACTGTGAACCGTCCTTATAGTAGTTTGGTTCGCCGCCGCCGAGCATTCGTGGATCGATGCGCAGACCAGCCCTGTTGGCTGATCCATAATTGTCGTGCGCAATGTCGTCACCCCAGTGCGGGACCGACGAAACGCGGGGACTTTGGTTATCAAATACGGCTACACCGTTTGTCACGTGCGTGATCAAGCTGCCTGTCGGGCAGAGCCAAATGCCGCCGCCGAAGGCAGCGAAGTTACCTGGGGCCACTTTGTTGTCGGTGATGAGGGTGTCCATGAAGTTGGCGGTGTACGACTTCGTTGCGACGTAGACGCCACCACCCTGATCGTGGGCGTTGTTTCCTTCGATCAGACCAGCGTTAAGATGCACGGCGTTGGAGATCACGTTGACGCCACCGCCTGTGCGCGAGGCGCTGTTGTTAGTAATGCTTCCGCCGTTCATGGTGAATCTGGCGGGGGAAATCTTCGTCCACTCTTCAGGCCTACGTTCGCCGAAGTGCTGTTTGGTCCAGCGGGCACCGTCCGAGTCGATCTCTTGCCAGGTGTCTGCGGCGCCGCCGACGAAGATGTCCATCGCGTTCACGCCGCCGCCGTTCGCTGCTATGTTGCCATCGATGGTGCCGCCGTTCATCGTGACGTCCGCGTTGCCAAAAATGCTAATGCCGCCACCGGCAAAAGCTGCTTTTCCGTTGGAGATGGTGCCGTCGTTGAATTCCAGGGTGGAGCGCGTGCTCGACGTGTCGTCGCCGGGCTTGATGCTGCTTTCGTTCATTAGCCAGTTGCTCACGTTGATATTTCCGGCCCAGCCCGTGTTTTCGGTGAGCGTGCCACCGTTGATGGTCAGGTGGGCACCGCTGAAGACGCCGATGCCGCCGGCTTCGCCGTATGCGTAGGGGCTGTAGTTGCATACACCCTTAGAGATTTCACCGCCGTTCATCACCATGGTGGCGCCGTTGGTAAGTGCGACGTTTGCGGCACCGAACTGGGCACCTTCCTTGCGCTGGTTGTCGGTGATAGTGCCGTTGTTCAGCGTGAACTTGGCGTCCGTGCCCGTTACGGTGACTGCGCCTTCGCCGACGCTGCTCATCTTTCGGGCACCCGTGACGGTGCCGGCGTTCATCACCAGCTCGCCTTCGACAAGGATGGTCGGGGAGAAGGAGCTGCCCTTCACCACGTTCTCGTATTGTGCGCGCGAGTCAATGATGATCCCCTCGCCGTTGCCGGTACCGTCGGAAAGGGTAAGTTTGCCGCCCTTCTCAACGTGGATGAGACTCCCAGTGAACTCGCCGTCCTCGCGAACGATCTTGGTGTCCGAGCTCCACTGGACAATGTTCGTGTCCACCAGCTCGATGTCTGCACCTGCCGGGATGACCAAGGTTTTGGTCACGAGCGTTTCGGTCCCGTTGCCGATCTCAATTCGAGTCGGCGTCGTACCTGCTTGGTTGATGAGCGCTTGCAGAGTGTCCGGTTCGCAGTAGAGGATGCGCCCCTCTTCGTAACACTTCTGGACCTGCCGGTCAGGGGCTGCTGGTGGTTCAGCTACCGCAGCTTTGGGGGAGGCTAATCCCCCCACTGTCAATAGCAGCACGGTAAATAATGTTGCCCACAAAGCCGAAATAGGCTTTGGGTGCTGTCGGCTGTTCACGTTTCTGCCTTTGTTAGGATGCGGGGCCGCCCCAAAAGGACGGCTAGCGAATTATTTGTTTGATTCAATCCTACCCATCGGCAAAAAGATGTATCCGGCTTTACTTAGCCGGGTCGACGAACGTCGATACGAGGTAGCGGTTGATGTCGGAGAGGGGATGGTGCCCCAGCCGTCACCTGCTTTGAAGGTGACTAACCGACTCCAGCTACGCGGGCGCTAGGGGACTGCGCGCTTCACACTTTCTATAGGTTAGGCAAGCCTATATAATTTGCGGGGTGAGTTTTAGGTCTTTTCTTGCAACCGTCGTCCGGAGTGAACGTATTGCACCGAGTTTCCAGCGGGTGACGTTCACCGGGATCGACGCCATGGGGCCCGCCGTTCCGATCAGGGATTTGCGTATCAAGCTGCTGATCCCGCCTGCCAGCGGTCTGTTCGAGCTTCCCGAAGAGGAGTGGTGGGACACATGGCGTGCGATGCCGGAGCACACGCGCGGACACCTGCGTACCTATTCCATTCGGGAGTTCCGGCGAAGTGCTGACAGCCCTGACGAAGTGGATGTGGATTTTGTTTTACACAGCGATAGTCCCGGTCCCGCCTCGGCGTGGGCCCAAGACGCTCACCCTGGACAGCAGCTGCTGATTATTGGACCAACCCGCGACGATGATTCCGGTGTTGGTATTGAATTTAACCCTGGATCTGCTGTGATTGCCCGTCTTTACGGCGATGAAACCGCGTTGCCTGCAATCGCTCGTATCCTGGAGGATTGGCCCGAGGGGCTCGCTGGTTCGGTTGATATCGAGGTGCCCGTCGGCAATCACCTGCCTATCGACTCCCCTTCACAGGTTGATGTCCGTTGGCATTTTCGTGCAGAGGGGGACTTCGACTACGGAGGCTTGCTTCTTGCGCAGCTGAAACAGGAAGTTGGATCCCGTTGTGCCTCCGCTTCGTTGGAAAGTGGAGAACCTGGTCTTGTGGATGAAGCCCAGCTCGATGAAGTCTGGGAGACACCCACGTATTCCAGCAGTGGAGAATTGATAGGTCCCACGTCGGATACTGCAGGGCACACCTATTACTGGATCGCAGGGAAGAACACGGCTGTGACGGCGATGCGGCGGCTCCTGGTGAAAGAGGCGGGTGTGCCTCGCCACCACGTGTCGTTTATGGGGTATTGGCGATAACGGGGTTACAAAGTGGATAAACGTGTAGGGCTTGTCGCTTTCCTTGCGGCTTCCACCGTGTGCGCGGCATTAGTGTCTCTTCTGTTCGGGGCGCGTGAAATGGGTTTCGGGGCAACGTTGGGCGCGGTTCGCGACGGAATTGTGTTGGCATTCTCGGGAGGAGCCGAGAAGCTTGAGCCGTCCAGCGACGAGGCGAAGATCATTGCACAGCTTCGGGTTCCGCGCACCCTGCTCGGCCTGTTGGTGGGGGCAGCGTTGGGCACAGCGGGGGCGTTGCTGCAGGGACACACCCGAAACCCGCTCGCAGACACAAATTTGCTGGGTGTAGGCCCTGGTGCGGCGCTTGCGGTGGCTGCAGCCTTTTCCTTTCATGGCTCAATGACGGTGTTGGGCACTGTTGGGATGGGATTCCTCGGCGCAATACTTGCGGTGGCGCTCGTGTTCACACTCAGTATGAGGAGCCTGGGATCGAGCCCGATCATGGTTGTGCTCGGTGGTTCTGCGCTGGGCGCGGTTTGTAGTGCGCTCACCAGCGGCATCGTGCTGACGAATACACAAAGCCTCAACGAGATGCGGTTTTGGACGGCGGGTGCTATCGCTGGGCGCGACATGCAGGTGGTCGCGGTGCTTGCCCCGGTGATTCTCCTCGGACTAGTGGGGGCCTTCGCCATGGCAAACAGGGTGAACCTCCTGAACTTGGGAGACGATGCGGCAAGCGCACTTGGCGTGAGCGTCCCCCTCTCGCGGGCTGTGGGCATCGTCCTGGTTGCATTGCTCACGGGTGCCGCGGTGGCTGGGGCGGGCCCAATCGGGTTCGTCGGTCTGGTTGTTCCACACCTTGTGCGCGCCTTCACGGGGCCCGATTACCGCTGGGTACTGCCGTGTTCCGCGTTGGCTGGGGCCACGTTGCTTTTGCTTGCCGACGTTATCGGCCGCGTTATCGCCAGGCCCGGCGAATTGCAGGTGGGCATCACGCTCGCCTTCGTTGGTGCCCCATTTGCCCTGTACCTCTTGCGCAAAGGGGCGAAACTGTGATGCGGGTTTTCGTGACGAATGGTGTCCTTGCAGTATTGGTTCTCGCTGCGGCCCTTGGCGGCGTTATGGTCGGGGACTTCGGGCTTACGGTGCGGGATGTCGCTTCTGCGCTCATGGGCCAATCCACTGAATTGGCTCGTACGGTGATTGTTCAGTGGCGTCTGCCGCGGGTGGTAACTGCTTTGGGAGTAGGAGCTGCGCTTGGTTTTGCGGGGGCGATCTTCCAGACCATCACGAGGAATCCATTGGCGAGCCCAGACATCTTGGGCGTCACTTCGGGTGCCTCTGCTTTCGCGTTGACTGCGTTACTTGCCGGTGGAAGCTCCGGAATTCTGTTGCATGTGCTGGGGGTCCCGCTCAGTGCGTTCCTCGGTGGATTGGCAGTGTCTGCGGCAATCTGGTGGCTGAGCCGTGGCGCGGGTCTCGGGTCTTTCCAGCTTGTCTTCGCCGGGATCATCATCAATGCGCTGGCGATGGCATATACCTCGTTCCTGCTCGTTCGCGCCGACTATCGCGATGTGGGCAAAGCACAGGCGTGGGTGACCGGTTCGGTGGGGTCTTCGAACTGGCGCGATGCACTCGCCGTACTTATTGCGCTGGCAGTCGTCGTTCCACTCTTGCGGTGGGCAGCCTTCAATCTTCAGGCACTCTCGCTCGGGGAGGATACGGCTGCTGGCCTCGGGGTGGAGCCCCGGCATATGCAACTCATCCTCATGCTCATGGCTGTAGTGCTGGCATCGGTGGCCGTCGCGGCGTCTGGTCCGATAGCTTTTGTGGCGTTTGTTGCGCCACAGATCGGACGCAAGATCACACAAGCAGCAACGCCGCCTTTAGGAACAGCGATGCTCGCTGGCGCGGCGATTGTGTCTGGCGCAGACTTAGTAGTGCGCACCCTGGTGCCGGGGAACTTGCCGGTGGGCATAGCTACAACTGCGATTGGTGGCGCAGCACTGCTCTACACACTGCTACGCGCAACACGAAAGGTGTCCGTATGATGCTTCAGGTTCGAAATCTCAAGGTGAGTTATGGGGCTTCCGTCATCGTTGACGGCATTGATCTCGACGTGCCCCAAGGCGGTGTCACCACAATCATCGGCCCCAACGGTTGCGGCAAGTCAACGCTGTTGCGAGCTACAGCAGGGCTTATTGCGCGCGATGGCGGCACGGTAACGCTGAACGGCGTAGACACGTCGAAAATGAAGCGCCGAGAGATTGCGCGTCAGCTAGCAGTACTGCCACAGACGCCTGTCGCCCCCGAGGGACTGACGGTCCGTGACTTGGTCAGCCGCGGACGCCACCCGCATCAGTCTTGGCTACGACAGGCTTCTGCTGAGGATGCGCGTGCGGTTGATGCGGTGATGGAACTGACCAATATGGCAGAGTTTGCAGATCGTCAGCTCGAGCGGCTTTCTGGCGGACAGCGCCAGCGTGCCTGGATCGCGATGGTCTTGGCGCAGGACACTCCGCTCGTGTTTTTGGACGAGCCGACGACATACCTCGACCTGTCTCACTCCGTCGAGGTCTTGTCGCTCGTACGTCGACTCGCTGATCAAGAGGGGCGAACCGTGCTCATGGTGTTGCATGATTTGAACCTCGCAGCACGCTACTCGGATCAACTTATCGTGATGCAGCGTGGCGAAGTTCGTGCGGTCGGTGCGCCTGCCGAGGTGGTCACGGAGACTTTGCTGAACAGCGTTTTTGATCTGCCTGCTGTCGTGGCAACCGACCCGGTAAATGGGGGCCCACTGGTTGTCCCCCGGTAAGCACCACTTCCGCCTGGTGTTCTAGAGCGACTTCTTGATTTGCTCGATTGCGTACGGGATGGTGAGGGGGTTCGGCATGCTCATTGCATTGGCGGTATCGGTGTCTAGCCAGTAGACCCCGCCACGCTTGTTGACATCAAGGTCCATGAAATTCTCGTCGTTCTTCAGCGCATCGATTGCGCCGTAGTAGTCCAGTACGAAGAGGTAGTCCACGTCGTTGAAGTCGACATAGTTTTCAGGCGACCAGTCGAGGAAGAAGCTGGAGCCATCGCCGTTGAACTTCTCTGGGATCTTGAAACCAAGCTTTTCAATGAAGGAGCCGCGGCCGTCGCCCGAGGTGTATACGCCAAACTTTCCGTCGTAAGGCATGCCGATTACCGCTGTTTTGCCTTGCAACTCAGGGTGAGCTTCGCGGAAATCTTGGAAAGCCTGCGCGGAATCGGCGATGAGTTTTTCGCCTTCGGCTTCCTTATTCAACGCCTTGGAGATTTCCTTAATCTGTTCATCCCACGGCACTTGCCAATCTTGGTATGCATCCGAGTGGAAGGTGGTTGGCGCAATTTGCTCGAGCAGCGCCTTCTTGTCAGCTTCGAGACCACTGTTCACCGCAATGATCTTTGTCGGATTGAGCGAGGCAACTCTTTCGGCAGTGTCGGTGCTGAACTCGGTGGTCGTGTCCCGGATCGGGTTTGGGTCGACTGTGAGCTTGTCCTTGGCCCATGGTCCAAGTCCGGAAGGGTCTCCCGAACCTTCCTGTTGCCAGGTGGCGTAACCGACCGGTTGTTCACCGAGCGCAAGGACCGTATCGACGTCGCCGAGACCCATTGTCACAATGCGCTCCTCTGACCCGTTGGCATTGGAGGTTTCGGGAGCGGTTGTCGAATCGCTTGATCCGGTGGAGCAGCTGGCAAGCATGAGCGCCGCAGTGAACGTGGCTGCGATCCCCTTCAGGGCGCGAGGGGTAAAGAGTGTCAAGGTTGCACCTTTCGTAGGTGGTCGAAGAATTTCGCGTTAGGTCTCCCTGACCTAACGTGACCACTCTAAGGTATGCCTTGCCTAACGGGCAATCCTTGTCTAGGTGCTCGGGACCGGCGCGACGAACGTCGATACGAGATAGCGGTTGATGTCGGAGCGGTTGATGATGCCCACGACGGTGCCGTCATCCGCCACAACCGGTGCCTTCTTCAGGTGCTTGTCGGCGAGCACGGAGGAGATGTGGCCGAGGTCGTCGTTGACGTTGACCGTGATGACGGACTTGGTCGCGATGGAGGCAATTGGCCGGTCGAGGACTACGGCGACGTCGGTGCCGAACTCCGTCGAGTCGTTGTGCGCGAGCAGCGCATACGGGGTGGTGAACGCCGGGACGGAGTCGCCGATGAGTCGAGCACGTCGCCGTCGGAGACGAAGCTCGCCAGCTTGTTGTTGTGGTCCAACAAAGGTACGCCGGAGATCCGCTTGTCGACGAACATGTGGAGGGCCTGACGAATCGTATCGTTCGGGGACAGGGCGTAGATGTCTTCCTGCATGAGCTTCGCCACCAGCGTGTCGGGCACTGGGGAGGTGGTCTCTCGGGCTGGCGTGGTCGCGCGGGTGCCGGTCCACCCGAGCACCACCAACGATCCACGTCAAGGTCATTGCCAGATATAGCGGCTTCGTGTTGAAGCGGCGGATAAAGAAACCCGCGGTGGGCGTCATGACGGCCGCGCCCAGCATGTATGCCGTGGCGAGCCACTGGACAGTCGAGACGCCAATGTTGAAGTCGGCCATGATGTTGGTGAAGCCGACGTTGAGGAACGTTTCATTAAACGTAGCGATAAACGCAGCAAGCGCCGCCGCAAACATAATGGACAGCGGCCGATTTTCTGCAGCCTGAGCTGCCGAGGATGGAGACGTAGCCATGAAGCCTCTCTCAGTCGAACGGAGAGGAATGGCTTCGGTGGCGTTAGCAGATTTACGCGCGACTCTCCCGGTAGCGGGGCCACACAACGTGTCTCGTATTCCAGGCCAGGGGCAAGACTGTAACAGATTTTCGGGGTGGCGGAAAAGAATGCACCGATGTGGGATGCTCGCCTCGGCCCGTTTGAAAAAGTTCCCGCCTCCGGGAACGATTTTGGATTTCTGGCACGGCGACCTGGGGCAACGCGGCGAAATCTAGGCTGATGGGCGGGATCGTTCCCCGAATTGCGGATGAACCGGGAACTTTTTCAAAAGGACAGGACGGCAAACCTCTGTACCATGTGTGCATGGAACCTCGAAGCATTCTCCGGGCGTACGCGACGGCGATGGTTGTGTGCCTCGCGCTGGCCATCGGTACGCAAATCCTGCTCGGTAGCTCCGTGGACTTCATGACCATGACCTTGGTGTGCGGCATCGTGGAAGCAACGACGGCGCTGCTTGCGCTGGGCGGCGCGATTTGGTTCACGCAAGCTGGGTGGGGGCGCGGCTACAGAAAGACAACTGTGACGGTGTGGGTAGCCGCGGCGTGCCTGGTGGTCGGGTGGGGGTCGATGGCGGTGGCGCGGTGGGAAGAGTATCGGGCGGAGATGTCACTGCCGATCATCAACCTCTTTATGTTTCTCATTCCCATCGGCACCGTGGTGCTGTTGAGTGCGGTCCAACTGGTGCGGCGGCGCTAGCGTTGCGCACCTTTAATAAGGAACACCACGCCTACGATCGCGCAGGCGGCCGCGATGATGGCGCCGCTCGAGCCTGAGATGAACATGACCGCGAACGCGGAGAGCAAAATTCCTGCCCCGCCAATCAAGAAATCCATAGGTTGCAAGGCTAGTGCATGTCAGTAGACGTCGGTGACCTTGGAGGGGTCGCCGAGGCGTTCGCCGGCGAGGACGAGGCCGAGGAAGCAGAGTGGTATCACGTAGCCGAGCACGATCCAGAAGGTGTATAGTCGCGGGCCGCATACGCGGGCGATGCCGCCGCCCGCCAGGGTGCCCACGGTGTTCATGAGTAGGTCGTCGATATCTGAATAGCCGAGCGCGAAGAGGTACTGTCCCGTTTCGACGGCCAGGCTCAGCCCGAACCCGAACAGGACGGCCCAGCGGGCGTTGCGGAAGGCAACGTATGCGAGCACGCCGACGGGGATGAAGAAGGCGATGTTGCCGCCGTAGCCGAAGAGGGGCGCGAACCAGGATTGGGCGTCGTGAAGCTCGGCGAGGGGCTGCAGCGAGAGGCCGCGGCGGCGTTGGTTGGCCGGGTCCCAGAGGTAGCCGATGCGGAAGAACGCTTTACACATTGTTAACGCAATGACGACGCAGCAGTAGGCGGCGAGTGCTCCGAGGGCTTTGCGGTTCATGGTTGCAACCTAGCATAGTTTCACACCAGTCACAGGGGTGACGGTGGGGGCATGGAAAAGCCATCCTGAACTGTGCAAACAGAAAAGTGGGATAGTGGGTGAAAATAAATGCTTGACTTCCACCCACTAATTCCTTAAAGTGAACGGCAAGTTAACAAACGGTCAACAAAGTAAATGAAAACCGAAGGGAGAGTGTCATGAAGTTCCTCAAATACTTGCTCACGTACGATACGCGCACGATCCTTGAGGCGATCGACCGCGCATCGAACTAACGCAGAGCGAACGCGAACTGGCGGGCACCGACGAGGGGTTGGTGCCCGCCAGATTTTTTTATGGGCACCCACATATGAGAGCGCCGAACATGCACCGGCGCCTTGGAACGCACTACGCTTAGGACGAAACTCTAATTAGGCACCGAAAGTGAGACCTGTGGAAACCACGACTGCAGTAGAAGTCCTTCAGCGAGTGCTGATGCCGAAGAAGGGCGAACCGCACGACGTTCGCATGCTGTACCTCATCGAGGCAGAGCAGAACAAGCAGCGCTTGACGTGGGCGGACCGGACGAGCGTATCCATCCCTGCCGGGGAGGAAGTTTCCTTCGAGACGTACTTCAACGCGTTCCCGGCGTCCTATTGGCGGCGCTGGTCGCAGCTGGAAAACGTTGTGCTGGCGATGGAGGTTGAGGGGCAGGCGACTGTCTCCATTTACCGCTCGAAGCACGACGGCAAGCGCATCGCTGTACAAAACGCTGAGGCTAGCGACGGCGTGCTGGAGGTAGTGCTGCCGCTGCGCAACTTCGAGGACGGCGGCTGGCTGTGGTTCGACGTCACGGCGGAAACGGACACGACGATCCGCAACGCGGGTTGGTGCTCCGACAAGGAGCCGGAGGCCCAGACGATGCCGGACGGCACCAAGACTGGTCCGGAGCCGAAGCAGGTCGCGGTGGGTATCCCGACGTTCAACCGGCCCCGCGACGCTGTCAACGCCCTGCACGCGCTGGCGGAGGACCCGTTTGTGCTCGAATCGATCTCCGATGTGCTGATGCCCGACCAGGGTGACCAGCACCCGTCTGACCTGCCGGACTTCAAGGAGGCGGAGAAGAACCTGCAGGGCAAGCTGCAGATCTTCCGCCAGGGCAACCTGGGTGGCTCGGGCGGCTACGGCCGCATCATGTACGAGGCGCTGCGCACCACGGACGCCCCATACATCCTCTACATGGACGACGACATCGCGATCGAGCCGGATTCGATCCTGCGCGCGGTGCAGGCCGCCCGCTACGCGAAGGCCCCGATCCTGGTCGGCGGCCAGATGTTGAACCTGCAGGACCGGTCGCAGCTGCGGACGACGGGGGAGGCCGTCGATAAGGATATTTTCATGTTCCGCGCCGCGGAGCACGCGGTGTACGACCACGATTTCGCAAAGTACCCGCTGGGTTACCTCGGCACCGAAGAGGAGGAGATGGACCCGCGCAAGACGACGTCGCGTGCTCTGCACCGCCGCGTCGATGTGGACTACAACGGCTGGTGGATGAACCTCTTCCCGCGCGTCGTCACGGAGAAGCTCGGCCTGCCGATGCCGCTGTTCATCAAGTGGGACGACAACGAGTACGCCCTGCGCGCCAAGCAAGCCGGCTTCCCGACGGTCACCTGGCCCGGCGTGGCCATCTGGCACATGGCCTGGGCCGACAAGGACGATGCCATCGACTGGCAGGCGTACTTCCACATGCGCAACCGCCTCATCGTCGCCTCCCTGTACGGCCCGGAGGCCCCGGACGCGATGCTGAAGAACATGCTGAAGTCCACCTATAAGCACATCATGTGCATGGAGTACTCCACCATGGCTATCCAGCTGGAGGCCATGAAGGACTTCCTTGCTGGCCCAGACCAGCTGTTCGACATCCTGGAGACATCGCTGCCGCGCATCCAGAAGATCCGCGCCAACTACGACGACGCCAAGGTCCTCGCCTCCGCAACGGAGCTGCCTGCGCCGACGGGCGCGCCGGGCGTGCCCACCAAGAACATCGGCGGGCGTCTGGCCAAGCTGAAGAAGATCCCGTGGGCGGTCAAGGCGCTGCGCCACCAGTTCATCCAGGAGAACCAGGAGCACTGGGAGGCACCGCAGCTCAACCTCACCGCGGAGGAGGCCCGCTGGTTCACGCTGGCCCGCCTCGACTCGGCGACGGTGGCCACGGCAGGTGGCACGGGTGTGGCGTTCCGCAAGCGCAACAAGGCGCTTGCCGACGACCTGCTGCGCGAAACCAAGGCGCTACAGGAAGAAATCAAGGAGCGCTGGCAGGAGCTGCGCCAGCAGTACGAGGCCGCGAAGCCGGCGCTGACCAGCGCAGAGAACTGGGGGAAGGTGTTCGATGAGCAAGCGTGAGGCTGATATCCTCGTCGCGATCCAGAACGCGACGTACACCCCGGCAGCCGTGAAGGCGGCCAGGGGCTTGAGTCACTTCGGCGAGCACGACCTTGGCTGGTTGGCCGTCGCGGGGCTCGGGGCGGGCGTCGATAAGAAGAGGCGCTCGAAGTGGCTGGCGCTGGGCGTGGGCACCTTCGTGGCGCACGCGGCGAGTGTCGTGGTGAAGCGGATCGTGCGGCGCCCGAGGCCGTATGACCCCCGCGTACACATTGGCGTGGCCACCCCCTCCAAGCTCTCGTTCCCCAGCTCGCATGCGACGAACACGGGCGCGGCCGCGGTACATCTGATGGACATTACGGGCAAGAAGTGGCCGCTGCTGCTCGTGCCCGTGATGATGTTCTCCCGCAACCTCCTTGGCGTCCACTACCCGACAGATACTATTGTCGGTGCTTTGCTCGGCGCCGGGTGCGCCAAAGCGACGATCAAGGTGGAAAGGCAGCTGAAGTGAGCAACACGCAACCGCACGAACCCTTTTTGAAGCCGGAACCCCACACCGAGGGCGTCGACTACCAGCAGGTACGCGTCCCGCCCAAGAACCTTCCCGACGCCATGGTGAAGGGTCTTCGCCCAAAGCAGTGGGTGAAGAACGTCCTGGTGCTGGCCGCGCCGCTGGCCGCGGGGACAGGCGCTTGGACGTCCCACACCGCGCTAGACGTGTTGTTGGCGTTCGTGGTGTTCTGCTTCGGCGCCTCCTCGATTTACCTGGTCAACGATGCCCGCGACGTGGACAGCGACCGCGAGCACCCGACGAAGCGCTTCCGCCCGATCGCCTCGGGCATGCTGCCGATCAACCTGGCCTACTCCATGGCGGTGGTGCTCATCATCGCCGCCCTTGGCCTTTCTTTCTTAGCGACGGACGGCTTCGCCCTCTCCCTCGTCATCGGCATCTATATTGCGCTGCAGCTGGGCTACTGCTTCGGCTGGAAGCACATCCCGGTCATCGACATCGCGCTGGTGTCCTCCGGGTTCATGCTGCGCACGATGGCCGGTGGCGTGGCGGCGAACATCGAACTGTCGCAATGGTTCCTGCTGGTCGCGGCGTTCGGCTCGCTGTTCATGGCGTCGGGCAAGCGGTACGCGGAGCTGCTGTTGGCGGAGGAGACGGGCGCGAAGATCCGCAAGGCCCTGGAGGGCTACACGGCGACCTACCTGCGTTTCGTGTGGACCTTGTCCGCGACCGCCGTGGTGATGAGCTACGCCCTGTGGGGCTTCCAGCTCTCCAACTCGGTCGAGGGAGCGGCCGCAGTGTGGTACCAGATTTCGATGGTGCCGTTCGTCATCGCGATCCTGCGCTACGCCGCCAAGGTTGACGGCGGTCACGGCGGCGCGCCGGAAGAGATTGCCCTGGAGGACCGCGTGCTGCAGATGCTGGCCGCGGCCTGGATCCTGTGCATTGTGCTGGCGGTTTACGTGGTGCCAGCGCTGGCTTAGTAACATTGGCGCAATGAAGAATAACGCCCGGGTGTCGCTGCTACTGTCGTGCGCCATTGCGGGCGTGTTCGCGTTTTGGGGCGGGTGGACCCGGCGTTGGATGTCTGACGACGGCCTCATCGTCCTGCGCACCGTGCGTAACCTGCTGGCCGGCAACGGCCCAGTCTTCAACGTAGGCGAGCGTGTGGAGGCCAACACCTCCACCCTGTGGCAGTACTTGATCACCGCGTTCGCGATGGTCAGCGACGCCCGTCTGGAAACCATCGCGATGTGGCTCGCGCTGCTGTGCACGGTCGTCGCGGCGGTGCTGGCCACGTACGCTTCGGGCAGGTTCTGGCGTACCGCGACGGTGATTCCGCTGGGCATCCTGGTGTACTTCGCCCTGCCACCGGCTCGCGACTTCGCCACCTCCGGCCTCGAGTGGGGCCTGTCCCTGCTGTGGCTGGCGGCGTGGTGGGCGCTGCTCGTCCAGTGGGCGGGCGGCACCGCACGACGCGCCGCCCCCGTGGTCGGCTACTGGCTGGCCTTCTGGTGCGGGCTGTCCTGGCTGGTCCGCCCGGAACTCGCGCTCTACGGCGGCCTGACCGGCCTGGTCCTGCTGGTGTACTCGCCACGCAAGACGCTCGGCATCCTGGCGGCCGCGCTGCCCGCGCCCGCCGCGTACCAGATCTTCCGCATGGGCTACTACGGGCTGCTCACCCCGCACACGGCGGTGGCCAAGTCCGCCTCCGGCAGCGAGTGGGCCCAAGGCGCCAAGTACGCCTGGGACTTCATCGGGCCCTACGCGCTCTACCTACCGCTCCTGCTCGTCATCGCGGTGCTCCTCATCTCTTTACGACGCCTCCTCGTCACCGGGCGCCGCGCCGCCATCGTCGCGCTCGTCGTGGGGTGCGCGCTGATCCACATCCTGTACGTGCTGCGCGTCGGCGGCGACTTCATGCACGGACGCATGTGGCTGCTGCCACTCTTCGCGCTGCTGCTGCCGGTGATGGCTGCGCCACTGACGCGCCTCAACGCGGTCGTTGCGCTGGTGCTGGTGGTGTGGGCGTCGATAATTGTGGTGCGCGCGCACCCGCTCGACGAGGACATTCACAGCCGGTCCGCGAAAGAACTCGGCATCGTCGACGAGCGCGAATTCTGGACCATGGCCGTCAACCGTGACCACCAGCACCCGCCACGCTACGCCGAAGACTTCCTGACCTCGAAGCTGATGACGAACTACGCAGACGTTGTCATCGAAGCCCGCGACGCTGGTGCCGCGCAGATCGCGCCTGGCCTCATCAGCCGTGACCCGGAACTCTACTCCTGGTACCCGCGCCCGCGCGTCCCCGAGGCTGACAGTGACCTGCAGGCATACCCGATGACGCTCTACCTTATCAACCTCGGTATGACCAGCATGAACGCGCCTCTCGACGTTCGCGTCCTCGACACCGTCGGCCTCGCAACACCGCTCGCGGCCCGTATGCCACGCGACCCCGAAGGGCGTGTCGGACACGACAAACAGCTCGCCGCCGAATGGCAAGCCGCGGACACGGCCGTCGACATCACAAAGCTCCCCGAGTGGATCGACAAAGACGTAGCGCGCCAAGCCCGCGCCGCACTCCGTAGCCCCGAAATTGCCGAGCTGCTCGCCACCTCCCGCGAACCAATGAGCCGCGAACGCTTCTGGAAGAACATCAAATACTCGCTGGGCAAGGGCCGAACCCTCCAGCTTTCCGACGACCCCTCCGCCCACCTCAGCTACCTCTCAGAGGACGAACAGGCACGACTCAGCCGAGGCGAGGATTTGGGCATCCACAGTGGTGCCCGTGTAGTTTGGTAACAAACTGCTGAGAAAGGGTAACGCTGTATGAAAAACCGCCACGGACTATTGGGCCTTGTGGTAGCGCTCCTGACCGCACTTTCAATGATCGTCGCCGCACCCCAAGCACAAGCCGCGAACCGCGACTGGCTGCGCCCCGACTCCACCGGGACCTGCGAATGGGACCGCGTCGGCTACTGGGTACAACGCTGCACCGTGTGGTCGCCAGCGATGAACCGCCACATCACCGTCCAAATCCAGCCCGCTCAGCGCGGCGGCAACGCCGGCCTCTACATGCTCGACGGCCTTCGCGCCACCGAACAAACCAACGCCTGGGTTCAAGACGTGAACGCAGCACGTACCTTCGTCAACCACAACATCACCCTCGTGATGCCGGTCGGCGGCCAGTCCTCCTTCTACACCGACTGGAACGCGCCAGCCACCTACAACTTCAACAGCCCCGTCACCTACAAGTGGGACACCTTCCTGTCCAAGGAACTGCCCCCATACCTGCAACAGCATTTTGGCGTCTCCCCGACGAACAACTCCATCCTCGGCCTGTCCATGGGCGGCACCGCCGCGATCAACCTCGCAGCGCTGCACCCGCAGCAGTTCCGTCAGGTGCTGTCGTACTCCGGCTACCTCACCACCACCATCCCCGGCGCCCAGACCGCGCTGCGCCTCGCACTGCTCGACGGCGGCCTCTACAACCTCAACGCCATGTGGGGCTCTATCTTTGATCCCCGCCGCTACGAGAACGACCCATTCCTGAACATGGGCAACCTCCGCGGCCGCGACGTTTACGTCTCCGCCGGAAGCGGTACACCATCCGCTCGCGACGACCGCTACCTGCCACAGCACAAGGCCTCCGGCATCGCGCTCGAGATGGTGGCGAACTTCACCACCCGCTTGTGGAGCACCAAGGCAACCGTCACCGGTGTCAAGCACACCGCAGTGTTCACGCCCGTCGGCCTACACAACTGGGAGCAGTTCGGTCAGCAGCTGGAGGCTACGAAGCCTCGCATCCTGGACGTGATGAACGCCTGGTAGTTCTTGGCCCTTCAACGCTTGGCACCCGCGCACCAAATTCCTTGATTTGGTGGGCGGGTTTTGCGTTTCGCCCAGGTCGCGTGGCTCGACGCTCAGTACGGCCAATCTGCAAACTCCCAGGTCGCCGACTCTCGCCGGGGGAATTTGGTGCGGAGTTCCCCACGAGCAAAAATCTTGGTGGCGCACCGGCGTGTCTGGTGGCTAAACTCTCAAGGCATACTTAACCTTTAGGGTGATTTGTTGGCGCCGTCGCTGGTTGATTCCGGGGGAGGGGAACCCTCGGAGTTTGCCGAAGAGCACGCGGCGCTGGTTGTGCATACCTAAAACCTATAAGTGGCAGAAGCCCAGAAGAAGAGTTGAGGCAGGAAATTCATGCGTGAGACCCATTCCCCTATGAATCGGATGAAGAAGGCTGCGATTGTTGCGGCGGCGGTGCCGATGGTGGCGTCGTTAGTTCCGGTGGTGTCGACGTCGGCTGTGGCGCAGTCGGCGCTGCCGCTGTCGAGTAACCGTGGTGGGCTGTCGGACAATATTCGGCCGTCGGATCCGCCGAAGCGGACGCCGATTGAGGTTGATAAAAACCCGCAAATTCCAGGCCTGCCTGCGGGTGTGAGCGTGGACCGCATTGAGTGGTTGACGAACCGCCGCGTGGCTGTGTTTATTCGTTCGGCGGCGATGCCGGAGCAGCTGATGCAGGTGCAGATCCTGCTGGCGCGTGATTGGCACTCGAATCCGCAGGCGAAGTTCCCGGAGGTGTGGGCGCTGGATGGTCTGCGTGCTCGTGATGATGAGAACGGCTGGACCATCGAAACGAATATTGAGCAGTTCTACGCGGACAAGAATGTCAATGTGATTCTGCCGGTTGGTGGCGAGTCGTCGTTCTACTCGGATTGGCAGCGCCCGAACAATGGGAAGAACTACAAGTGGGAGACCTTCCTGACGAAGGAGCTCGTCCCGGTGCTGAATAACGAGTTCCGCTCGAACGGTAGTCGCGCTGTGGTGGGTATCTCGATGGGTGGTACTGCCGCGGTGAACTTGGCGGAGCGCAACCCGCACTTGTTCAAGTTCGTCGGTTCGTTCTCTGGCTATTTGGATACGACGACCACTGGTATGCCGACGGCGATTAAGGCCGCGCAGATGGATGCGGGTGGCTACGACTCGGAGGCGATGTGGGGCCCGGCTGGGTCGCAGGACTGGATTGACCACGATCCGAAGCTTGGCATTGAGGCGCTGAAGGACATGACGGTGTACGTGTCCTCGGGTTCGGGTCGCGATGATTTTGGTAACCCGGAGTCGGTGGCGAAGGGAGCGGCGAACCCGGCGGGTGTCGGGCTCGAGGTGATTTCGCGCTTGTCGACGCAGACCTTCGTCGATTACGCGTCGCGGACGCCGGTGAAGCCGGTTGTGAAGTTCCGTCCGTCGGGCGTGCACTCGTGGGAGTACTGGCAGTTTGAGATGACGCAGGCGTGGCCGTACATCGCGAATGCGTTGGCGATGGCGGAGGCGGACCGCGGTTCGGACTGTAACCCGGTGGGCGCGATTGCTGAGGCAACGAAGTCGGGCGTGATCGGTAGCTGTGTGAACAACGAGTACGACGTCGCTGGCGGTAAGGGTAAGGCTGAGGACTTCCGTGGTGGTACTGCGTTCTGGTCCCCGAAGACGGGTGCGTACCCGCTGTTCGGCGCGATTTTGGCGAAGTACAGTGGTCTGGGTGGGGCGCAGAGCTGGCTTGGCTTCCCGACCACGGGTGAGACCCCGACGCCGGACGGCGTCGGCCGCTTCGTCCACTTCGAGAACGGCTCGATTTACTGGACGCCGCAGACCGGCGCCTACGCTATCCCTGGTGACATGTTCAAGGCCTGGGGAGAGAACGGCTACGAGACGGGCGACCTGAAGTACCCGGTTGCTGAGGCGAACCAGGTGGGTAACGGCTACGTGCAGAAGTTCCAGGGCGGGTTCCTGACCCGTAACCCGGACAAGAGCCACAACATTGTCCACGGCGCGATCGCCGAGAAGTACGGCGAGCTGGGTACGGCGACGAGCGCGCTGGGCTACCCGAAGAGCAACGAGATCGCGATCCGCGGAGGATTCTTCCAGCAGTTCGAGAAGGGCAACATTTACTGGTCGCCGGAGACCGGCGCGCACGTGGTGCTCTACGGCGGCATCTTCGAGGAGTGGGGCAAGCGCGGCTACGAGCAAGGCGCGATGGGCTGGCCAACCTCGGATATGCGCGAGATCCCTGCCGGTGGCCTGGTGATTGACTTCCAGCACGGAACGCTGGAGCAAGTCAACGGTGTTGTCCGCGAGCGGAAGTAACAGGAAGTAGGGAGCGGCGATGAAGCGACTGCTGACGAGCGCAAGCCTCTGCCTCGCGTTGGGCCTGGCGGCCTGCGGCGGCACGACGGTGAACAGCGATGACGTGACGGCGACGCAGGCCCCGCCGACGGCAAGCTCGTCGGCGTCGGGCACTACGAAGGCGACGCCATCGGGGAGCGCGGCGCCGGCGTCGAAACATGCGGGCCCGGCGGATCAGCCGGCGCGCGAGGTGACCTCGATTCCGGAGCAGGCGCCGACGTTTAGCCCGAAGGAGCAGGCGTTCCTTGACCAGCTGCAGCAAAGCGGCGTGAACGTGAAGGGCGTCGAGGATCAGCTGACGGCGACGGGCGCGACGGTGTGCAATGGTGACTCCGTGACGCGCGATGCGGTCGCGGGGCAGTTGGTTGAACAGCGCCGCACCGATCTGGATGCGAATAGTGTGGCGGCGCTGATTGGTGAAACCGCGCAGTCCAAGCTGTGCAAGTAAGGGAGTAGTATGCGCAGAGCAGGCGTTGTAGCTGCGGTTATTGTAGTGTTGGCGGCGATTGGGTTGGGGGTCTTCCAGTGGTTGAAGAGCCAGGACGGGCCGCGTGTTGTTGAGCCCGGTGAGCCGGGTACTTCGACGGAGGCTCGTCAGGAGCCGGATTGGTGCCCGTCGGTGGAGTTTGTCTCGATTCCGGGCACGTGGGAGTCATCAATTGACGACGACCCCTTCGCCCCGCAGGCGAACCCGAACAGCTTCATGCTGTCGATTACGAAGCCGCTGCAGGAGCGCTACCCGATTGATCAGGTGCGCGTGTTCACGGTGCCGTACACGGCGCAGTTCCGGAACATTCAGACGCCACAGGGCCGCAACGAGATGAGCTACGACGAGTCTCGCGCTGAGGGTACGGCGCGTGCGAACGGCGAGATCGCGTTTGTGGCGGAGCAGTGCTCGAAGACGAAGTTCATTGTGGCTGGTTTCTCCCAGGGCGCGGTGATTGCGGGCGATATTACGAACCAGATTGGCGCGGGTACGCACGCGTTGCCGCCGGAGCGCCTGCTGGGTTCGCTGATGATTGCGGACGGGCGCCGCGAGAATGGCGTCGGCGTGAACCCGGGCGTCGAGCTGGCCGGTGTTGGCGCTGAGATTGCGCTGCGCCCGCTGCAGATGGTGGTGAGCGCGGCGACGCCGGGCGCGACGATGACCGGTGCGCGGCCGGGTGGCTTCGGTCAGGTGGCTGATCGCGCGTACGAGATTTGTGCGCCGAATGATTCCATCTGTGACGCGCCGCAGAATATCGGAAATGCCGTGGACCGCGCGGCTGCATTGTTGCTGGCCAATGGCAATCACGCGATGTATGCCTCGAACCCGGATGTGATTCCGGGTACCACTACGCCGCAATGGGCTGTAGATTGGTCGATGTCCGTAATTGATTCTTACTAGAAACTAACTACTTTCTAGGACCTGACAACAAGGAGTGCCCATGGATCTCCAAGCACTGATTCAGCGGTTTATCGACGAAACCGGCCAGATCAAACTCCCGCCGAACTTCACCATCCCGACCCTGACCGAGATGCTCTACGGGGCGGCGGCGCAAGCCGGTGCGACAGACACTGTCAACATCCGCTCGTGGGACTACTCCGCGGACCCTGACGGGGCGCCGCGCACATTCACGCGCGCGGAGGTGAACACACGCATCAAGTCGGTGGCAGCTCGCCTGCAGCAGATCGGTGCGCCGGGGGACCGCGTGGCCATCCTGGCCGGCAACTGCCCCGAGTACATCTTCGGCTTCATGGGTGCCATGTACGCCGGGCAGATCCCGGTGCCGCTCTACGACCCGACCGAGCCAGGCCACGAAGGCCACCTGCGCGCCGTCCTCGCCGACGCCGAGGCCAACGTAGTGCTCACCAACAAGCAGGGCGCGCCAGCCGTACGTGCCTTCTTCGCGGAGCTGCCGGGCAGGGAACGCCCACGCATCATCGCGGTCGACGCACTGCCGGACACGCTCGCTGCCAGCTGGGTGGCAGGGCAAGCGGAGGGGGCCGTCGATACGTCGGACCATGTCTCCTTCCTGCAGTACACCTCCGGCTCTACCCGCAACCCGGCCGGGGTGATGCTCACCAACGAGTCCATCGTGTCCAACGTCATCCAGATCTACACGGCCGCAAAGCTGGAACAGCCGATGCGCGTGCCGTGCTGGCTGCCACTGCACCACGACATGGGCATCATCATCTCGATGATGCTGATCATCCTCGGCAGCGAGTTCGAACTATTCACCCCGCGTGACTTCATCCAACAGTCGATGCGCTGGGTGGAACGCCTCGGCCGCTGCGAGAGCGACCCGGAGGACATCCACGTCTTCACCGCGGCGCCCAACTTCGCGCTCGAGCTGTGCGCTCGTGCCGTCGGGCACGCGCCGCAGGACCTGGACCTGTCCGTCCTCGACGCCCTCGTCATCGGTTCTGAGCCGGTGACGAAGCCGAGCGTCGACAGCTTCATTGCGGCCTACGAGGGCTTCAACCTGGACCGCAAAGCGATGCGCCCCTCCTACGGGCTAGCGGAGGCGACCCTGCTGGTGTCCACCCCGCAGACCCCGGACCGCCCCAAGTTCGTCACCCTCGACCGCGACAAGCTCACCGAGGGCCTTGCGATAGAGACAGATGACGGCGTTGTGATGGCCTCCAACGGCCAGCCGGTGTCCTGGATGCACTTCGCCGTCGTCGACCCGCAGACCCACGACGAGGTCGCGCCGGGCACCATCGGCGAACTGTGGGCCCACGGCCCGAACATCGCCCTCGGCTACCAGGACCGCGAGCGCGACACCGCCGACACCTTCGGCAACACCATCGGCGCCACCCGCCAAGAAGGGTTGCCGAAGGACGGCTGGCTGGCAACAGGGGACCTCGGCACGCTTCTCGACGGCCACCTCTACATCACCGGCCGCGTCAAGGACCTCATCGTGGTCGCCGGCCGCAACCACTACCCGCAGGACATCGAGGCCACCGTCATGGAGGCCAGCGAGCACGTGCGCAAGGACTCGGTGGCTGCGTTTGCGGTGCCGGGGGAGGACGTCGAAAAGCTGGTGCTGCTGGTAGAGCGTGCGGACACCGCCACCCCGGATGGCGACGACGACGCCATCGCCGCGATCCGCTCCGCCGTGACCGCGAAGCACGGACTGGCGCCGTCCGACATCCGCTTCTACGCGCCCAATGAGATCGCGCGTTCCTCCTCGGGCAAGATTGCGCGCCAGGTCAACGCGAAGAACTACCAAGGCTGATAACGAAAAGAAAGGCACGACCGATAGGGTTGGATGCTATGAGTGAGAATGCATTGATCCAGTGGCTGCAACAGTGGGTTGCGGAGACGACCGGTGTGGAAAGCGTTGACGCGACCACCCCGTTTGAGTCCTACGGACTTTCGTCCCGTGACGCAGTGGTTCTCTCCGGGGAACTGGAGAAGCTGCTGGGTCGACGCATCGACCCCACCGTGGCCTACCAGTACCCGACGGTCGCTGCCTTGGCTCACGCGCTGACGGCGGACGCCCCGGCGGCGCCGCAGGTCGTTGCCGCTGGCCGCGACGTGGAGGCGAAGGGGCACGACATCGCCATCGTCGGCACGGCCGGGCGGTTCCCGGGCGCGAACAACGTGGACGAATACTGGGAGCTGCTCGTCGCAGGTGAGGTCACCACAGGCCCGCTGCCGGAGGGCCGCTGGTCCGAGTACAACTCGGATCCGTTCCTGCGCACCAAGATGCGCGAGGAGGCCACCGACGGCGGCTACCTCGACGACATCGCCGCCTTCGACAACGAGTTCTTCGGCCTGTCGCCGCTGGAGGCGAAGAACATCGATCCGCAGCAGCGCATCATGCTGGAGGTCGCCTGGGAGGCGCTTGAGGACGCCCACATCCCCGCCGACTCGCTACGCGGGCAGCGCGTGGGCGTGTTCGTCGGTTCCTCGAATAACGACTACGGCATGCTCATGGGTGCAGACCCGGCGCAGGCGCACCCGTACGCGCTGACCGGCGCGTCGAGCGCGGTGATCCCGAACCGGATCTCCTACGCCTTCGACTTCCGCGGGCCGTCCATGAACGTGGACACAGCCTGCTCCTCCTCGTTGGTGTCGGTGCACCACGCGGTGCGCGCGCTTCGCGAGGGCGAAGCCGACGTCGCCCTCGCCGGTGGCGTGAACATCCTGGCCAACCCGTTTGCTTCCCTGATGTTCTCGGAGCTGGGCGTGATTTCGCCCTCCGGGAAGATCCACGCATTCTCCGATGACGCGGATGGCATCGTCCGCTCGGAAGCGGCCGGGTTCATCGTGCTCAAGCGTGTGGAGGACGCCATCGCCGACGGCGACGACATCCTCGCCGTGATCAAGGGCAGCGCCACCAACTCGGACGGCCACTCCAACGGTCTGACCGCCCCGAACCCGGAGGCCCAGGTGGACGTGCTGCAGCAGGCGTACGCCGACGCGGGCGTGGACCCGCGCACCGTCGACCTCGTGGAGGCGCACGGCACCGGCACGATCCTCGGCGACCCGATCGAGGCGACCGCGCTGGGCCAGGTCTGCGGCGCCGGACGCGAAGCCGGCCAACCGCTGCTGCTCGGTTCCGCGAAGTCCAATATCGGGCACTCGGAGTCTGCCGCGGGCGTGGCCGCGCTGATCAAGGTCGTCCAAGCCCTGCAGCATGACACGATCCCGGCCATGGCGAACTTCGCCGGCCCGAACCGCTACGTAGACTTCGACGCTAACAACCTCGAGGTCGTTGAGGACCCACGCGAGTGGCCGCAGTACTCCGGCCGGCGCGTGGCGGGTGTCTCCGGCTTCGGCTTCGGCGGCACGAACGCGCACGTCGTGGTCAAGGAGTTCGACCCCGCCGACTACGAGGCAGCACCGCAGCGCCCCGAGGCGCTCACCGACGTATCGACGGCCGCCCTGCCTGTCAGCGGCCTGCTGACCTCGCGGCGCAAGTCCGCGGCAGCCGAGCTGGCCGACGCCCTGGAGGGTCGCCCGGACGCAGACCTTATTCCTCTTGCGCGTTCGTTGGCGCTGCGTAACCACGGCCGTTCCGCCGCAGTGGTCACCGCCGCCACGACCGAAGAAGCCGTGAAGCGGCTGCGCCAGGTTGCCGAGGGCAAGATCGGCCCCGGCATCGCCGTGGCGGATGCGCCGAACGCACTCGGCCCGGTGTTTGTGTACTCCGGCTTCGGCTCCCAGCACCGCAAGATGGCGAAGCAGCTCATGGCCTCCTCGCCGCTGTTCGCGCAACGGATGCGTGAGCTGGACTCCATTGTCCAGTTCGAGGCCGGCTGGTCCATCATCGAAATCATTGAGGACGACGGGCTGACCTACGACACCGAGACCGGCCAGGTCGCGGTGACCGCCTTCCAGATCGCGCTGACCGACATGCTTGACGCCGCCGGCATCCGCCCGGCGGCCGTGATGGGCATGTCCATGGGCGAGATCGCCGCGGGTTACGCCTCCGGCGGCATCAGCGCGAAGGACGCGATGGTGATCGCGTGCCACCGTGCTCGCCTGATGGGCGAGGGCGAAGCGCTCACCGCCGACACCGACGCTGAGGGCGCCATGGCCGTCGTCGAATTGAGTGCTGATCAATTGGAGGGCACGGGTGTTGAAGCGGCCGTGTTCGCCGGGCCCGGCATGCTCACCGTCGGCGGTCCCGTTGGTGCCGTGAAGGGGCTCGTCGAAAAGCTGGAAGAGGAAGGCAAGTTCGCGCGACTGATGCGCGTGCGCGGCGCCGGGCACACCAGTGCGCTCGACCCGATCCTGGGCGACCTCGCGGCCCAGATCGCCGGCATTGAGGCCCACCCGCTGCGGATCCCGCTGCTGAGCAGCGTCGACGAGCGTGTGGTGTACCAGCCGGGACAGGTTGTGCACACCGACGAATACTTCCTGCGCATGACGCGCCAGCCGGTCTACATCCAGCAGGCCACCGAGACCGCGTTTGCCGAGGGCTACACCACGCTCGTGGAGGTCGCGCCGAACCCGGTGGCGATCATGGGCCTGATGAACACCGCGTTCGCCTCGGGCAAGCCGGACGCGCAGCTGCTGTTCACTTGCAAGCGCAAGGTCGACGAGGTGGAGTCCATTTTGGACCTCGCCGCGAAGCTCTACGTCACCGGCACCGCCGTCGATTTCACCGCGTTCTACGGCCGCGGCCCGCGTATCGACGCCCCACTAACCCAGTTCAAGCGCTCCGAGTTCTGGACCGACGCGCGCCCCGCCTCCGCGCACACCTCGCTGCTCGGCGCGAAGGTGCGCCTGCCGGAGGGCCAGGTCGCCTACTCGACGGCCGCGGACACGCTGTTTAGCCCGCACCAGATTATCGACGCCGTCGCCGCCGAAGTCCTGCCCGGCTCCCGGGTGGTGGCCTACGAGGACCACGACGTACTGCCTGCAGAGGGTGACGTGACCACGATCGCGGCGACCTCGCTCGGCGGGGTGAGCGTGAAGGTCTTCCACGAGGACACCCTGCTGGCGGAGGGCTTCGCTACCGCACTCAACCTTGGCGGCGCTGTTGAGGAGGACTCAACCGCAGCTGCTCCGGCCCCGGCGGCTGAGGTTGCTGGTGACGCCGCGCCCGTCGCCGACGAGCTCGCGGACGTCGACGCCATCCGCTGGGACCCGAACTCCGGCGAGTCCGTCGCGCAGCGCCTGCGCTCCATCGTGTCCGAGTCCATGGGCTACGACGCCGAGGACCTCCCCGACGAGCTACCGCTCATCGACCTCGGCCTGGACTCGCTGATGGGCATGCGCATCAAGAACCGCGTGGAAAACGACTTCCAGATCCCGCCACTGCCAGTACAAACGCTTCGCGACGCCTCCGTCGCCGACGTCATCCGCATCGTCGAGGACGCGGTCGCCGGGGTGCAGTCGGAGGCCGCTGAGGCTGCTTCTGAGCCGGTCGATGATGCTGATGGGCCCGCCGAGAAGGCGGAGGGCACCCAGGGGGTCGGCGTCGCACCCCGCGACGCCTCCGAGCGCATGGTCTTCGGCGCGTGGGCCAAGTTCACCGGCACCGCTGCGGCAGGCGTGACCTCCGAGCTGCCCGCCATCGACGACGCGCAGGCCGAAGCCATCGCCAACCACCTCAGCGAGCGTTCCGGCATCACCGTGACCGCGGAGCAGGTCAAGGACGCGGAAACGCTCGAGCCGCTCGCCGACATCGTGCGCGAGGGCCTCGAAACCGAGGTCGAAGGCAACATCCGGGTGCTGCAGCAGCCAGAGCACACCACCAAGCCGCCAGTGTTCGTGTTCCACCCGGCCGGTGGGTCCAGTGCGGTGTACCAGCCGTTGGCTCGTCGATTAGCAGACGACGTCGCGGTGTACGGCGTCGAGCGCCTCGAGGGCACCCTCGAAGAGCGCGCCGCGGCCTACGTGGAAGACATCAACCGCATCGCGCCCGAGGGCAAGGTCGTGCTCGCGGGCTGGTCCTTCGGTGGCGCACTCGCCTACGAAGTGGCGCACCAGCTGGGCAACGACCGCATCGCGTACATCGCGCTGCTGGACACCACCCAGCCGTCCGAGCCAGCCCCCGACACCCCGGAGGAGACCAAGGCGCGTTGGGAGCGCTACGCCAAGTTTGCCAAGGACACCTACGGGCTGGACTTCCCGGTGCCCTTCGACCTGCTGGAGACGGCAGGGGAGGACGCGGTGCTCAACATGCTGGCCGAGTTCCTGGCCACCACCGACGCCTCCGAGCACGGTCTCGCCGCCGGTGTGCTGGAGCACCAGCGCGCGTCCTTCGTCGATAACCAGATCCTCAACCGCCTCGACTTCGCCCGCTGGGCAGACGTGCAGGTGCCGGTGCTGCTGTTCCGCGCCGAGCGCATGCACGACGGCGCCATTACCCTGGAGCCGGCCTACGCCCACATTGACGAGGACGGTGGCTGGGGCGCTATCGTGAAGGATTTGACGATCGTCCATCTGCCGGGCGACCATTTGGCAGTAGTTGACGAGCCCGCAGTTGGCATCGTGGGCAAGTACATGAACGAATGGATTGATAATGGCAACTAGCGCAGAAAAGCTCGCTGACCTGCGTGCACGTCTAGAAAAAGCGCAGGACCCCGGTTCAGAGCGCTCGCGGAAGCGCCGCGACGACGCCGGGAACACCACCCCGCGCCAGCGCATCGCCGCGCTGCTCGACGAAGGCTCCTTCGTCGAGATCGGTGCCCTGGCCCGCACACCCGGCGACGAGAAAGCCGTCTACTCCGACGGCGTCGTCACCGGCTACGGACGTGTCGACGGCCGCCCCGTCGCCGTCTACGCCCACGACAAAACCGTCTACGGCGGTTCCGTCGGCGTCACCTTCGGCCGCAAGGTCGTCGAGGTCATGGAGTTCGCGATCAAGATCGGCTGCCCCGTCATCGGCATCCAGGACTCGGGCGGTGCCCGCATCCAAGACGCCGTGACGTCCCTGGCCATGTACTCCGAGATCGCCCGCCGCCAGCTCCCGCTGTCCGGCCGCAGCCCGCAGATCTCTATCATGCTGGGCAAATCCGCCGGCGGCGCCGTCTACGCTCCCGTGACCACCGACTTCGTCGTCGCCGTCGACGGCCAGTCCGAAATGTACGTCACCGGCCCCAACGTCATCCGCGAAGTCACCGGCGAGGACATCACCTCCGCCGAACTCGGCGGCGCCCGCGTCCAGGAACAATCCGGCAACATCCAGGCCGTCGTCAGCTCCGAAGAAGAAGCCTTCGACTACGTCCGCGACCTCCTCGCTCACCTGCCGACGTCCACCTTCGACCCAGCCCCCGTCCAATGGGCCCCCGAGGACGACGACCTCGACGACTCCGCCCTCGACACCTTCATGCCCGACGACACCAACGCCGGCTACGACATGATGGACCTCCTCGTGCAGCTCGGCGACGACGAAGACCTCGTCGAAATCCAAGCCGGCTACGCCGAAAACCTCATTTGCGCCTTCGGGCGCATCGACGGCCGCACCGTCGGATTTGTCGCCAACAACCCCATGTACCAGGCCGGGTGCATCGACGCCGACGCCGCCGACAAAGGCGCGCGCTTCATCCGCACCTGCGACGCATACAACATCCCCCTCGTCTTCGTCGTGGACACGCCCGGCTACCTGCCCGGCGTCGACCAGGAGCGCGAGGGCCTCATCCACCGCGGCGCCAAGCTAGCGTTCGCCGTCGTGGAGGCCACCGTGCCGAAGGTCACCCTCATCGTGCGCAAGGCGTACGGTGGCGCCTACGCCGTCATGGGTTCCAAGAACCTCACCGGCGACATCAACCTCGCCTGGCCGACCGCGCAGATCGCCGTCATGGGCTCCTCCGCCGCGGTCGTGATGATCCAGGGCAAGCAGCTCGCCGCCATCGAGGACCCCGTCCAGCGCGAGGCGATGAAGAAGATGTTCATGGACTTCTACGACGAAACCATGACCTCCCCATACGTCGCCGCCGAGCGCGGGTTCATTGACTCAATGATCGAGCCGTCCCAAACCCGCATCTCGTTACGACGCGCCCTTCGACAACTTGCCACCAAACAAGAGCAAGACCTGCCGAAGAAGCACACCATCAGCCCGCTCTAACACTCAAAGGAGAAGAATTTCATGCTTTCCTCTGCACTCGACATCGTCGGTGACATCATCAACCACCTCGTGTGGATGGTCTACGCCCTCCAAGGCGGCGACTTCCTGGCCAACATGGGTTGGCTGTCGAGCTAACGCCGCTTCAGGATCAGTTTCGCTGCCCCGCGCCACCCCAGCATGAGCAGCGCCGACATGCTGCTCGCCACGATGACGAACGAGTAGTGCGGCAGCTTGTGGCGGTAGAAGCCCCAAATGATCAGGCCCACCACGATCGTGATGAGCCAGATCAGCCACCCCTTGTCCTTGCGGGTGGCTAGCCACGCCAACCCCAGCCCAGTCGCGAACGGCAGGAAGGTTTCCAGCCAGCCGAAGAAGTTCAGCGGCATCTCTTCGGTCTGATGCGCGATGCGCGCGAGCAGCGCGAACGCGGCGATGGCAACGTAGTCAGCAGCAATTGCATACGGTTTTTTGATCATGCCAGACAGTCTAACCCGGCGCCTGGTTGCGCTGGTAGGTCGCTGGTCGGTGCCGCAAAACCCGCTTAGCGAATTTGTGAACAAATTTGCGTTTTCAACCTGCCATCCCCGGTAAATCCGCAAAGTGTAGCAATAGGATTGTAGTAATCCTCCCGATCTCCACGGCCTGCTGGTGATGGGGGACCACATCTGGGCAAACACGATGTCCGTGTCGTCGTGATCGGCGGAGATCTCCCGGTCCGCCTCAGTCGTCGCCGTGGTGGTGGCTGAGGTGGAGGCATCGGTGCTGCCTGACTCGGTGGCCTCACCGCAGGCGGCTAGCGCCAGGGTGGAGGCCACGGCGAGAGCGGAAAGAACAGGGGTGCCCCTCATGGTGGGGTCTTTCAGGGCCATATGGGGGCAGTGGAGAGAAGTGGTGGATCAGTGGACGGCGGTGGATGCCGGAGTAGGCGTGGTGTGTTCCTTCTTCGACTCGGTCGGAGCCAGGTGAGCCGGTTCCAGATCAATACGGCGCAACAGCTGAGCGTTCAGGGCCACCACGATAGTCGAGGCAGACATCAAGATCGCGCCCACGGCCGGGGACAGCACGAACCCGATCGGGGCGAGCACTCCGGCGGCCAGCGGCACGGCGAGGATGTTGTAGCCAGAGGCCCAGATCAGGTTCTGGATCATCTTGCGGTAGCTGGCCTGGGACAGCTCAATCATCGACAGCACTGCCCGCGGGTCGTCACTGGCTAGGACCACCCCGGCAGATTCCATGGCCACATCCGTGCCGGCACCGATGGCGATACCGACGTCTGCGCGAGTCAGAGCGGGGGCGTCATTGACACCGTCACCGACCATGGCCACGCTCAAACCCCGGTCCTGCAGCTGCGTGACCTTGGTGTCTTTGTCCTGGGGCAGGACCTCGGCGAAGACCTCATCAATGCCTAAGTCCTGACCGACCGCGTAGGCCACTTGCTGGGCGTCGCCGGTGATCATCGCGACCTTCACCCCGCGGTCCTGCAGGGCTTTCACGGCGGCGCGGGATTCAGGGCGGATCTTGTCCTCGACGGCCACCGCACCGATGATCTGACCGTCACGGACAATATGGAGCACACCAGCCCCACGCTCGGTCCAGGCGCTGGTAGTGTCGGTGAGCTCGGCCGGGGTGGTGAGGTTGAACTCGCGCAGCATGTTCGGCCCGCCCACGAGGATCTCAGCGCCATCGACAGTGGCCCGGACCCCTCGGCCGGAGGCGGCGCTGAAACCAGTTGCCCGGATTTGCCGACGGGAGGCCTCGGGATGGGCGGCCGCGGCCTCCACGATGGCGCGGGCCACGGGGTGCTCGCTGTCGGCCTCCGCGGCGGCGGCCAGGGCCAGCAGCTCGCCCTCGGTGACGCCGACAGCTGCCGCGACACCGGTGACCGCGTGCGCACCCTCGGTCAGGGTGCCGGTTTTGTCGAAGAGCACCACGTCGATGGTGCGCATCCGCTCGAGCGCCATCCGGTCCTTGATGAGCACCCCGGATTTCGCGGCCCGCTCGCTGGAGATCGCAATGACCAGCGGAATCGCCAGGCCCAAGGCGTGCGGGCAGGCGATGACCAGCACCGTGACCGTGCGTACCACAGCATCGTCCGGGCTGCCGATGATGGTCCACACCACCGCGGTGATCAGAGCGGAGATCAGCGCGAACCAGAACAACAACGCCGCCGCCCGATCCGCCAGGGCCTGGGCCCGAGAGGAGGACTCCTGGGCGTCGGCAACCATGCGCTGGATCCCGGCCAGGGCGGTGTCCCCGCCGGTAGCCTCCACCCGGATGCGGACGGTGTTGTCGGTGGCCACGGTACCGGCGACCACCTTGTCACCGGTGCCGCGGAAGACGGGACGGGATTCGCCGGTGATCATCGCCTCATCGAATTCGGCGGCTCCGTCGATGATGGTTCCGTCGGCCGGCACCCGGGCACCGGCCCTCACCAGCACGACGTCGTCGACGACTAGCTCGGAGATGGCCACGGTGTGGGTGGTCCCGTTGATGACTTTCTCGGCCTCATCCGGTAGCAGGGCAGCCAGCGCGTCAAGCGCGGAGGACGCTGCCCCGAGAGCGCGCATCTCCAGCCAGTGGCCCAGCAGCATGATGGTCACCAGCAGGGCCAGCTCCCACCAGAAGTCCAGGTCAAAACCACCCAGCCCCAGAGTGGTGACCCAGGAGGCGACAAACGCCACGGTGATGGCCATGGCGATCAGGAGCATCATCCCGGGTTGGCGGGATTTCAGTTCTTTCCATCCGCCCTTAAGGAAAGGCGTTCCGCCGTAGACGAAGATGATCGTGCCCAGCACCGGGGGGATCCAGGTGGATCCGGGGAATGCCGGGAGGTGGTAGCCGAGGAGGTGGGCGACCATGGGGCTAAAAATAACGACGGGAATGGACAGAATCAACGACCACCAGAAGCGGTCCCGAAACATTGCGGTGCTGTGTCCGGCGTGTTCGCCGTGACCATGAACGTGGTGGTCTTCGTCCAGGGCGGAGTGCGGGTGATCGTGGGGCATCGCATGGCCGTGGGTGTCGGCATCTGCGTGGTGTTCGTGGCTGGCATGATCCGGGTGGTAGGTGTGGTCTGTTTCCGGAGCAGGGTGATCACCATGGTGATCACCGGAATGGTTGGGAGTGTTCATGACGTTCCTTTCGCTCAACCCGGTCGGGGTCGAGATGATGAGTAAAACTGATCAGGATAAGACGGCGTAGCCGGCCTCCTCGATGGCCCGGCGAACCATCTCCGGAGGTGCGACACCGGTGACCGTGACGGTGGAAACACCACCAGCATCGAGATCGACCTGGACGTCGTCGACCTGGGGGAGGGCCTGAAGGGCCTGGGTCACGCTTTTCGCGCAGTGTCCGCAGGTCAGACCGGTGACCTGGTAGCTAGAGGAGGACCCTCCTGCTGACGAGTCGCTGGCGGCAGGGATGGAGGCAGTGTCGGCACGTGAGGCAGGTCCGCAACAGCTGCAGCCGTGGGAGGCCATCGGCAAGAGGCGGGGTGGGGAGGTGATCATGGGAAAGCTCCTTCTGGTCGGTGGGATTCGGCGATGCTATCTGGGGTATATCTTCAAGGGGTGGAGGGCACTGCCCTCACGCGGGGCAGGGTGTGGTCACCGAGCAGCCTCCTCACTGTCGGGAGGGGACAGCGGGAGGCGGAGGGTAAACACCGCTCCGCGACCAGGTCCGGGGGAGGTGGCGGTGAGAGTGCCGCCGTGGGCCTCGATCAATGCCTTGGAGATGGTCAGACCGATACCGGACCCGCCGTTGTCCCGGCTGCGAGCGGCATCTCCCCGGTAGAAGCGTTCGAAGATGTGTCCGAGCTGGCTAGGTGGGATGCCCTCGCCGTCATCGGCGACGTGGATGAGCGCGGTGGACGCCCCCTGGCGCTGAACGCTGATCCGGACCTGCCCGCCGGCCGGGGTGTGCCGTAGCGCGTTGGACAGGAGATTGCTCATCACCTGGCCGAAGCGTTGCCGGTCCACGAGCACCCGGGCGGCGTCCGTAATGGTCTCGACCTGTAAATCGACGCCTTTGTCAGCATAAGCTTCCCCCGCGGCAGCAGCCGCGGTATGGAGCAGATCCCCGAGCTCTTCCTCCGCCAGGTCCAAATCGATCCGGTGTTCCTGGGCCCGGGAGACATCGTCAATGTCTTCCATCAACCGGGTCAGGCGGGTGAGTTGGTCAGCCATGATCGTGTGGTTGGCATTATCCCAGTCCACGACCCCGTCCTGGAGACCATCGAGGTAGACCGTGAGCACCGATAAGGGGGTGCCCATTTCGTGGGCCAGATCAGAGAGCATCTGGCGGCGGACCTGTTCGGTGTGTTCCAGCCGGTCGGCCATGGTGTTGAAGGCATGCGCCAGGGTGGCGACCTCGGGGCCTGCTTCTCCGGCGGGCACGCGGGTACGGGAGTTACCGGCCGCCAGGCTGGTAGCGGCGCGGGTGAGATCCTGCAGGGGGGTGCGCAGACGACGCGATAACCACAGGCTGGCCAGTAGGGCGCTGATCAAGGCAGTGGGCAGGGCGACGGCCAGGGTGATCAGGTTGGCGTCCCGGTAGGCCTGCTCGGCATGGAACAGCTCCAGCGAGGGGTCCTCCCGGCCGGCCATCAACATATGATCATGGAACAGGGGCGGGCCCACCGTCGTGGCCACGGCCGCGGCCACCAGCAGGCTAATCACCACGACCAACACCTGGGCGGCCAGGAAGCGGAAGGTCAGGCCGGGTCCGTGATTCATGGCTGCCCCATCCGGTAGCCCACGCCACGCACGGTGTCGATAAACCCCCGGCCTCGGGTGTCGGTGCCGAGCTTGCGACGCAAGTTGCCGATGTGGACATCGACGATGCGTTCATCACCGACCCAGGTGGTGTCCCAGACCTCGGTGACCAGGTCGTGGCGGGTCAGCGCCTGGCCGGGGCGCAGGGCCAGGGCAACCAGCAGCTCGAACTCCGTGCGGGTGAGCTCCACGGTCGTCTCCCCCACCCGCACCTGATGGGCGACGGGGTCAAGGATGAGGTCACCAATGATCAAGGGGGTGGTCACCTGCGGTGGGGTGGTGCTGGTGCGCGGGCGGCGCAGCACCGCATGCACTCGGGTCACCAGTTCCCGGATGCTAAAAGGTTTGGTGATGTAGTCATCCGCCCCCAGGGTCAAACCGCTGATCTTGTCGTCCTCGCTGCCACGCGCGGTGAGCATGAGGATGTAGCAGTCCGAGAAGGTGCGGATCCGTCGGCATACCTCCAGGCCGTCGAGTTCGGGCAGCCCCAGATCCAGCACCACAACATCGGGGGAAAAGCGACGGGCCTCGTCCACGGCTTGGGTGCCGGTGTGCGCCTGGCGGGTATCGAAGCCTGCCCGGATGAGGTAGGAGGCCACCATCTGAGCCAGGGGTTGTTCATCATCGACGACCAGCACCCGCCCCGGGGGCGTGGCGGTGGTCGGTGTGTGGTCAGCCATAGACCCCAGTATCGCGCCGGCCAGGGGGGAATACCACCCTCACGCAGCGCCCGGCGGGGAATCTTCATCAAATCTTCAAACATCACTCTTCGATCGCCGACACCCCTGTGCCCCATCCCGGGCCGGCGGCATCGCCTCCCCTGGTCGGTTCAGCAGGCGTCACCAGGGATTTCACTGCCCGCACCGCATACCCGGGGCGGGTAGAAGGACATCGCCCACGGCTGTGGGGTGGTGTCCCGGTGGTGACCCAGCCCACTGAATTCACCCCCTTTTCGCTCTGTTATAAGGCTGTGAGCAGGGTTTTTGATTTCTACTCCGTCAGGCACCCGTGCAAGATAACGGTATGACACCGACCTTGAGGCGGTGTCTTCTCACAGTGTTACCACGATCCAAGGAGATTGACGTGAAACGAGCAGCGATCGCAGCCGCCGCCCTTGCCCTCGCCCTCACGGGGTGTTCGACCGCCGACCCGGAACCCACGGCCGACGGGACGGTGTCCCAAGATACATTCCTGACTACCCATGGCCTGGCTGACATGGACGCGGTGGAGATCATTGATCACCTCGACCGGCAGAAGGTCACTGAGCGCCCCACGGATCTGATCGCCTCAGTGCGTCCCGATGAACTGCTGCTCTCGAGCGGTGACCAGGAAGTCGTGGTCGATCTTCCCGACAATCAGACGTATGTCTCGATCGCACCCTATGTCAACTCCACCCACGACTGCTTCTACCACAGCCTCACGACCTGCGTGGGGGAACTCAGCAATGAGGATATCCAGGTCAAGATCACCGATGAGGCGACCGGTGAGGTGCTGGTGGACGAGGAGACAACCACCTTCGACAACGGGTTTATTGGCTTCTGGCTTCCCGATGATGTCACCGGCCTGATTGAGGTCAGCTACCAGGGGCGTACCGGTACCACGGAGTTTTCCACCACCGACGACGGTGCCACCTGTGTTACAGACCTGCGCCTGACGTAATGGCTCAGCAGGGTCCTCACCTGCACCTGTCTCTCCGTGTCACTGAATTCTTACACCAGGAAGGTTAAATCATGACGAACGCGTTTTCCCGACGACAGTTTCTGCTCGGCGGGCTCGTCCTCGCCGGCACCGGGGCCGTGGCCGCCTGCACCAGCGACCCTGGACCCGCTGCCTCGGCACCAGGTTCCTCCCTTCGCCCCACTCCCACTGCGTTCGGTGAGCCGACGGTGCGGCGGACACTGACCGCCCGGCCCCTCTCCCTGGATATCGGCGGCATCGAAGCCAAGACGTGGGGATACGTCTCTGACACCGGGGATGCGGCCATTGAGGCCACCGCCGGCGACGTCCTCCAGGTCGATATCACCAATGAATTGCCTGAGAGCACCTCCATCCACTGGCATGGCATCGCACTCCACAACGCAGCCGACGGTGTGCCCGGCATGACCCAGGACCCCATTGAACCTGGCGAGTCTTTCTCCTATGTTTTTGAAGTCCCCCACGGTGGCACCTACTTCTACCATTCCCACACCGGCCTGCAGCTTGATCGCGGCCTCCACGCCCCACTGATCATCCGTGACCCGCAAGACGCTGAGGACCAGGACGTCGAGTGGACCATCGTGCTCGACGACTGGGTCGATGGTATTCAGGGCACTCCCGACGATGAGCTCGATAAGCTCACCGGAATGGGTTCGGGCGACCATAACGGGAGGATGGGAATGGGAGGTCACAGCCACATGATGCACGGCACCCCGGACCGGGTTCTGGGCGGGGATGCCGGCGATGTGATGTATCCGCACTACCTCATCAACGGACGTATCCCCCGCGCTCACCGAACCTTTGAGGCTCGCCCGGGCGATAAGGCCCGCCTGCGGTTTATCAACTCCGGCGGTGACACCATCTTCAAGGTGGCCCTCGGTGGTCACCGCATGACCGTCACTCACACCGACGGCTTCCCTGTCCAGCCCAGGGAGACCGAATCGATCTACCTGTCGATGGGCGAGCGTGTCGACGTCGAGGTCATCCTCGGCGACGGCGTCTTCCCGCTCACGGCTTTGGCGGTGGGAAAGGACGACCGCGCCTTCGCCGTCATCCGCACCGCTGGCGGCCAGGCCCCCCACCCCGATGTCGACTTCCCCGAGTTGTCTTCCACCGGACTGCTTCTGTCCTCCCTGAAGCCTGCAGACCGTGCACTCCTGCCCGAGAGCACACCAGACCGAGAAGTTGGCATCGACCTGGGCGGGCAGATGATGCCCTATGAATGGAGCATTCTCACCGACGGCCAATCCTCCTCCGCGACCGTGCAGGCGGGCCAGCGCCTGCGCATGGTCATGCGCAACAGGACCATGATGCCCCATCCCATGCACATCCACGGCCACACGTGGGCGCTGCCCGGCAGCGACGGGCTACGCAAGGACACCGTCCTTCTCCGCCACGGTGAAACCATGGTCGCCGACCTGATCGCTGACAACCCCGGTGAGTGGGCATTTCACTGCCATAACGCCTATCACATGGAAACCGGGATGTTCAGCTCGCTTCGCTACGAGTAACGCCCACAGCAGGGTTGAGTGCCGAGGTAGGCAGAGTCGCTGCAGACCACTCACCGGGTCACTGATGATCTTCCTCGGTGTTTCGGCATCCTGGCTGCGGCAGCTGCCGGTCTGATCTCGTTCGCCTCCCCGTGCGTCGTAGCCCTGGTACCCAGGTATATGTCGTATCTGGCCAGTGTGGTCGGCGGGGAGGTCGACTACGACGCCGAGGGGGCACGGTGGTCACCAAATGCCAGTGGCCGGTAGCGGGTGCGGCCGGGTTGTTCATTCTCGGCTTCACCATCGTCTTTGTGCTGGCCACTTCAGTACGACTACCGTCATCGCTGTGTCCTTCCTACTCGGTGTTGCACCGCGTGACTTGGGGTGTTCACGAGTTCAACGAAAGAAGTTCCCGAGCCCGGGAATCATTTTGCGTTAGGGGCCGGTTCCGGTCGACCAACACTCGCGTTTCTACAGTTCGAGACGACTGTCTACGAAGAATGTTCCCGGTTTTCAAAAAACGTTGGGAACTTTTTCGGGCGACCAGGCCAGACCAGGCCAGGCCGGGCCGGACAAGGCCAGGCCAGGCCAGGGCCGACCTCACGCCTTGCCCAGCATGTAGCCGCGCCCGGCGTACTCGGCCGTGTGGACGACCCAGCCGATGGCGGTGATGAGGGCGAAGGAGATGAGTCGGTAGAGGACGGTGACGGCGGTGGCGTCGACAAGAGTGAGGCCGACGGTGACCAGGGAGCCGGCGAGGATGGCCTCCACGGTGCCCACGCCGCCGGGCGTGACTTGGGCGGCGCCGGCGAGTTTGGTCATGATGAACGCGAGGGTGATGCCCATCGCGGAGGTTTGGTTGAGGCCGGGGTTGAAACCTGGGGCGGCGCCCAGGACGGACCAAGCGCAGAAGTAGAGCACGGCCAGGTCGAGGACCTGGTTGAGCAGGGAGAAGACGGCGGCGGCGGTGAAGCGGCGGCGCGACATTTGGATGGCGGCGACCTGGTCGACAACGCCGCTGGCTTTGGTGGCGACGCGGGCGGGCAGGAAGCGCAGCCAGCGTTTCAGCACTGTCGGGTTGCGGGTTGCCCAGTAGAGGCCGCCGACGACGGCCGCGGTCCCCGCGAGCGACCCGGCCAGGGCCCACACAGACAGTTTCGCGCCCATGAAGACGACGGCGCTGATGCCGATGAGCGCCATCCACACAGTGGACAACGCCCCGGAGACGACGAAGAACCAGGCGCACAGTCCGGTGGAGGCGCCCCAGGACTGGTGGACGCGGAAGGTCAGCCACGCGGAGAGCGCCGGGCCGCCGGGGACGGTGGTGGACCAGGCGTTGGAGGCGAGCGTGATGTTGATGCAATTGCGCAGGTTGGTGATGTGCCCTTCGATGTTGAGGAGTACCAGCATCACAGCAGCCATGGCGGCGATGGCGCCAAAGGCGGTGGCGACGGCCCCGATCAGCGGCAGCGGGTGGACGCGGCGCAGCGTGGTCCAGGCTTCGCCGAGGAAGGGGAGGCGGTCGCGAAACAGCACCAGGCCGACAATCAGGATGACGACGGGTGCTGTCCAGCGCAGCCACTTAGCGTTCAAGTTCACGCTTCTTGAGCTGCTCGAGCGCCCGGCGGGTTTCGAGTTCCTGCATGAGTTCCGTGAAGGGGACAAGTTCGGAGTCCTCGTTGACGGTCCTGCCTGCGCGGGCGGGGGAGGGGTCGAGGGCGATCGCTTCGTCGACGGGGGTGTGGGTGGGGTCGGAGGGGGCGTCGACAAGTGGGACGGAGCTGGAGCCTTCACCGAGGCTGCGGTAGGCGCGTTTGACCCAGCGTGGTGCCCACCAGTTGTCCTCGCGCAGGAGGTGCATGACGGACGGCACGATGAGTAGGCGGATGATGGTGGCGTCGAGGGCCAGGGAGACGATCATGCCGAAGGCGATGTACTTCATCATGACGATGTCGCTCATGGCGAAGGCGGCGGCGACCACGATCATGATGGCGGCGGCCGCGGTAATGATGCCGCCGGTGTGCGCGGTGCCGTATTTGATGGACTGGTCGGTGGTGGCGCGGTTGTGGCGGGCCTCGACCATGCGGGAGACGAGGAAGACTTCGTAGTCGGTGGATAGGCCGTAGAGGATCGCGATGATGAGGACCAGCACCGGGCTCATCAGTGGGCCTGGGGTGAAGTTGAGCAGGTCGGAGCCGACGCCGTCAACGAAGACGAGGGTGAGGAACCCGAGGGTTGCGCCGATGCCGAGCACGTTCATGATGACGGCCTTCGCCGGCAGGATCAGCGACCCGAACAGTAGCGCCATCAGCAGGAACGTGGCCAGCACCATGTAGAGCGCCATCCACGGCAGCCGCTCCAGCAGCGCCTCGATGGATTCGACCTCCATGGCCGGGGTGCCTGCGATGTAGACGCCGACGCCCTCTGGCGCCTCGATGGCGCGCAGCTGGTCCACGACCGCCTGCCCGCCGTTGCGGTCCGCCAGCGGCGCGGAGAGCACCGTGGTGCCGTCCTTCGTCGCCTGGGACGGGGACAGCGGCTTGGCTAGGCCGGTGACTTCGCGGGACTGCAGGACCACGTCCACGAGCTGCTCGTTGGTGGCGTTGGTGACCACGAGCTTGATTGGGTCGGTGCGGAACGCGGGGAACTCCTCGTTGAAGGCGTCCTGCGCCTGCCGCGTTTCCTGGTTGGGTGGCAGGTAGCTTTCGTTGATGCCGCCGAAGGTGATGCCGACCATCGGCACGGTGAGCAGCAGCAGCGCGCCGGTCGCGCCGACGACTACTTTCTTGGAGTTGCGCATCGCCCACGCCGGCAGCCGGTACCACACGGTGTCTTCTATTCGACGTCCCCTTCGCGACGTCCGCCGAACCGACCACTTATCGATGTTGGGTCCCAGCATGCCGAACAGCGCCGGCAGCATGGTCACGGAGATGACCGCGGCGAGCATCACGGCGCTGATCGCACCGTAGGCCACGGACTTGAGGAAGGCCTGCGGGAACATGAGCAGGCCGGACAGCGCCACCCCGACCATCAGCGCGGAGAAGAACACGGTCTTGCCGGCGGTGGTCGTGGTGGCGGCGACGGCCTCCTCGGTGCTCACGCCGCGGTCGAGTTCTTCGCGGAAGCGCGACACCATGAACAGGCCGTAGTCGATGGCCAGGCCCAGGCCGAGCAGCGTAATAATCGACTGGGAGAAGATGTTGACCTGCTGGAACTGCGCCAAGATAGACAGCAGCGACAGGGAGCCGATGATGGACAGAATGCCCACGATCAGTGGCATTGCCGCGGCGACCACGCCGCCGAAGACGAACAGTAAGATGACAGCCACGAACACCAGGCCGACCTTCTCGGCGCGGGCGATGTCGTTGGCCATGCCGGTGTCCAGCGCGTCGGCGACGGCGGTGGCGCCGGCGATCTGCACGGTGGCGTCGCCGGGCAGCGTGATGTCGTTGAGCACCGGTTGGATGGTGCGGAAGTCCTTCAGCGTCTGTTCGCCGTCGCCGGCCAGGCCGATCGCGGCGAAGGCGGCCGTGCCGTCCTCGGTGATCTGCTGCTGGTTCGGCGCGGAGAAGTAGCTGGTGATGTGGTCGATCTGGTCCGGGAACTGGGTTTTTAAGGCCTCGATTTGTCGGTTGGCCTCGTTGAACACGGCGGGGTCGGCCACGCCTTGTGGGGCGCGGACAAGCAGGATGACATCACCGGCGTTGTCGCGGCCAAACGTGTCGTTCTCGATGGTGGCGGCCGTGGTGGAGTCCGCGCGCGGGTCCTCCCAGCCTTCCTGCGAGAGGCGCTCGCCCAGCTTGGAGCCGAAGAGCACCTGCAGCACCACGATCACCGCGATGACCACAATCGGCAGCACCTTGCGCTGCCGGTACGCGAAATGTCCCCACCTGTAAAACACGGCCAGCTCCTACTTTTCCTTGGTGTTGTGCAGCAACGAGGTCAGCGGGCGGAACGGCTGCAGCCATGCGCCGCCGTCCGGCAGGGATTCCAGGTTGATGCGCGGCAGCGGCTCAAGGAATACGTTCGGGATGTCCTCGAGGTCGACGAAGCGTAGCAGTGGGGAGTCGACGGCCCACGCGGCGTGCTCGTGGAACCCGATGACGGTCACGGGCAGGCCGTCTTCCGCGAGCTGTTCGAGCGGCTCCTGGAAGTTCTGGCCGTCGGCCGACGCGACGACGACGCCGCGCAGCACGCCCTCGTCGAGGCGGCGGCGGATGTGGGTGAGCATGTCCTGATCGACGTCCGAATCCTCAGCAGTCTTCGGCTTTGCGAAGACCGCGAAACCCACGTTGCGCAGCGCGTCCACCCACGGGCGGACCGATTCGGCGTTGTGGGCGGCGACGTTGGTGAACACGGTGGCTTCCGGCTCGATGGTGGAGCCGGTGTCCTGCGAGACCTTCGCCGCGAGCCCGATCAGCCAGTGGCCGAGGGCGTCGAAACGCGGCCGCTGCGATCCGGAGGGCCGTCCGCCGAGGATCGCGCCGAGCCCCATGTCAAGGTTCGGTGCGTCCCAGACGAGCAGGTAGGTTTCTGGGCCGGGTTCGGCCCCTGGCGTGTAGGGGTGCGTCTTGTCCTGCAGGTCCTGCATGGTTTACTTCTTCTCCCAGAGGTATTCGCGGATCGTGTGGTCTTTTTCCAACCCTTTCCCCTCGAATTTAGTGATGACCTGACGGTCTGTCAGCAACGGCGCCTCTGGCCACGGCCAACCCTTGTATTCCAGCATGGGTTCCACGTTGACAAGTTCGTCGATCCACTCGGCGTAGTCGGCGTGGTCGGTGGCCACGTGCAGCACGCCGCCTTTCTTCAGGCGCGTGGCGATGAGGTTCAGCGTGCCCGACTGAATAATGCGGCGCTTGTGGTGGCGGGCCTTCGGCCACGGATCGGGGAAGAAGATGCGCACGCCGTCGAGGCTTTCCTCACCGAACATGCGGGCCAGCACCTCGACGCCGTCGCCACGCACCATGCGGATGTTCTCGATCTCGCCACGCACCACGGATCCGAGCAGTTTGGCCAGGCCCGGCTTGTACAGTTCGACCGCAATCACGTTGGTGTCCGCCTCCAGCGGCGCCATCGCCGCGGTGGAGGTGCCGGTGCCGGAGCCGATCTCGAGGATCGTGGGGTGGCCCGTGCGGCCGAACCATTCGTCGACGTCGATGGGGGTGTCGCTGAGCATCTGCCCCAGGCGCGGCCAGTGCTCATCGAAGAGCGCCTCTTGGTTGTCCGTCAGCGTGCCACGACGGAACGTCACCGAGCCGAGCCGCGGGTAGTCCAGGCCAGTATCAAATTCGGTTTGTGGGGGCCGCCCGTGGGGCAGTTCGCCCATGCCAGGGCGTGAATTCTCAGACATGTTCATCGTGTTCATTGTCCACACCATGTAGTGAAATGCAATTTCCCCCAGCGCCCCCGGAAAGGGGTGAATGTGGGTCCGGTCACGTTTGTTTGCGGGTTTGCACACTAAGGGAATGTTGTTTCCGCTGCATATGCCCCATATTTATCGACGTTCCACCGTTCGGGCACACCCCTTTTCGGGGCACATTTACATGCTCACTCTTGGTCGCATCTATGAAGTATGTCACTGGTTATGACCGGGGTGGGCGTCGAAAAGTCTGGGACGGACCAGCGTAACCGCGATTTCGATAGGCTTGGGACCTAGAGGTTTGTCTATTTTGACCAGGAGAGATTATGACCACTGCCGTGAAGCGCATCGAAGGCAACGTACCAACCGACAATGAACAGCTCATTGCTTGGATCAACGAGGCTGTGGACCTCTTCGATCCTGACAAGGTGGTATTCGCGGACGGATCCCAGGAAGAGTGGGACCGCCTCGCAGCCGAGCTGGTGGAGAAGGGTACGCTGATCAAGCTGAACGAGGAGAAGCGCCCGAACTCCTTCCTTGCACGCTCGAACCCTTCCGACGTCGCACGTGTTGAGTCCCGCACCTTCATCGCCACCGAAGACGAAGACGGCGCAGGCCCAACCAACAACTGGCGCGACCCAGCCGAGCTCAAGGCTGAAATGCGCGAGCACTTCAGCGGCTCCATGAAAGGCCGCACCATGTACGTTGTGCCGTTCTGCATGGGCCCAATCAGCGACCCGGACCCGAAGCTGGGCGTCCAGCTCACCGACTCCGCATACGTGGTCATGTCCATGCGCGTCATGACCCGCATGGGCCAGGAAGCGCTGGACAAGATCGAGGGCGACAAGTTCGTACCGTGCCTCCACTCCGTCGGCGCGCCACTCGAGCCAGGCGAGGAAGACGTCGCATGGCCATGCAATGAGACGAAGTACATCTCCCAGTTCCCAGAGACCAAGGAAATCTGGTCCTACGGCTCCGGCTACGGCGGCAACGCAATCCTGGCGAAGAAGTGCTTCGCCCTGCGTATCGCCTCCGTCATGGCGAAGGAAGAGGGCTGGATGGCTGAGCACATGCTCATCCTGAAGCTCACCTCCCCAGAGGGCAAGGTCTACCACATCACCGGCGCGTTCCCGTCCGCATGTGGCAAGACTAACCTGGCAATGCTCACCCCGTCGCTCGAGGGCTGGACCTCCGAGGTTGTCGGCGACGACATCGCCTGGATGCACCTGCGTGAGGACGGCCTCTACGCCGTCAACCCAGAAAACGGCTTCTTCGGCGTCGCGCCTGGCACGAACTACAAGTCCAACCCGATCGCCATGAAGACCATGGAGCCGGGCAACACCCTGTTCACCAACGTCGGCCTCACCGACGACGGCGACGTCTGGTGGGAAGGCATGGACGGCGACGCCCCAGCGCACCTCGTGGACTGGCACGGCAACGACTGGACCCCAGAGTCCGGCGAGAAGGCTGCCCACCCGAACTCCCGCTACTGCACCCCGATCGCGCAGTGCCCAACCGCAGCACCGGAGTACGACGACTGGAAGGGCGTCAAGGTCGACGCCATCCTCTTCGGCGGACGCCGCCCGGACACCGTGCCGCTGGTCACCCAGGCGCACGACTGGGAGCACGGCACCATGATCGGCGCGATGCTCTCCTCCGGCCAGACCGCAGCCTCCGCTGAGGCGAAGGTCGGCTCCCTGCGCCACGACCCGATGGCCATGCTGCCGTTCATTGGCTACAACGTCGGTGACTACTTCCAGCACTGGATCGACATGGGCCGCGAAGGCGGCGACCGCATGCCGGCAATCTTCCTGGTGAACTGGTTCCGCCGCGGCGAGGACGGCCGCTACCTGTGGCCAGGCTTCGGCGAGAACTCCCGCGTGCTGAAGTGGATCGTGGACCGCATCGAAGGCCGCGTCGGCGCAGACGAGACCGTGGTCGGCTACACCGCCCGCGCGGAAGATCTGGACCTGGAGGGCCTCGACGAGCCAATCGAGGACGTCAAGGAAGCCCTCTACCCAGATCCGAAGCTGTGGGAGGGTGACGTCGCGGATGCCCGCGAGTACTTCGCTGGCCTCGGCGACCGCGTTCCGAAGGAAATCTTCGAGCAGCTGGACAAGCTCGAAGAGCGCGTCAACGCCGCGAAGTAAGCTTCTGGTGTAAGTAATCCGCTGAGATGAAAGGCCCGCCGTGTGGCGGGCCTTTGTTTATGTGAACTTACGCGCCAGAGTTGCTAGCTCAGCTCTGCTCTGCTCTGCATGCCATGTATGCGCAGAAGAGCAGACACTTTCTTTTTGATCGTGATTTCTACGTAATTCAGTCGCTGTGCAAACTGCCAATTGGTATAATCGTTCAGAGCTTTGCTTTGCGTGCCGTTAGCAGCAGGGCGTTGACTCTTGAGCGCGTACTCTGCGACTGAAGTGCTCCGGGTTTTGTTCCTAGGTTTTTGCCTTAATTTCTATTGCCAGTGGAGGGGTCTGCTTCCAAAGTTCGGTTTCCACCTCGACCAGGTTCCGGTATCTCAAGCTTTGGTGGAGCTTTGTCTCGTTCCACAATGACGCCCATTCGAACATCGCGATTTTCCCTCGACAGCATCATTTCACCTGCGAGTATGGATCAGCTCGTTCTTGTAGGAACTGTTCACAATTACAGCAAGAGCATTGTCAATTGTCATAGGTGCCACCAACAGTTCCGGTGGAAGCAGCGAACCCGTACTGGGCGAGTTGCTCGTTGTAGACAACGCCGAGATACTGCGACCCGTGATCCGGGTGGTGACTGAGACCTGTTGTTTCTTCAGCAGACGCGATCGTCTGGCTGAGAGCTTGCAGCGGTAAAACTTCGGTGTGCATGGAATCTGGTAACGCCTATCTAACGATCCGTCGAGAATGAACGCCAATGGCAAACGCGACATACACGAAGCTTTTCTTCGTCGTGCATACGTAATGTCTGCCACTCGCAGATTGTTCGGGTCCTGGGTTTGAATTCACACTCCACCCAGTCCTGGCGAAGAGGAGGCGCATTAGGCTTACGGATTGTGATCCGCTTTTGCTTTTGCCAGAAACGTCGGCCTGTCGCATCAACCGTGCAGTTTGCTCACGACCGACATCGATTTCGTCACGGTGAAGAGCATGCCCCATTTCCGCACACCGACACCGGGCCCGATGAATAGCACTAATGCGTTCAACGAGCAAAACATCGCAATGGCGACGAGCACTTTAACCGCAGGCATTGTCCTGGCGATAACCAAGCGATATGATGCACCCACTAGCTTGGCTATCTTTCAACGTCCCACAGATGAACTCGACAGAGAAACGAATTCGGTATTCATCGATGAACTGGATTATTTCCGACGCAGAAAGGCGAGGCAGCCCTAGTGCCTCATTAGTATCGCGGAGCTCTGGATTTTCACGGAGCAACCTCGCGTTTTCGGTGCCACGATCATGCACGCATCCTCATGGGGATAGTCTCCGGCCCACCAAGATACGAGCATCGATAAGGCGGGCAGTACGGTCCTTTGCGTCCTGGTCAAATCATCTTGGCATACTCCAGATTTTTCTGTCTGCTCAAACGGAATAAAACCTAGGACACTTCACCTCAGTATGCTGGTTGAGAGTGTCGGCAAGCTTGTACTAATTTACAAGAAACTTTTCCGGGGATTACGCGTCTAGAAGTCCGACGGTCTTTAACCGAGTGCTTCAACAGGTGCTTTTGCAGGAGAAGAGTCGTCGTATCTGCCTGAAAACAAGTAAGAGGGAATTACGTTTTGTAGCTTCAGAATCGCATACAGCTAAGATTGCTGACAGTCAGAAGAAGCTTCAGGAGTATGGGGTAAATATGAAGCCAGCATCATTGATAAAAATATGGTCCAAGCTGAAGCCCTTGCCTCTCTCCTACTGGACTGGTCTCGTAGGGATCCTGGCGGTGGCAGTTAACTTTTTCCTGCAACCTGGTACTTTTACCAATCCCTGGACGATTCCAGCGACTGCATTGAATCTCTTATGTCTCATTGCAGTACCTCGTTTCCCGCTACCTACCTGGGCCGGATATCTCGTTCTATTTCTTCTTTTATCGGTACAGCCAGATATACGAGCCACGGCCTTCACCTTCTTTGCCCCGCTTGTCGCTGCAGTTGTTGCCTACCGTGGCCACACAGCAGCGGCGGCAGCCGGAAGTATCCTGATTTGGTACTCAGGTTCAGTCAACCCTTCAGAAGGGGTCCTGTTTCCTCCTGATCTGCTGGCATCTACCGTCTGGGCGTTATTCCTTGCAGCTGCAGTTCTTCTCGGCCACATCCTTTACCGCGTCATCATTCAGAGAAGAGACTTGATGGAGCAGTGGGATAATGACATCCGAGCTCGCCGAACATCGTTAGCAAGAGCATTGCATGACTCCGTAGCAGCGTCGTTGACCTCAGTGGTGATGCGTGCAGAAACGCTTAGTCTGCAGCAAGGCTTTGCTGCTGAAATCCAGGTGGAACTTGCTGCAATCGCAGAGCAGGCGCGCGATTCCATGAAAGAGGTGCGGGGTCTACTGCGTATTCTTAGCAGCGACTCTTCATCCTGCTCTAGCGATTTGGAACCATCTGCCGCCGACCAGTTTCATCAGATAGTCAGCTTCCTAAAAGCACATGGTTTCACCGTGGAAACAAGGGGCTCTTTCCGGGCCCTTTCCCTTAACCCAAATGGCCTTGTCGTACTCCGAGAGGTACTGAAAGAAGTGGCTACCAACATCATCAAGTACGCAAATCCCGGTTCCACAGTGACACTCACTGTGGAGGACCACGACGGCTATGTCACCATCAGCTTCATCAATACTGTTGGCAGCAGAAAACCGGCATCGGATTTAACCACGGGACTGGGTCTTCCGGCTATTTCACAGCTAGCCGAAGGCATCGGAGGCGACATGCGGACAGTCTCAAGCTCCACCCGATGGAATACCGAGTTACGGATCCCTCAGCAGAAACAATGACACCCCCAGAACGGTGGTCACTTTCGTCTATAACCTTCGCTTGTGGGCAACGGAGGCTACTTGATGCGAGATAATGAGATAGCCCAGAGATGCCCCCTAGATGCAGAAAGAGGACAGAGAATGATCCCTTTCCGTCGACTTCGCTCCATTGCTCCCCTCACAGCAGCATTAATCCTGACCCTGCTAATCGCCCCCTCGGCGGTGGCTGAACAAGTCTCCGTAACGCCGCAAATTTCCCAGCCCCAAGAGTCCCACATCGAAAATAACGCTGTTGCGATCGTCGGCACTATTACCGATATCTTCTCCTGTAAACATCATCCAGCCCTGCCATGGAGCAAATAAGCTACAAGAAATGAGCGAACATACTGCGCAAATAAAGGTTCTTCTCGTTGATGATGACCCACGGGTCTTATCCTCATTCCGACAGTATTTCGCCACTACTAAAGACATCCGCGTTGTGGCAGAAGCGCACGATGGAGTCGAGGCTCTCACCGTGCTCGACAACGTCCCTCTCGATATCATTCTGGCCGATATTCACATGCCGGAGATGGACGGGGTGACGTTGTTGAGCGAGGTTCAGCGGCGAACGGACCCGCCTCCATTCGTAGCGATCACTGCACTTGACAGTGACGAGACAATGCTCCGAGTGCTGGCCGGTGGTGGTGCTGGCTATGTTCTTAAGAGTTCACGACCACAGGCAATTATTTCCGCAGTTCGAGACGCACTCACTGGCGGAGTCACGGTATCTCCACAGGCCCTGAGCAGACTCGTTGATTACATCCCTGACAAAGTTTCCACACCCCCAGCATCCCACCGAGTGGACTTCTTTTCAGCCTATGAGGACCTTACTAAGGTAGAGGCGCGCATTCTACATTACATATGCCAGGGGCTATCTAATGCTGAAATAGCTTCCGCAATGAAGTATTCCGAAGCGACGGTAAAAAAGCATGTCTCCCACCTCATCGCGCGCTTCGGCGCGACCTCAAGACTCAGTTTGGCAATCACAGTGATCCAATCAAAATTGGGCAAGTCGTGGTAGAAATTTTTCTGGTCGGTCGACTACTCTGTGCGTTTCTTCCGCACAGACACGCTGGCCAACCAGCTGATGGTGCTACGCCATGATGACACAGCACGCATGGAGTTTCTTCAAGATCTCCACCTGGCAGACGTACTCGTTCTTGATGACTTCTTAACAACACCGATTGATGCTGCCACAGCACACCAGCTGCTCAACATTTTTGCTGAGCGTGAACATCGGGGATCGACGATTGTCACCTCCCAGTTCACGCCCGATGAGTGGTACAAGTCCATCCCGGATGCTGTCATCGCCGAGTCGATACTCAATCGGCTTGTTGTTGGTGCTGAGATCATCACGCTTCAAGGTCCGAACATGCGCTTAGAAGCCACTACAAAGTAGCTGCTCATGGTCGACGCCCGGGTGTTGCTCGATACTCACCCGGGCGTTACTGGATACTCACCACAGTGTTACTAAATCCGTGGTCCTAACAATCTGCCGATTGACCGTTCGGAGCTTCGCTTGTCAACAATCCGAAGTCGCACTAGCTGGACCAGCCATGCAGGATTAATCATCTTGACCGTCCGTTCTGCGAAGCTGGATTTCAGTAATGATAGGTACTGCAGCGACGTAAACCGCCAGTATCCCCAGTGCATGAGGAGTGAAAGCATCCCGAGGATTTAGACTCGATACTTGAGCGACTGCAGCAGCTAGAAGAGTGCCACTGATACACCCAAACAGCGCGAAGGGGAGAGTAAGACTGATCGTTTCGATGCGGACAAGATTCTTAGCGACCGTATCTTGTACTCCCCGTAGGGTGAGAACCTTGACTAGTCTAGTGCGGTCTCTGATCGCTGCAATAGCGATTCCGCTCACTGCGGCTAGTCCGAATAGCATAATACTGAGCGTCAACGCAGATGCCGCTTCACCGTACCCGGATGACATGGCAGAGTTGACATTGTCGATTCTTTCCTGCGATGTCAATCCGGACTTGGTTTGCATGGTTGCAGACAAAACAACATTAGATGGGAGCTGATCCAAATCTGCGTATAGATATCTGCCCACGTTGTTGATTTCTTCACTGGAGGTCGAAATGAGAATTTCCGTGAGTCCGGGAACTTCTTGGATCCGTAGTGGCGGTAGGTCTAGTTCAGTGTCTGTGACCGGGATGACGAATTGAGAAGATAGAGATGCTGCGTCCATTCCCACCGGGATCAACATTGATTCGGCGTCATCGGCTGGACATACGGGGTCGTCAGTGGCTAGCTCTGCATATTCATGACAGGACATAACGAACGCGTTTATTGAACGTTGGTTTTCCCGTAGTATTCGCCCTTGTCCAAATGTTCCCATTACCCCCGGAGATGTGAATTCTTCGTAGGTGGCCTCAATCTCAGCATCATCGCGAAGAGCTCCCCAGTGAATCCCTGGCTTCCAGTAACTCAGTCCCGAGCTCACCTGTCCAAGTCCGGCATTTGCTAAACCAACTGTCACAGTCGATACTGCGCAGATGCAGAATAAGAGCACTACGCTCGAACCAATGGAGGTTGCACGGTAGCGAAGGGAAGCTGATATTAGAGTCCCTTGGATCCCTCCGCCGAAGACCTTTTCATAACACCAGCCGGCGCCGAGGGCTAGAAATGGCGCAAGATACACTAGCCCAGCAATGATAGGGAGGAAGGCTAAAGGAACCAAGATTGGGAGGGAAAATATCTCGGATGCGATGGCCATCAGGGCCGCTGCTACTATGCCAACAGGAAAAGCAGCTAATTGCCATTTATGCAGTCGTTGCAAAGAGTTTCATCCTCCTCAGGTACGTCGCGACGCCCACCATGATGGTGATAAGAACCCCACAGCCAAATGCTCCTACTAGGCCAGCGAAAGCATCCGCAGGGAGGAACCCACGGCCTTCCCAGACCACCTTTTCGAGAATGCGAGATACGAGATATAAGGGGGCGACTGAAAGTAAAACGCTCACGAGAAGACCGGCTAACGGTGCAGCCGACAGCAACGCAGCCGCGACCCACTTCCCGGCGCCTCGCAGCGCAAGAACCCGAGCAGTTTCCTCCCATGCAGGGTCGAAGATCTTGGACACATTCCAAAAACACACCAGACAAGGAAGCACGACAACAATAAAGTAGACCAAAACTATATAAATGACGGTCTGATCAAGTACAGGTGCCTGATCCTTGGTCGCAGTGGCAGAGCTGTCTACTGCCTTATCTGTTGGCATAACAATGTTCACCGTCCGGGAGTCTGCGACCGCCGTATCTTTAATTGTGGAAGTGCATTCCAAATCCTCCATGTATCGAACGAACCTGTCCGGAGCGTTATCACCTGCCCCTGTGGCACAGTTGAACGATCGAGCCTGCCCCTGAAGAGGGATTTTGCTGAGGTAGGCAGGCGTAGCAGATATCAGTTCCAAAACTCCGTCGCCGGAAGCGATCGACCATGTTGTGGAGCTCTGCTGTCCCGCGATAATCTCCGGAGACTGCCAATGGGTGCGTTCATCCGCATTTACGAGCATCATTATTCCCATGATCGGAAGAAGCAGGATCACCAGCAGCGCCAGGTTAAAAAAGCCCACAACGAATACTTCGCTTCTATTCCGCTTCGCTAGGCTACCGAGATACACACGAACCACCGATCTCGTAGACAGCGGATACATGCTTAGTTACTCGGGCATCGTGAGTAACCACCACCACCGGAACCTGGAATTTCTGGGCAAATTCTAGAAACAGATCGATCACAACCCTGGCAGCTTCATCGTCAAGACTAGAGGTTGGTTCATCTGCAGCAATTAGTGAGGGGCGGTTAGCTAGCGCGCATCCAATGCTGATGCGTTGACGTTCGCCCCCCGAGAGCGAACTGGGATAGCGATCTTCATAAGCCTCCATATTTAATTGCTTGAGAATTTCCTTCGCCGTAGCGAGACTCTTCCTTCTTCCACCTTGGGACATCTCAGCAATCAGCCGGATGTTATCTCGGCATGTCAGATCCTCAATGAGGCGGTTTCCTTGATCTACTACACCGATATTTTTGAGCCGAAAGTTACGGCGGTCTTTTTCGGGGAAACTTGAGTAGGTCTTTCCAGATAGTGAAATCGTACCGGAGTCTGGTTGGTTGATTCCGATGATGCAGCTAAGTAGGGTAGTCTTGCCGCTCCCGGATGGTCCGGTGATAGCAGTTAATTCGCCCTGCTTTACGGAAAAGCTAACTTTATCGAAAATAGGTTTTCCCGAGAGGGTTTTGCTGATATCGCTAACTTCAAGCATATGTTCCATTCTCTTTTACACGCAGACGCAGCGCAGGTCGAGGAAGCCCTCACAGTAGCCACCGGCGGCTTGGTAGTTGTCTCGGCAGTAAGCCGCACAGCGACTTTCCGACGGGCAGCCACAGCATTCCGCTGGAGCACAGCGGATTTGCTACGCACTTTTGAAGATAGAGCAACCCACTTACTTGGCAAGCAAAAACAGGGAAACAGTATACAAAAGTGACCACCCCGTCGAGGGGCGGGAGAAAGCCAAATAAAAGGCATCAGTGAGGTGATCGCAGATCACGCTAAATCGGAAGAGAAGCGGGACTGCTGTTTCAAGATGCTCCTTGTAAGCCTTTACCGCTCGACGCTATTTAACAGTGATCTTGACGACCTGTGGTTTATCAAAGTTGCTGACCTGCGCGTAGCCTTCCAGCCGTGTCTTTCCGGAGGACAGGGCCGCAATACTCGGGCAGGATGCGTCGATGCGTTTCTCCCCCGGCTCGAGCTTCCAGTAGTAGACGGAGTTCTTGTCGGTGTAGTGCACCTTTTCCTGGCGCAGGCCACCGAGTGAGCATACGCCCGCTGACTTGCCGTCTTCGGTAACCACCTGGATGACTGACTGCTCGCCGCGCGGTTCCACGACGGGCGCTTTCGAACTGGTTTCGCCCATCACGACCGCAACCACGATGGAGACCACCGCCAACACGGCTGCGAAAATGGATGGGGCTTGGAATTGGATCGGGAGTTTCATAGTTGCCTATCCTACCCGCGCAGCACGACCACAAGGTTGGAAACCGCAAACTCGCGAAGCAGGGGCACCCGAGTCAACCACCAGGCCCAGCGCGGGTGGTAGCGCGGGAACGCAGCGAGGAGCCTGCCGGTCGATTCCGCCCACGCCAAGCCCTCCTTTGCGGAGACGGCGAAGAGGGATTCGCCCCACTTGTTCTTCGGCTCGTGCCCGTGGGCCGCCACGTAACGACGCCTAGCGAACTCGCCGCCCACGTAGTGCTGCCACAGGCCGGTCTCGTGCCCGCCGAAGGGTCCCAACCACACCGTGTAACTCAGCACTACCAGGCCGTCGGGCTTGGCCACACGCAACATCTCCTCGGCCATCGTCTGCCAATCCGGGATGTGCTCGGCAACGTTGGAGGAGTACACCACGTCGAAGGAATCGGTGGCGAAAGGGAGCGCGGTGCCGTCGCCACGAACGGAGCCGTAGCCGGAAATACCGGCGGCGGACAGTTCCGAGACGCTCGGCTCCACGCCCACATAGAACGTGTCCGCGAAGGCCTCGGCGAAATAGCCCGGACCACCGCCCACGTCTAACACCGACTTGCCCGGCAGTGGGGTGGAGGTGAGGTCGGCGGAGAGGGCGTCGAGAAGCTGGTAGGTGTCGCGGGCCAACCCCTCGTAGAAGATGCGGGGGCGGAACTGCTCATAGCGAAACGAGCGCAACAAGCGCAACGAACGTGCCAAGGTGGCCAGGTGGCGGGTACGGTACATGACAATGAAGATACTGCTGATGTGTTGGCGCGACTCCACCCACCCACAAGGGGGCGGCTCCGAGGCGTACCTGGAACGCGTCGGCGAAGCGCTCGCGGCCGCCGGCCACCAGGTGATCTACCGCACCGCGAAACACACCGACGCCCCGCGCGTCACCCGCAGAAACGGCATCCGCTTCGAACGCGCCGGAGGCAAATACAGCGTCTACCTGCACGCGCCATTCGCCGCGTGGCGGCACCGGCCCGACATCATCGTGGACACCCAAAACGGCATCCCCTTCTTCGCCCGCCTCTACTCGCGGGCCACGACCGTGCTGCTCACGCACCACTGCCACAAGGAACAGTGGCCGGTGGCCGGGCCAATCATCGGGCGGTTCGGGTGGTGGCTGGAATCCAAGGTGGCGCCCAGGGTGTACCGCGGGGCGCCGTACGTGACGGTCTCGCAGGCCTCGAAACGCGATTTGGAGGTGCTCGGAGTGGACCCAGCCGCGATCCGCATCATCGAAAACGGGGTGGACCCCGTGTCGGCCGAACTGCCCACCCTCGTCGACGACGGCCGCACCCACGTGGTCACCCTGTCCCGACTCGTGCCACACAAGCAGATCGAGCACGCCATCGACGCCGTCGCCGCCCTCGACAACGTGGTGCTCGACGTGATCGGCTCCGGCTGGTGGGAAGACCAACTCCGCGAATACGCCGGCGACCTCGCAGGCGAGCGCGTCATCTTCCACGGCCACGTCGCCGACGACCACAAACACGCCCTGCTCGCCCGTGCGCAACTCCACCTCATGCCCAGCGCCAAAGAAGGCTGGGGCATCGCCGTCATCGAAGCCGCCCAACACGCCGTTCCCACCATCGGCTACGCGGCGGCAGGCGGCCTCGCCGACTCAGTGCAGCACGGCGAAACCGGCATGCTCGTGGGCACGCACGCCGAGTTCGTCGCCGAAGTCGCCCACCTTCTTGACGACGCCCCCCTCCGCCACACCCTCGGCACCCAGGCGCAACAGCGCGCCGGGACCTACTCGTGGGCGGAAACTGGGCGCAAGTTCACCCAGTTCATCGACTCTCTCACGCGCCCTTAGAGCAGCTCCGTCGACCAGTTCAACTGCTGAATTTTCGTATCCAGCTCCCGGTACTCCTTCGCCGCCTTATCCGCCATCGCGTGCAACTGGCCCACATCCACCGTGGACACATACCGCACCTCGGAGGCGGAATACCGATCCGCGCGTGCCGACGCCGCATCCGCCACCGCACTATAAAACCTCCGGGCGCGCAAAAACGCATCCCGACGCGCAATCGCATCCGTCAACGTCGCATCCCCCTCAAACGGTGTCGACGCGTTCGTGTGGTTAATCCGGCGCACCAGCGTCTCAATGCTCTGCAGCACCGACGCCGACTCCTTCAACAACGCCTCCGAATCCTCCACCGGGGTATCCCCCTCCTGGATCCGCGCATTCCGCGTCAAACGACGCTCCAACTCATTCAGCCGATCCTGTGCCTGCGCCCGCTTCGCCAGCGCCTCTGCCAACAACATCGCATCCTCCTTCAAAAAATAGGCGGCCACCCCCAGCACCGTGGTAGTTCCCAATTCTCATGTGCACTGTACCCGTGTACCTTGTGCAGGCTTAGGGATCAATCACAGGGACCCGGAAAGCCACCGGGTTACAGGTTTGGGTGGTTTCCAATTGCGCCCGAGGAAACCGGTCGGGCTGGTGCTCGCTGAGTGGCCTGCGCACCACGATAGCAGGTTGGGGGTGTTGGGGTTGGTGACGGTTTCGGGTCTGGTTTTGTTCTGGTTTTGTTCCGGTCGAGGTGTTCAAGGAGTGTGACGCTGGTCGCCCAAAATCGGTCGGGCCAGGTGAAAATGCGCGACCTGTAAGGGGATAGTGTCGGGCCAAAGGGGCCTATTGCGATTCCAGACGAAAATATCCGGCGCGTCGGCCAGGTATGTGTTGAGGCGGCTCGGGTGGAGATCCATCGGGTTTGAGTCTGGCGTCTCGTAGTGGAATAAGCGCGGGGTGACCTTTTGCTTTGAAAAGCTCACGATGACGCAGAAGACATGAGCTTGGTCACTTGCTTCGTTCGCCCAACGGAAGGTGTCGTGCGCGAAGTCAATGTGGAAGCCCAATTGGGTGATTGGGTACCAAATGTTTGCTACCTGTTCGCCTTGGACAACCGAGTTGGTCGATACGAATGCCGTGCGTACGGTGTGGTCGCCCATGTACTCTGCGGCCTTGATGAACCAACCCGCTACGTAGTCGATGTTGCCGACATTCTTCGTTCCCTTTGGAAGGACTGAAGTGCCCCAGGTTTTGTTCCATCTGAGCAGATGGGAAAATCTGGGGCACTTCAATTGACTTCCTTCACCCCGTTCACTAGGTGTGAGGAAGTTGAAGGTTGGTGACCGAAGCAATCTTAGATCGCCGAAACTCGGCCTGCGCGATAGCTCGGTAGAAGTTATCATTATTAGCACCACTGCCAATATCTACGGAAAGCATATTTAACATGCAAAAACAACAACACCGCATCGCCGCCATGGTTGTCGCAGGCACACTTCTTGCATCTTCTGGACAATTCGCAGTAGCTAACGCTACAGAAAAAGAAACTGAGCAGGCGCCTGCGACAAGTACCCAAGGAAGCTCCAACCTCGCACACAGCACCTTCAAATCAGAGACCCCTGAAGTGCAGCCGTATGGAGTTAAAGGATTCATCGCCAAGAAATCCCTACAGGGTATTTCATGGCTACTCCGCAATACACCTGAAAGTTCATCGAGCGAGCTGGTGACACACTAGACGATGGAGCACGCAAAAAGATTCTGCAGCATAGTGACGAAATTGCCGACGAAATCGATGAGGTAGCAGAGCTACCAGATCTGGCACACCACATCGTGAAAGAAAAGCTCACAACAGCCCTAGAACCAATCGTCGGTACGTCCTACTCACTGCTGATCGCAGCCGTTATTGCTTGGCTGGCCCTATAAAAACATGGACAATATCGAGCATCGCATTTCCCAATTAGAACTTAACCAAGGACGGATCGCAATCCTACTCAACTCAGCCCCCGAAGGGCATAAAGCGTGGGATAAAGCGTGCCTACGCCATGACCTCACCTTCGAACAAGAATACAGGACTCGACAAGAAATCCTAGATTTCCTCAACTCAGAAGCGACTGATAGTAACGAACTACTATCAAAAGTAAGCCACATCGTAGGACATCCCGCAGTAGCTCGCGACCTCGTAAGCGCATTTAAACAACGTGGCACGGCAGCTCAACGATGGAAAGAAATAGACTCGGAAAACCTACTCTGACCATTCAGCTCACTGACTGAATGTCTCACAGAAAGAGCATCAAGTGTTGAACTAGTACTCAACGTTTGATGCTTTTGTCTTTCTGTTTTCCCATATGAGGGCGCTCCACTGGTGAGTGCATCGCTGGAGGGCCTGAAACGTGGTATTACGAACCTGATCAGCCCTATATCAGTAAGGAAGGAACTAGGCGAATGGCAGCGGGCGCTGCGGCAGTAGCTGCTATTTCACCATTTTGGTTTGCTATTCCGCTGCTACTTGGCCAGAATCTTGCGATTTGGTGGGGCGGTCACAGCGTAGTTATTTCAGGTTGGGCTACTGCTGCTCACGCACAGAACAATTGTCTCTCTAAAGGTTGGAGTAACTGGTAATGTTGGCCCCCTTCCATTGGAGAGAGTCCTGAACATTATTCAAGAGGTTGTTTCGTAATGGCTAAGGTTACGCGGGAAAATAAGGTAAAAGCTTGCTTCACCTTGGTCTTTACGGGTTTGGCCTTATACTACTGCTTCTATACCTTTCTTAGTCGAGACGGTGTCTTGCCTACTAGTGTTGGCCTTGTCGGATTCGCGGTGACAGGTGTTGCAGTATGGCGATCGGTTCACCTTTTTCTCCAGCGCCCAGTTCGAGAGTTCTTGCAGGAAAGCTTTCTGTACTTCTTTCCTGTCTTCGCGGTGCCTATCGTCGGTGCGCTGCACGTGGAGTTTCCCTATTCCGGGCTGATGGCTTTTATTTGGCCTGTAGGTCTAGCTGTCTGCTTTGTTTATAACAACAGCTATCTCTCATGGGCTTCTAGGGGGTGACTTCTCCAAGAAGATTATCCGCTGTAGCGCAGGAGCATCTTCGCTAAGCACGGGGCTGGGCGCGGGCTACTTGTGCGCGACACTAACGGATACAACCGGTGCACCACGACCATGGCACGCTTTGAATACCACGCTTTGAGTGGTTTTTGGGGGGTGAGGAGCGTGTTTCACGTTCGTTTATATAGCGACCTCAGGCGCGTCGGGGGGAGTAAAATCCCGAGCATGGTTAACAGTGATTCTCGGGTGATTCCTTCGCCCCGTATCTACCTGGCATATGTGAAACGTTTATTTCTAGACGACCCTCGCAAGTCTTTACAGGTTTTGGCGGGAGCTAGTTTTGAGGAAAATACGATCCTCGAGTGGATCGAAGAAGGGAAACTGATAAACCATGAAATATGGTACGAGGACATTCCCATTGGCAACCTCTCTCACTCTGGAGCTGTGCCAAGTGAAATCCTCGTCCATTTTACCGGATCTTTTATGGACGAAGACTACTGGAATCACGACATTCAATGGTGGGATCCTGTAGGGCGTAAAGCTTTCGTCCCTGAGAGTTTACTCGGAATCGAGCGTCCTCGGCCGGAACGTGAACAAGCATTAGACGAAGACGGTTATTTGGGTGATGACACGTACCTGTGGAGGGTCCCATGCCCGTGGGAGAGTGACTTCTTACTGTCACCCTTCACGGAAAGAAGTAACGTGAACATCAATTATGGCCGTCCTTATTCAGTCTGAGTTTCATTCCGAAAGCTCGTCGGATGGTAACGCCACTGATTAGTGGAACAAACCAAGGCGCTCGGACTCGGACCTGGGGATATTAGGGTGGATTGAAAATTACGTCAGCAGTAGTGTGGTTTGTTGAAGAGGTATTGCGAAAGTGGTGAGCACTCGTTAGCCTGAAAAGTGACAGCATGGTTCGTTGCCGGACTGTTGCTGCTCTATAAAAGGGCCCCAACCAGTTGTAGCTAGTGGAGGCTCTCGGGCCTAACGACCCATGTGAAGTATCACCGTAATGAACTTCACGATAGCGGTCACAAGATTAAGGATTCCGCTCACCAGGTTGAGAATTGCCGTTCTCTTGGTGGCGGGGTCTTTTCCTTTGTGACCGGGCGTATCCAATGAGTGCTTACCCATCTTCTACCTCCCAAACGTCGTAGGGTTGTCCCTCGCCAAACAAGGCACACGGGGCAGCCCACGTCATGCACGGGCCTACCGCGCACCGACAGGGGGAGTCACGCTCGCATCACTGTGTAGGGACATCAGCGTGAGCCAGAATTAACGGTAGCGGTAATGGGCGGGCGGGCGGAGGACTCTGAAATCATTCCCACGATCACGGATCCTGGGAACTTTCTTTGTGGTCAGTCGTCGCGACCTGGGGAAACACTACGTCGGTCGACCGGAGCAGCTGCAAAACGCAAAATGGTTCCCGAGCTTGGGAACTATTTCAGCGGGCTCGAGCGAGCAAACGAAGTGGCCTGGGGAAACGCCTCCGGAGGGCCGCCGAGGCCCCCGAAAACGCGAAAAAGTTCCCGGACGCAGGGCGCGGGAACTTTTTGCAGATGGAAGGGAGGGGGATGGGGGCAGGCAGAGCGCGTTGAGTATGAGTGAACCGGAGTTTAGGCGGCTGCGAGGAGGCTGCCTGCGCGCAGGCGGTTGAGCATCTCGGCTTCGACGAGGACGGGGATGAAGTCTTCGACGGTTGCGGTGCTGCAGTGCTCGGCGAGGACGGTGTCGAAGGCGTCGTTGATTTCGGCTTCGCTGAATTGTGGGGTCCAGGCCTCGATGAGGTCGTGGCGGATGTTGCGAAGTACGCGCTTCTGGATGGTGTTGAACTGAATCTGCATAATGACGCTCCTTGTTAAACTCTTGTTTACCTGGAGTTCACTTTAACCTACGCGCAAGAATACTGCAAATGCTCCAATAATGGGTGGCTCCCAACTACCAATAGCGCCTGGTCAGCAGCGCAATCAGGGGCGATGTGCACCACAGTCCGAACAGTCCGAGGCCAAGCGGCGGCAGGCCGACGGGCGCGGCCCCCGTGTTCACCGAGCGGCCATCTGGGTACACCACCACGCCGACGCCCATCGAGGCGGCAAGCCCCACATCCGCGTTAAGGGCGGACCAGCGTGGGGACGGCGGGTCGACTTGCACGTCGCCGACGCGTAGCGCGCCGGACTCGACGACGTTCATGAGCTTGAGGGCGGGGTCGACGATGGGGGCGCCGTCGGTACGCAGGGCGAGGGTGGGGCGGTCGACGAAGAAGACGTCGCGGCCCTGGTGGTCGACGTGCGGGATCGGGAGGGAGGACGTCGGAACTGGGGTGAGGGCTGAGAGGGCGAAGGGGGCGTCGAGAAGCTGGAGGAGGGCGAAACTGCCCGCGAGTTGGGCGCGAAGCCCCGGGAGGTTGCCGGCGGCGGTGACGTAGGCGGGGATGGCGAGGATGAGGAGTTTGTGGGCGTCGCGAAGGAGGCCGCCGCCGGGAACGTACTGGATAATGGGGGTGAGTAGGCCCGCCCACGACGCGAGCGCCAGCGCGAACCCGAGGCCCGCCAGCGCGAGGAGGCGGCGCGGGACGTGGCGCCACGCCAGGCACAGCACGGCGAAGAGCAGCACGCCGAAGACGGCGAAGCCGGAGGAACGGGAGGCGGGTACGGCGTGGGCGTTCCAGATTCCGCCCAGGCCGAGCAGTGCACCGAGGGTGCCGACGCCCGCCTCCGCACGCGGGGCGAACATGGCGGCGGCCTGCGCCGAGGATGTGCCGTGCCCGCCGCCAACGGCGGCAACTGCACCGGCGACGACCCAGGGCGCGCAGGTCAGAGCGCTGAACAGCCAGCGCCGGGAGTGGAGGGCGGCGGCGATGGCGCCGGTTGGGGTCAGCGAACACACCCACTGGGCAGCGATGCTGCCACGCGCGCCAAGCGCCACCAGCGGCAGCAGCCAGGCGGCCACCGCCACCGACCACTGCCCCTGCAGCAGGCGCTCGACGACGAACGGGTTCCACACCGCGACCGTGATCGCCGCGAACCGGCCCCAGCCGTCGCGACCGATCCGCCACCCCGCCCACGCGGCAGCGGCGGCGGCGCCGACCACGAGCGCGCGCACCGCCAGCACCGGGAAGGGGAGGACAGCGAGCAGCGCGTCCTGGGGGACGTTGCGGGCCGGCAGGTCCCCGAAGCCGAGTGCGGCGCGGGTCAGCGCCATGTCCGGCAGGACGAGCATGTCCCGGTACGCGAGTGCCTCGCCCGGCGCGAGGAAAGGCCAGGTCACGCCCAGGACCAGGGCCACCGCGTAGGCGAGCAGCAGCCAGGAGAGCAGACGCCCCTTAATCACGGCGGCGCCGTACCAGCAGGACGAAGGCGTAGAAGAGCGCGAGCGCGCTGCCCAGGCGGGTTACGAACGCCATGACCTGGAGGGATTTGAGGATGTGGACGTCGTGAAGTGCGGCGGAGGCCGCGGCGGACTTGGACTCGTCGCTGAGCGTGTAGAGGCCCTGCAGCGGGCCGCGCGTGATGGTCCACGATTCGTCGAGGAGGCGGCCGGTGCGGCGCTCGACGTCGATGGTGCGCTCGGCGTGGTACTCGGGCACGTCGATGGTGGCGGTGTACCTGTAGGTCTCCAGGCCGGCGACCCAGCCGGCGCCGAGGTAGTCCAGGGGGACGACGAGGTCCGCAAGCGGGTCGTAGAACGGGTAGGAGCGTCGTTCCGGGTTGTACGGCAGGACGTAGCCGAGGCCCTGGCGCCCGCTGGTGGGGTAGGCGGAGGCCGGGTTGACCTCGAAGGAGTCCTCGGCGATCACGGCGCCCTCGTTGCGGACGGTGGCGGACATGGTCAGCGCTTTCTTGTCCGGGTTCGCCTCCGAGGGGCCCTCGGTGATTGAAAGGGTGCGGGTGAGGGCGGAGGGGCCGTCGAAAAGTAGGGTGCTTTCTGTGGGGGCGATGGCGCGCTGGTGGTTGATGATGAGCGGGGACAGGAAGTTCAGCGCCACGCACACCGCGATGATGGCGGCGCAGATGCCCAGGCGCCGTTTGCTTACAATGTCCACATCAGAAACATTAACGTACTCCCGGAACTGGCGGGCCTGCGCGGTATCGCGGCGCTCGGCATTGTGGTGACGCACGTGGCGTTCCAGACGGCCACCGACTCGCCGCTGCTGGCGCGCTTCGACTACTTCGTGGCCGTCTTCTTCGCGTTGTCGGCGTTTTTGCTGGCGCGCGGCGAGCCCCGCCCGGCGCGCGAGTACTACTGGCGTCGCGTCGCCCGCATTGTGCCTGCGTACGTGGTGTCCGTGGCGATTATTGTGGTGACGTTGCCGCCGCTCGCGGGCGTGCGCGCCGGCCCGCTTCTGGCCAATCTGATGCTCACGCAGCTCTACGTTCCCGGCGGGCTTATCGACGGCCTCACCCAGCACTGGTCGCTCTGTGTCGAGGTGGCGTTCTACCTGGTCCTGCCCGCCTACCTGGCGTGTGGACGCCGGGGCCGCGCCGTGGTGCTGGCGGTGGCGGTGGCGGCCGCCCTGGTGTGGCCGCACCTGATTCCCGCCCCGGAGCAGACGCCGGGCGAGCTGAACTTGCAGATCTGGCCGATCTCCTTCGCGCCGTGGTTCGCGGTGGGCCTGCTGTGCGCGGAGGCGGAGCGCGCCGGGTGGCGCTGGCGGCCGCGGGTGCCGGCGTTGCGCTGGGTGTTTCCGGCGTTGTCCTTGCCGGTCGCGTGGGCGGGCGGGGTGCTCGGTCCTGCGGGTTTGGAGCACCCGAGCGCCGCCGAGTTCAACGTCCGTGTGTTGCTTGGGGCGCTGTTCGCAGTACTCTGGATCGTGCCGTTCGCGCTCGCGCCGCGCTTGCACGGCACCGCGCTGTGCGCCCGCCCGGCGCAGCTGTTGGGCCGCTGGTCGTACTCGCTGTTTTTGTGGCACATGGCGGTGCTCCACGCGGTGTTCCCAATCTTGGGGGTATCGCTTTTCGACGCCCACTTCGTCCCCATCCTCACCCTGACGGTGGCGTTGAGCCTGGTGGTGAGCTATTTGTCCTACACGTGGGTGGAGGTGCCGGGCGCGCGGGTGGTGCATCAACTACGCGTCAAGCTTGTTAGGTAAGCCTTGCCTGATATATTGTTGATTCGCTCTATTGGAATGAATGTTACTACGGCAAGGAAATCACTGTGAACATCCTGCGTAAAGCAATGACCGGCGCCGTCGCACTGTGCGCGGCCGCCTCACTCGCCGCGTGCTCGGGCAACAGCGCCGACACCACCCCATCCGCCGAGCCGACCCAGGCGGACAAGGCGCTGACCGTCACCGACGTCACCGGCCGCGAAGTCACCTTCGACCACGCGCCGGAGCGCATCGTCCTCGGCGAGGGCCGTGGCGTCTTCGCCACCGCGCTGCTCGGCGGGGACCCCTTCGAGCACGTCGTGGCCTACGGCAACGACCTGACCAAGGCCGCCCCGGCGTTCAAGGACAAGGTCTTCGAAATCAGCGAGGGCGCCATGAAGGCGCAGGAGATCGGCAACATCGGCAAGGGCGACGTCTCCCTGGAGACCCTCATGGCGCAGGAGCCGGACGTCGTCGTGATGACGCTCGACCAGAAGAAAGTCGCCGAGGAATCCGGCCTCCTGGAAAAGATGGACCAGACCGGCATGAAGTACGTCTTCACCGACTTCCGCCAGTCCCCACTCGAGCACACCGTCAGCTCCGTGCAGCTGCTCGGCGACCTGCTGGGCAAGTCGGAACGCGCCAAGGAATACGGCGAGTTCTACGAATCGAAGGTCGAAGAGATCAAGGGTCGGGTCGAAGAGGCCGTCGCAAAGGACGGAGAGAAAGACGGCCTGATCTGGTCCGCCGCGGGCTTCGTTGACTGCTGCAGTACCCCCGGCAAGGCGAACCTCGGCCAGCTGCTCACCGCCGCGGGCGGCAACAACCTGGGCGAACAGCTCATCACCGCCGACTCTAAGCAGTTCAGCGCTGAGAAGATGATCGAGCTGCAGCCCGAAAACCTCATCGTCACCGGCGGCGAGTGGGCACGCAAGCCCGACCAGCCGGACACCTTCAGCCACGTCGAGCTCGGCTACCAGTCCAGCCCGCAGCGCGCCGCCGAAACCCTGAATAACCCGCTGGGCACTCCGGGCCTGGACCTGCTGCAGGCACCGAAGCAGGGCAAGTACTTCGCCGTCTACCACCAGTTCTACGACAACCCGTACAACGTGTTCGCACTTGAGGCGTTCGCGAAGTGGCTGCACCCAGAAGCCTTCGCTGACATGGACCCGGCAAAGGACTTCGAACAGTTCCACGCCGACTGGCTGCCATTCGACTACTCCGGCGCGTTCTTCGCCCAGGCACAGCAGTAGGGGAACCATGAACCAGCAAGATCAGGCGATCCGCGCCTACCACCAGCGAGGACGACGCAAACTCATCGCGATTAGCGCGCTGCTGCTCGTCGCGTTCATCAGCTTCGTCGTTGCCACGGTGGTCGGCCCGATCAACCTCAGCGCCTCCCAGCTTCTCGACGCCCTCCTCCACCCCAACACCGCACCCGAGCAAGCCTCCGTGGTGCTGTGGGACCTGCGCCTGCCGGCCTCGGTGATGGCGCTGCTCATCGGCGCGTCCCTGGGACTTGCGGGCGGGATGATGCAAACCATCCTGGACAACCCGCTCGCGGAGCCGTTCACGCTGGGCATCTCGGCGGCGGCCGCGTTCGGCGCCGCGATGTCGATCGTGCTGGGCATCAACCTGATCGCGCACCCCCAGTTCAACCTGGCGCTCGCCGCTGCGCTGGCCGCCTTGGTGGCGGTGGCCGTCGTCGCCGCAGCAGCCGTGTGGCGCGGCGCCGCCGCCGAAACCATGATCCTGCTCGGCATCGCCCTGTCCTTCTTCTTCCAGGCGCTGCTGTCGCTCATGCAGTACGGCGCAACGCTTGAGGCGCTGCAACAGATCGTCTTCTGGACGCTCGGCTCCATGCAGCGCGCCACCTGGCTCGCCGACGGCATCATCGGCGTCCTCCTTGCCGCCGCAATCCCGTTCGTGGTGTTCAACGCCTGGCGGCTCACCGCCCTCCGACTTGGCGACGCCCGCGCCGCCTCCCTCGGCATCAACGTCTCCCGCCTGCGCGTCACCACCCTGATCGTGGCATCCCTGCTGGCAGCAGCTTCGGTGGCCTTCGCCGGTGTCATCGGCTTCATCGGACTGGTCGGCCCCCACATCGCCCGCATGTTGGTCGGGGAGGACCAGAAGTTCTACCTCCCCGCCTCCGCCGCGGCCGGCGCGCTGCTGCTCACCGCCGCGCACGCCGTCTCCATCACCGTCAAACCAGGCCTGGTGATCCCGATCGGCATCATCACGGCCATCGTCGGCGTCCCATTCTTCGTCTTCCTGATCTTCTCCCGCTACCGCAAGGCAGGCCACTAACCATGATCGTCGCCACAGACCTCAACGTTGCCTACGGACGCACCCCTATCCTCCACGACATGACCTTTCGCCTGGGCACCCCCGGCGCCGTCACCGGCCTCCTCGGCCCCAACGCCGCCGGTAAGTCCACCCTGGTCAAAACTATCGCCGGGCTCAAAACCCCCACGTCCGGCACCGTCACCACCACCTGCGAGCCCCACGACGTCGGCTACGTCCCCCAAGACCTGCTGACCAGCGCGTCGCTGACCGCGTTCGAATCCATCGTCGTCGCCGCAAAAGCCGGAGGCGCCGTCACCAACCCACTCGAGGCCACCGCCGCGATGATGGACCGCCTCGGCATCCTCCATATCTCCGACCGGATGGTCTGCCACATGTCAGGCGGCCAGCGCCAACTCGTCGGCGTCGCCCAGATGCTGGTACGCGAACCCCAACTCCTCCTTCTCGACGAACCCACCTCCGCCCTCGACCTCCACCACCAAGTCAGCCTGCTCACCATCATCCGCAACATCGTCGCCGACACCGAACGCCAAGCCGTCGTCGCAATCCACGACCTCAACCTCGCCGCCCGCTACTGCGACGAACTCCTCGTCATGAAAGCCGGCCGCGTGGTCACGCACGGCGAACCCCTCGACGTACTCACCCCCGAACTCCTCGAAGAGGTCTACGGCATCGAAGCCCGGGTCCTGTACGACCCAGTCTCCGGCGCGCCCGTCATCTGCCCTGCGTAGGGGGTGGTAGGGGGTTGATCCGTTTTGGTATGGAACTGTTCTGGGTAGGCATTCAACAAGAGTCAGCGTAGGTGGGGTGCATATGTAACTTCGATGCCAGCCCCAGAGACAGATTGTGTTGCATATCACAGTATTGAAAAAGAGTAACATGCGTGATAATATCGACACCAATGTGTTTATCTCATACGAACGCAGCCTTCATCCCTACCTCAAGGAGCTGTCATGTATCTCAACTCCCATATCAGAAAGATCTTCAACTGGGCTACAGTCCTGGCATCATCGGCTTGTCTGGCCATGGCTGTGGCGCCAGTGGCAGTCCATGCTCAGGAATCATTCATCGGAGAAGAAGCTGAAACCACGGTCGGAGTAATTAACCCGAATGATCAGTCGACTAGATCAGTTTCCTCGGAGATGACACTGGATGAGTATTGGACACTGGATCGCATGTCGAGAGCCACTCCTGTTGATGCAACCCTCGACTTGCCATTTGCGGCGGACCGAGCAACGTCAAACAGCAAAGAGGTTGTCGTTTCCCCTGAAGTGCCAGAACGTGAACAAGAAGCATCAGAACCTATTGAACCGTTCTCCTCATCTCAAACGGCCAGTGAGGCGCACTCTCGAATCGGCAATTCCGGTGCTGCGAATGGAAAAGTATTTTTCTCAAAGAAAGTCAATGGCCAATATGAAGATCACGTCTGCTCCGCATCTGCCGTAAACTCAGACAACAAAAGTACCGTAATTACTGCCGGTCACTGCGTTCATAGCGGGAGCGGAGGTGAGTTTCATAAAAACTGGGTATTCGTTCCAGAATATACGATCGGTGTTGCACCCCATGGGAGATTCAAGGCCAATTTTATGACCACAACTACTGACTGGGCCAACTATGGAGCTACACCTCGTGGGTTTGCTTCTGACTTCGGGTTTGTCACTGTCAACTCAGAAAGAGGGAAACGTCTCGTCGATGCGGTTGGAGGCCATGGACTGCGCTCCGGAAATGCAGGTTCGTTCAAAGCTGACATAATTGGATATCCCCGCAAACGTTTCCTGGGTTCCGCTATGTTTCGGTGTACGGTACCGGTGAAAAACGAAAATTGGTCGTCCTTCAATTTCTACATGTCATATGGGTGCAACTTTGGCGGTGGTGCATCCGGTGGCGCATGGCTAGAAGACTTCAACGGAACTCTGGGGCATATCCGCTCCGTGAGTTCGTTTGGTCCTGAAAACGGTGCGTCGTATCTCGGTTCGCCGATCATAACCTCCAAGATTTGGGACATGTTTGATTCAACGGCGAGTCGGCCAGTGAAGTAAGGAGTGAGAATGTCTGGCATACTATCTAAATTCGGCATAAACGCAGGTTTGAATGCGCAAACTGTACATTTGGTCGGCGTTATTTTAACTGTGTTTGCGATAGTGGGAAGTACCATAGGAATAGTCTCAGCCACACCTGTCGGCGACGAACTCAGCAGTGCAATGGGGATCGTCCACAAAACTCGACAAAAACCTTTCGACCGAGAGGCGCGCAACGATCTCAAAAATGAGCGTCAAGTCAAATGGGCAGGCTATCAAGTAATTAGTCCGACAGAAATTCGAGTGTTCTTCCCCGCCGGAACCGAAACTTGCTACGGATACCGCGCGGAGACATCGGAGACCGCGACATCAGTAAAAGTTAGAGTGTACGAAGGGAATATTCCAGGATCGCCTGATAAGTGCATCCTGATCGGTTCCACGGCCTCCATGAAGGTGACGTTGCAGTCGCCACTTGGGGCTCGCTTGCTCCAGAACTGGTAGATCACCCGCCTGTTGTGTGAGAGTTTTCCGACGTTTCTTTGGCCCGTGCCCTAATGGGAACGGGCCAATTTACGGGGTGGAGCCCAATAAATCTCAGATTCACCCCGCGTACTCCGCTATCGTCATCTAGCCTGCCTAGTCCGCGGTGGGCCCATCGCACGCTTGTAATCCCACGCTTTCAGCATCGTTGGGGCGTGATGGACTGAAGACGCGGTAAAGCTATCGCCTGCAACCCGAAGAATTCAGGCTGATTCACCCTTCTGCCAAGCAACGATTGCTTCAGAAAAAGAGAGATCTGGATTCTTCTCCCGATAGCTCTTTAACTCTGCTGCCGAAGGGATTGGCAGATCAGAAGCAATAACATCATCGAGTGCTGAGCGCCGATTATGCGACCGCAACCCCCACACGCCAATCGCCGCGACTACCGTCGCAAGCAGAAACTGGCCGGAAAGAAGCCCCAGTACCGCCGCGAATAGAGCCAAATATGATCCAATGATCGTCAGTTTCTCAGACATAACGACACCTTTCGCAATATCTCGATCGTGCTATCTACTCAAAGCACTGGTCTTTGATTCCTGCAATTCTTGTCAGCTCTGCTGTGAGCACTGGCTGCGATCATTCTAGTGATTGCTGCCGCACATCGCACTCCTTTAATCCCACGCTTTTAGCGAGTTTTCGGCTGAGAGGCAGGCCGGGTGCGCACCAAATTCCTGCATGAGGTTCGCGCGACCTGGGGGTTTGTAAATCCGCTCGCCGAAAACCCGGAATCTGGTGCGAAGAAGCAGCGGTCGTGGGAACTTTCTTCGTAGACAGACGACGCAACCTAGGGAAACACAAGTGTTAGTCGACCGGAACCGGCCGAAAACCCAAAATGTTTCCCGGGCGCGGGAACTTTTTCAGCAGGCGGCGGGGCCAACACTCAGTCCGGCCACCTAGTCCGGCCAGGCGAGGCAGGCCACCGCGACGCACCCGGCCACGAGCATGAGGGTGGCGTCGCCGGCGTACCCGGCGGAAGGCCAGGGCGCGCGGGCCAGCCACAATCCCATGGCGGTGATGGCGCCGGCGGAGGTGTATCGGCTGGCCAGCAGGGTATAGCGGCGCACCGTCCAGACCCCGATAGCGCTGACGATCCCGAGTACCGGGTTGATGCACAGAGCGGCTGCCAGCGGCAACGCCGCCACCATCCTGCCGGGGACGGGGCGGGCCGGAGCGCCGACGCCACGGCGGCGCCACGCGAACCACAGCAACACCAGCGCGGTGACCAGGCTGAGCGCCGCCCCGCCGAACAGGCTGAGGCGGTAGGGGTGCTCGCCGGCGAAGGAGAACGTGAGGGTGCCACTGTGGCCTGCGGGGATGCGGAAGGCGAGTTGACCGGCGTCAATACGTTGGGCGGTGAGGGGTTTGCCGTCGAGGCTGGCCTGGAGGCCCGGGTTGAACGCGCGGGTGGTGATGAGCAGTCGGTCCTGGTCGGCGGGCACAACTGTGCTACCAACCACCGGCTCCCACGAAACAGCAGCAGGCGCAGGCCCGCGTCGCAGCGTGATCGTCTCGGCGTCCGTAACCAGTTCGTGGCGCCCGGCGGGGAGGAAGACGGGGTTGGTGGCGGAGGAGCCGTCGATAAGGGCGGGGGAGGAGAGGTGCCATTCGGCGTCTTCGGCGGTGGTGAATGCGCGCTGCAGGACCGTGGTTTCAGGCAGGAGGCGCTGGAAGAAGTAGGTGTCGGCGGTGCCGGGGACGTCGACGATGCGGTGGATGCCGGCGTCGATTTCGGTGATGCCGACGGGCTCGGTGAGCGTAAGGGTGGTTTCGCCGTGCACGCTGATGGTGCGGAACTGGTCGGCCACGAGGCTGAGCGTGCGCTCGCCGGAAACGTCTGTGAGCTGCACTTTCGTGTTGGCGGTGGTGGTGATGGTGGCGGTGTCGGCGGTGGGGGTGAAGCGCAGCCACGGGTTTGGGTCTTGGGCGGCGGGCCACCAGGCAGTGTCGTCGAGACCGTCGAAGGCGGCGGTGAGTGAGCGGGAAGCGCGGGCGCCGCCGAAGGCGGTGGCGTCGGCGGCGGAAGAGGAGGCGGAAGCGCTGCCCTCCATTGCCACGCCGACGGGTGTGCCCGCAGACGGGTAGTCCGGCACCAGGTTGCGTACGTCCGTGCCCTCAGAGGTAGCAGCGAGGTGCGCGGACTGCGCGCGCTGCACAGCGCCGTAGTTACGCACCGCCAACGCCGGCGTATCGGTCACGATGTCCGCATCGCCGCTGGTCAGGGTTGCGGGGAAGTAGCCGAACTCGCGCCACAGAAGGGGCAGGGCCTCGCCGCCGGCGTCGACGCGCACGGGGGTGGCGCTAGTCAGCATCATGTCGCGCGTGGGCTCCAGCGCATAAATATCGACGTCCCCGAAGCGCACGGTCGGCTCGCCAAGATTAGGCACGCTTGTCGACGCCACCTCCTCCTCCAAATCGTGCCGGACCACGACGACGCCCACCCCGATGGCGCGCAGCGCCTCCGTATCCACGGCGCGGACCTGGCCGTCGAGGCCCCGGATCGCTTCCGGGTCGACGAGGGGGATGGCGTCGCGCACTGCGAAGCGCGCCTGACTGAGCGCCTGGATGGGTTCGTCGCGCGTCCAGCCCCAGGTCTGGCGGGCGAAGGGGGCGGCGGGGACGACGAGCGTGCGGGTGCCGGTGGCGTGTTCGTCGAGCCAGCGGGCCGCCGCGACCCAATCTTTGGACGGTTCCTGCCAGGTGCCTTGCGGAAGGAGGCGCAGCGACCACGCCGGGGATACCGCGACCGCCACCAGCGTGACGGCGCCGACCAGCTGCGGGGTGCGCGCCCGGGACACTACCCACCCGGCTCCCAACACCAGGGGGAGGCGGACTAACGGGTCGAATTTGTGCAGGTTGCGGAAGGCGGCGAGGGGGGCGTCGAAAAGTGAGGGGTGGGCGTGCGCGAAACACAGCATGCCGACGCCCACCGCGAAGACGGTGATGAGCGGGGCTCGGGCGGGCATGTCGCGGCGGGCGAGCCCCGCGATGCCGAGCGCCGCCACACCCGACGTGAGCAGCACGAATACGGGTTCGGTGACTAGGAGGTGCCCGGCGGCGCGCTCTGCGTCGACGAAGGGGGTCCAGCTGGTGGTGCCGCGCAGGACCTCGATCGGGTTGAGCCACGCGGTGGTCACTGAGGCGGACTCAATAAAGTCGGTGAACGGCGGGGAGTAGCGGCCGAGCACCACGAGCGGGCCGAGCCACCACGCGTTGACCAGTACCGCCCCCACCGGCCACAGTGCGGCGGCCCGCCACTGGCGCTGCGCGCACAGCACGAGCAGGGCGGGTAGGCAGGCTGCGATGGTGGCCGTCGCGTTGACCGCGCCCATGCACGCCACCGGCAGTAGCGCGGCGGCAAGGCGCGGCCCCCGGCGTTGGTCCCCCAGGAGCGGCAGCAGCGTCCACGGCACCAACGCCACCGGCCACGCCTCCGAAGAGATGGCGGTCAGCGTGGTCAGGATGCGCGGGCTGAACGCGTAGAGCGCCCCGGCCACCGCCGGGCCCGCCACCCCGCGCATCCCCAGCCGTCTGGCCAGCGCGTACGTCCCGGAGAACGCCAACCCGACCAGTAGCGTCCACCAGCAGCGCTGCAGCACCCAGGCGGGCAGCGGCAGCAGGAAGAACGCGCCCTGGGGGAAAAGGTAGCCGTACGCCTGGTTCTGCAGCTGCCCGAGCGTGAAGCGGTCCGTGTAGGCGTGCATGGCCTGCGCGAGGAACCCGGCCGGGTTGGTGGTGAGGTCGAACTTGGTGTCTGCGGCGATCTGCCCGGGCGCCTGCGCCCACACAATCAGCGCGATGATGACCCACGCGACCAGGTGGGGAATACAGCTGCGGAGTTTAGCGCGCGCCATATTCCGGGCCGCCAAGCACGGCCTCGTCTGCCGGGACGGCGTTGGACACCGGCACGGAATTCTGCCCGGAGAACGCCGCTACCCCAATCACGCCCACCACGCCGAGCACAACACCGACGACGGCGCTAGCCACAACGGAAGGCAAGGTAGTACGGTTTGACATGTGCAAAAGCGTACCAGACGTGTATGGGGGTCCGCCGCGGCGACGGCGGGGCTCGTCGTCGTGCTCGCCGGGTGCGCGCCCGAGCCAGCCCCACAACCCGTGACGACGCCCACTCCGCTCCACAACCACATCCCACTCCTGCCCACCGACACGGTGCCAATTACCGAGATTGTCCCCAAAACGCCTGCTCAGCAGCGCGTCCCGGAGGACCTGCGGGCGCGCGTCGCATCCCTCATGGTCGTTGGTGTGAAGAACTACGACCAGGCCCGCGCGGCCCTCGACCAAGGCGTCGGCGGCCTTATCATCCCCAGCTGGGCCGACCCCAAACTTCTCGACGACCCCGGCCGCGACATCAACGCCCTTCGCGAGCAGTACCCGCGCGGGTTCACCGTCGCCATCGACTTCGAAGGCGGCCGCGTCCAGCGCCACACCGACGTCCTCGGGGACTTCCCCGCGCCGGGCCGCCTCGCCACCGGGACGCCCGCGGTGATCCAGGGCACCGGCTACGACATCGGCCGCTCGCTTCGCGCCCACGGCATCAATGTGGACTACGCCCCCGTCGTCGACATCGACGCCGCCGACCTGGCCATCATCGGGGACCGCGCCTTCCACCGCGACCCCGACGAAGTCACCCGCATCGCCGCACTCTTCTCCCAAGGCCTTATCGACGCCGGCGTCACCCCCACCTTCAAACACTTCCCAGGGCACGGCCGCGCCTCCGGCGACACCCACAAGAAGCTCGCCACCACGCCACCCATCGGGGACCTGCACGCCTTCGACTTGGCCCCCTACGGCGAGCTCCTGCAGCGCTTCCCGCGCGCCAGCGTCATGGTCGGCCACATGATCGTGCCCGGCCTCGGCGCCGAGGGCGTGCCCAGCAGCCTCAACCCGGAGGCCTACCGCATCCTGCGCGAAGGCGACTACCCCGGCGGCGTCCCCTTCGAAGGCGTCGCCGTCACCGACGACCTTTCCGGCATGCGCGGCATCCTCGAATACGCCCCCACACCCGACGCAGTCCGCCTCGCCATCAGCGCAGGTGCCGACCAAGCCCTCTGGTCCTCCGGCCACGACATCGCAGGCATCATCGATGGTGTCGTAGCGGGCGTCGAAAAGGGAGAAATCCCCGAATCCCGCATCGACGAAGCCGCGACCCGCGTGCAACAACAACTCATTGACGTTGGGTTATAGCCCAAATTCTATTACCCTGGGGCGGGTGAATAGGGCAACAAAGATCTTCATCGGCTTCTCCGTGGGCGTGCTCGCGGTGCTGCTGGCCATCTACCTCGCCGACCTGGCGCTCAACCGCGGCCACGTGCCGCGCGGCACCACCGTCGGCGGCGTCGCCATCGGCGGACTCACCCCGCAGGAAGCAGAAGCCGAGCTCAAAGCCCAACTTGGCGACGCCCCCTCACGCCCCATCACCGTCACCTCCGGGCCAGAGCGCGCCGAAGTGGTGCCGCAGCGCGCCGGGCTCGGCATCGACTACGTGGCGACCATTGAGGCGGCCGGGCTGCAGTCCGCAAGCCCGATTGAGCGCCTCAGCGGCCTGATCCGAGAGCACGAAGTGGCCGTCGTTCCCAGCGTCGACGACGCGAAACTCGCCCCCGAAATCACCCGCCTACAGAAAGAACTGCACCGCGACCCCGTCGACGCCGCCATCAGCCTCGAGGGTGGCACCGCCCGCGAACGTACCCCCGAAGACGGCCAGGACGTGCCCGCCGACGCGCTGCGCACCGAGCTGACCACCCACTGGCTCAACCCCGATGGCGTCACCGTTGAGCCGCAACCAATAGCGCCGCGCATCGGCGCTTCCGCTCTGAAGGAAGCGTTGGACGGCCCGGTCCACCGCGCCCTCTCCGGCCCACTCACCGTCAACGGCCGCGAGAACGTCACAGCCGTGATCCCGAAGGAACGCATCGGCGAAATCCTCCACTTCGACGAAACCCTCACACCCATCGTCGACCACAAAGCAGCCGGCGCGATCCTCGGCGAGCAGCTGCAAGAGTCCGAGGTCGAGGCCAAGAACGCCCGCGTGCTCACCAGCGGCGGCATCGAACCCTCCGTCGACGGCATCAACGTCGACTGGGACACCACCTTCAAAGGCTTCGACGACCGCCTCCTCCACAACGCCGACCGCACCTGGGACGCCACCTACAAAAACGTCCCCGCCACCTTCACCACCGCCGACGCCGAACAAGCCACCTTCAACGACACCGTCGGCTCCTTCACCACCGGCGGATTTTCCGGCGCCTCCGGGGAAAACATCCGCATCGTTGCCAACACCGTCAACGGCGCGATCGTCAACCCAGGCGAAACGTTCTCCCTCAACGGCTACACCGGCCCCCGCGGCACCGCCCAGGGCTACGTGGAATCCGGCATCATCATCAACGGCCGCGGCGGCACCGCCGTCGGCGGCGGCATCTCCCAGTTCGCCACCACCCTCTACAACGCCGCCTACTTCGCCGGCATGACCGACGTCGCCTCCACCCCGCACTCCTACTACATCTCCCGCTACCCAGCCGGGCGCGAAGCCACCGTCTACGAAGGCGCCATCGACCTCGCCTTCCGCAACGACAGCAACCACCCCGTCAAAATCGTCACCAACTACGGCGGCGGCAACATCACCGTCAGCCTCCTCGGCGTCAAGACCGTCAACGTGCAGTCCATCAACGGTGGACGCTGGGCCTACACCCAGCCACAACCCCGCACCGTCACCGGCCCCGACTGCGCCCCATCCGGCGGCGCCCCCGGCTTCACCACCTCCGACACCCGCGTGATCACCGACCTCGACGGCAACGAACTTAGCCGCGAAACCACCACCACGGTCTACGACCCGCAGCCCATCGTCCGCTGCGGGTAGGGTCTCTGTTCTTGGCTTCTTCCCTTTCGCTTCAGTGACAAAAGACGCACCTCTTGACGTCTAGCCCTTTTACGGCCTGCGGTTATGGCGACCAAATTTTTCCGGGTTGCGTCTTTTGTCACTCGCGTCTCCGCCCACCTCAAAAACGGCAAACGTAAACACCCCTGCAAAAGGGGTGTTAGTGGAGGCTTAGACGTCGAAAATGATAAAAGCCGCATGAGCCACTAAACCCCTGTTGAGCTGGGATTTAGCTGTTTTTGAGACTGCTCGCTACTTCGCTGGAGGTTCGGCGATCCGGCAGTCATCGCTGTAACGCCCACTGGGGGTGGCGTCCGTTTGAAGCCAAGGGGATCTGCGGGTGGGCTTGCGTTAGCGGGTATCTGGTTAGGGGGTGTCATCGCTTTCAGCTAGTGGTTGGAGGGCACGGAGTGTTTCAATACCGGCTTGATTGAGCGTTTCGAGAATTAACTCTGTGAGTGTTTCGCACTCTTGAGCAGTAGATGGACTTGCTTCAAGTTCGTGTTGGACAGTCCTGAAGTGCTTGATCGGTGCGAACCCATTTCGCGGGCGCGGCAAACTTCCAGCCCAAGAGCCTTCGTTCTTACAGATGTAGAGTGGAGCGCACTCATTGACCACGCCATCGTAGACGAGGATACGATCCGGTTGGTATTCCGCACCGGTGAACAGGTAAGCATGGCCTTGAAAGGGTGATGCTCGTATCGGTTGATGTGCACGGTTAGGTACACCTCCCAGAAGGCGAGTAAGGTTAGACTTACCTAATAAGGATGGTGTTTACGTGAACGATAGTGTAACGGATCAGGTTGTTGACGGTGAGTATGGGTCCGCGAAGGAAAAATCTGTCGCTGGCCAGAACGCGATCCGTCAGCTATCGCAGCCGGTGAAAGGCAAACTGTTTATCGCGCAGGTTTTGGCTTTTCTCTCAGGCGTGTTGGCTATTGCCCCGTATGTGGCTCTGGTGGAGCTTGGCAGAGAACTTATGCAAGACCAGGTGGACCCGGCGCGGGTGAACTGGATCGTCATGCTCCTCGTCAGCGCATACATGGCCCGGTTGACCTTATATTTTGTTGCATTGGGCGTGACGCATTTTATTGACCTGTCGTTGCGTAATCAGATGCGTCGGCAAATTGCCGCCCGAATGTCGACTGCTCCGCTGTCGTGGTTTACCCGCGAGGGTGAGGGGAAGATCCGCAAGACCATTCAGGATGATACGGCCACGGTGCATACAGTGATCGCGCACGGGCCGATTGAGAAACTGAACGCGATCGTATCCCCGCTCGCCTTGTTGGTGTATGCGTTTGTGGTGGATTGGCGGCTCGCTCTGCTGTCGATTGCGACGATTCCGATTTATGTGGGCATGTATGGCATGTCGATGCGTGGGATGAATGAGAAGACCGCACAAATGGACACCAAGCTCGCTCAGGTTTCGGCAACGATGGCCGAGTTCGTTGCCGGTATCTCAGTGGTGAAAGCATTCGGCAAGGTCGGCCAAGCACATAAAGCCTATTTAGATGCGGCTAACGAGTTTTCTAAGTTCTACCGGGCGTGGTGTATGCCGCTGGTGTCGATGTCGGTCGCCTCATTTTCGTGGGTGTCGATCCCGGTGTTGTTGATCGTGAACCTTGGCGGTGGCGCGTTGATGATGAACGCCGGTTGGGTGAGCATCTACGAGGTGATAACGACGACGTTGATCGCCTTGGTGCTGCCGGGAGCGTTGATGGCAGTCGCAACCATCGCCTGGTCGTACCAGCTCGCAGGGTCTGCGGCAGTGAGGCTGGTGAACGTCATGGAGCTACCAGCGTTGAGTCAGCCCGATGCGCCACAGACACCACACGGTCATGATATCGAGATTCGGGGTGTGTCGTATGCCTATGACGACACCCAGGCATTAGACGAGGTGAGCCTGAGCATTCCGGCAGGCACGGTGACCGCGCTGGTTGGCCCGTCGGGTGCGGGGAAGTCGACGTTGGCGAGTTTAATTGCCCGCTTCGATGACCCGGACGCTGGCACGATCACTATCGGCGGGGTTGATCTAAAGAGCATTTCCCAGGATTTGTTGTATTCGACGGTCGCGTTCGTCTTGCAAGATGCACAGCTTATTCGCGACACCATCCACAACAACATTGCCCTGGGCGCGCCAGACGCAACCTTGGATCAGGTGCGACAGGCGGCGAGAGCCGCGCAGATCGACGAGTTCATCATGAGCCTGCCAGATGGTTACGACACCGTGTTGGGGGAGGACACCCACGTTTCGGGCGGGCAGGCAGCCCGTATCGCGATCGCCCGGGCGCTCATGGTTGATGCCCCAGTGTTGGTGCTGGACGAGGCGACGGCGATGGCGGACCCGGAATCGGAATCGAAAATTCAACAAGCTCTCTCGACTCTTGCCAAAGGCAGAACCGTGATTGTGATCGCCCACCGGTTGGCCTCGATCAGGGGCGCGGATCAGATTGTCGTCATGGAACGCGGGCGCATTGCTGTGGTCGGTAAACACGACGAGCTGTTGGGTAATGCGCACTATCAGGCACTTCTTGCCCAAGGTGCATGTGAGGAGATGACACGATGAATCAACTATTGCTGCCACGCTTTAAGCGTTTGATGGAACCCGCCTCGTGGCGTGACCTCTCGGTCGGTCAAGCGTGGGGTGCGGTCTCAGGACTGTGTCACGGCTTTGCCCTGCTGATTCTGCTTCCCGCAGCAAGTGCCCTAGCGACCGGAATGCCGGTGTGGGGGTTATCGTTTTGGGGCTGGCTCATCGCCTTGGCGGTGATCTCGGTAGCGGGTGTAGGCACCGAGTTTTATGGCATGCGCACCGGCTATATTGGCGCGCTCGGGTTCATTCACGACGTCCACCACGCAATAGGTAACAAAGTAGCCCGCCTACCGTTGGGAGTGTTCGATTCGGGTAGCTCTGGCCGACTGTCGCGCATGGTCACCCAGGAAATGATGAACTTGGGCGAGTCGGCGGCGCACTTCATTTTCTCCCTCGTCCAAAAACTCTCAGCCGTGCTGGTGATCACTGTGGGAACCTGGTTCTGGGATTGGCGGCTGGGACTGACCTTGACGATCGCGTTCCCGATCATGCTCGCCTTCCTCCATATCTCCCGCGTGCTTCTTGATAAAGGTAAGCAGGTTTCCGAACCAGCTGAGTCAGAATTGGCGGCTCGCATGGTCGAATTCGCCACCTGCCAAGGCGCGCTGCGCTCCTGCCATGTCGCCGACGACTACCCGGCCCTTGATCGGGCATTCAAACAGGCTGACCGCAAAAGCCGCAAAGCATTGTGGATCGAAACATTAGCGAACCTGATTAATGGAATGTTCGTCCAAGCCCTTGTCGTGATAATGATCTGGCTGACTGCCCAACTCGCCCTCGGCGGGCAAATGAATGCGCTGAACGCCGTGGTCACAATCGGCATGTGCCTGCGGTTCACCACCATGCTCCAAGACATCGGTGGCTGCATGACCGGGCTGGAAGAACGCCGCCAGCAGATGAACCACGTCGACAAGGTCATGGATGCCCCCGAACTGTCCGAACCCGATGCCTCTACACCAGTGAGGGCACCTGGTGATGTTCGTTTCGAGGACGTCACCTTCAGCTACGATCCGGACACCCCGGTGCTGCACGATATGTCCTTCCATGTCCCGCAAGGCGGCATGTGTGCCCTGGTTGGTCCATCTGGGTGCGGGAAGACGACGATCGCCCGGATGGTTGCACGTTTCTGGGATGTGCAGTCCGGCAGCGTGCGCGTTGGCGGAGTGGACGTGCGCGAGCAGACCACCGAAGATTTGATGCGCCAGATATCTCTGGTCTTCCAAGACGTCTACTTATTCAACGACACTCTCGAAGCCAACATTCGCCTTGGCAATCCCGAAGCTACTGATGAAGAAATCAGGTGGGCCGCTGAGCTGTCGGGCGTGACGGAAATTGTCAACCGCCTCCCAGACGGCTGGAATTCATTGGCGGGTGCTGGCGGGCGTGCACTGTCAGGTGGGGAACGCCAACGAGTGTCCATCGCTCGCGCCTTGGTGAAGAAAGCCCCGATCGTGCTGTTCGATGAGGCCACCAGCGCGTTGGACGCGGAAAATGAAGCCAACATTGTTGCGGCGATGAACGAGCTGCGTAAGCACTCCACACTAATTGTCATCGCCCACAAACTTGAAACCATTCGCCAAGCTGACCAAATCATTGTGCTCTCCCACGATGGGCGTATCGCCCAGCGCGGGTGCCACGACGAGCTGGTCAACCAGCCGGGTCAATACCGCGATTTCTGGCAAGAACGCATCAACGCAGCTGGATGGCAACTCGTCTAAACACAGCACGTATAAGCACATGAAAGGAAAAACTATGTCTACGCCTACATCCTCGCGCCTCAACACGCGCGACTTCATCAACATTGGCGTCTTCACCGCCTTGATGTTCGTCATCGTGTTTGCATTCGGAATGCTCGGGTTCATCCCCGCCGCCATGTATGCCGGCTTCTTGCTTTCTATTCTCGTTAACGGCATCGTCTTTGCGCTGTTCACAGCACGCACTCCGAAGATGGGGGCATTGACAATCATGCTGATTATCATCGAAATCCTCTTCTCCGTGACCGGCCACTGGGTAGGGGGAATCGCGGTGGCCGCTGTATTCGGCCTGCTCGCCGACCTAGTCATTACCAAGGGGCCGAAGAGCGTGAAGGTTCGCGTTCCGCTGGCATACGCACTGTTTATTCTGCCGATCTATGTTTCCCCGTGGATGCCGCTATTTATGGACCAAGACGCATATATGTCGCAGATCGCCGAACAAATGGGCGCCGAGTATGCCGCGAAGATGGCGCAGGTTGTCACGATTCCGATTCTGTTGGGCTTCTTCGTTGTGATGCTCATCGTGGGCTGGCTTGCTGGTCTGTTGGGAACCAGGGTGGCGCGTAAGCACTTTGAACGGGCCGGTCTTGTCTAAACTTCCCGACCCGCGCACGATTATCGTAGCGCTCGTCATCGTCTCCACCACGATCTACAGTGCCTACTCGCCGTGGTTCGTGTGTGCTCTGGGCGGATTCGCCGCCGTGATGCTGGCGAGCGCTGCGATCAACCCCAACACGCTCGTGCGCCCGAGCTGGGTGGCCGTCTACCTGGCCACGTTTGCGGTCCTCGGCGGGCTCGTCTTCGTGATACCACTGGTGTGGAAGTCAACGGTCAGCGCGTTCCTCATGCTGTTTTTGCAGTGGATGTGGCGATTCAGTGTCAGCGCAGGCATGGGCGCATACGCGATCGGTGTAATCCGACCCGCCACCTTGCAAAAAGCACTCGTCAGCTCACGGATCCCGACCTGTTTCACGATCCCAATCTCGGTTGCCTTACGGGTGCTGCCCGTGATCGGCCACGAGGTTAAAGCGATCTCAGATGCGATGAAACTACGCGGCATGTCTGCGTTTTCCCTGCGCGCGGCCCAGTACTTCACAATCCCGCTGCTATCGACCGTGGTACGCAGCGGGGACGAACTGGCATCTGCTGCCCTCGTGCGAGGACTGGGCGGAACCGCAAAGCCCACCTCAGTCACGGTCGTGAAATTCCGTGTGATCGACGCAGTCATTCTGCTCGTCGTTATCGGCTTCGCGATATGGAGAATCGTCCTATGACAATAACCCAAGCCACCGGCGTCACCTTCACCTATCGAGGAGCAGACCACCCCTCAATCACTGACGCAACCATCACCATCACACCTGGAACCGTCACCTTGCTGTGTGGCGCATCGGGATCGGGGAAAACCACCGCGCTACGGCTGTTTAACGGGCTCATCCCGCACTTTCACGACGGCGACCTTACCGGAAGCGTCACAGTCGACGACATTGACGTGGCACGAGTAGATCTATCAGAGCTTGCCCACCACTGTTCGACAGTGTTTCAAAACCCACGCACCCAGTTCTACACCACTCACGTGCGCCAAGAACTCGCCTTCGGCCCAGAAAATCTCGGCCGCGCCCCGCAGGAGATCTGTGCCCGCATTGACGAGGTTGCAGCCGAGTTAGGTATCGCCGACCTGTTGGAATCCCGCGTCACACAGCTGTCGGGCGGGCAGATGCAACGCGTGGCCTGCGCCGTCGCCATGTGCAACAACACGTCGCTGATCGTCTTTGACGAGCCGACCGCGAACCTATCAGCTGATCTTATCGGCCAACTCGCCACACTCATCGCCAGGCTCAAAGCTGATGGACACACGATCATCATTGCTGAACACCGGCTAAGTTTTCTTTCCGGGATCGCTGACCGTGTCTACTGCTTCGACAAAGGCAAGATCGCCCTCACCGCAACCGGCGAAGAGTTCTACGCTACCTCGGATGAGGAGCGCAAACAGCTTGGACTGCGATCCCTAGTGACTGTGTCTATGCCACAACTTCCGGAACCGGCAGGGGAGGGGCTCACGATCGACAACCTCACCTTCGCCTACCGGCAGGGGAAAACGGTTCTCAACGTCGACCATGTGCTCTTTCCGGCAGGGAAAATCACAGCGCTCCTCGGCCCGTGCGGTTCAGGGAAATCAACCCTGGCACGCATTGTTTGCGGACTAGAAAAAGCCAAACACGCATCCATCACACTCAATGGACAAAAATTCCCCAGCCGTGACGCCTACCTTGTGATGCAAGACCCTACCCGACAGTTGTTCTCAGATACCGTCATCGACGAAGTCACGCTCGGCACGACCAAAGCCGAAAAGCAACACATCGATGCCCACGCGATCCTTGAAGAACTCGACCTTGCCGACCACGAGGCTGACCATCCCCAAGCACTCTCTGGCGGGCAGCGCCAACGCCTGGTTATTGCTACAGCGCTTGCTGCGAACAAGAAAGTTTACATCTTCGACGAACCCACGTCCGGTGTTGGCTACAAGCACCTTGTCGCGATTTCCCGAGTAATGCGTAAACTCGCTGACACTGGTGCCGTCGTCATTGTCATCACCCACGACGCTGAACTCGTTACCGAGGTCGCCGACCATAGCGTCCGCCTTGACCAGATCAACGCCTGCTAACGCAAACGCTCGCTCAGCCGAAAGAGAGGAAAGCGCTTCCGCAGGTCAGAGCTAATGCGCTATACACTCGCTAACGCAAGCGATTTTCTTGACCCCCTTGGGGCGTACGCGCTAACGCAAACGCCTACTTATCATTTTCGACGTCATAGTGGAGCCGGCGACGGGAATCGAACCCGCACTCTCAGCTTGGGAAGCTGATGTTCTACCACTAAACTACGCCGGCAGCGCATGTAATGCAGCAGTGGGTAATTTTAGCACCGCGCTGCTAATTCGCCAAACGCTAGCGGGCTGCGTCGGACCCGTCGGGGAGTGCGCTGAGTGAGCAGGCGCGCTGGTTGGGGGTGCGGTCGTCGGCGGTGCGCTCGAGGCCCCACCGGGTGAGGGCCGCGACGGTGAGGTCGGACTGCATGTTGGGGTGCAGGACTCGGCCGGAGTTCGGGCAGGATGCTTCGATGTTGATGTTGGCGACGTCCGCTCCGTCGACGGCCTGCAGGATTGAAGTGCTGTTTGGGGTGGCGGTGGTGTCGGATGGTGAGTAGAGCGTGGTGTATACGATTCCGGCTTGGGTGTCGGGAAGCGTGTTGAGCGCTTGGATGACGGGGGAGTCGTTGAGTTGTTGGACTGCGCCTGGTCCTGCAAAGAACGCTGCGAGACGCGGGAATGCGCGGGCGATGGGGGAGAGGATTTTGCCGGTGCCGTTGAGGTCGGTGCCGTGGAAGGTGGCGCCAACGGTGACTGCGCGGCGGACGTTGTCGCCTCCGCCGAGTTCGGCGATGTACTTCTTTACGAGTAGACCACCTTGGGAGTGGGCAACCAGGTCGACTTGGTCGGATCCGGTTGCTTCTTTGACTCGTTCGACGTTGCGGGCGAGTTCGCGTGCGGAGCTGTTGATGTCGGCGTTGCCGTAGGAGCCAGGGAAGAGAGATGGGAGTCCGCTGCCACGGCCGTAGTCGAAGCCCCATACGCAGTAGCCTGCGGCTTTGAGGGCGACGGCGTTTTGGGCCCACTTTTCGGTGTTTGCGGAGGTGCCGTGTACATAGAGCACGGGTGTTGTTTTGTCGGCGGCGGGGACGCAAGAGGCGTCGTTAAATATGTCGCTGGTGTTCGCTGTGGCGATTGGGGCGCCGCTGACCGCGAGAGCGGCGGTCAGGAGAATGGTCGAGAGGATTCGGTGCATGCGTTTACTTTAGCCCCACCCCAAAGCAGGCTAGACTAGGCGCCGTGCTTCTTTCAGACCATGACATTCGTGACGCCGTTGATTCGGGACGCCTCGGTATTGCGCCGTATGACGCTGCGTTGGTGCAGCCGTCGTCGGTGGATGTGCGTTTGGATCGGTTCTTCCGCGTGTTCAATAACTCGCGCTATACCCATATTGATCCGCGTGAGGAGATGCCGAATCTGACTACGCTGGTGGAGGTCCCTGAGGGTGAGGGGTTTGTGCTGCACCCGGGTGAGTTTGTCTTGGCGTCGACGTTGGAGAAGTTCACGTTGCCAGCCGATTTGGCTGGGCGTCTAGAGGGCAAGAGTTCTCTGGGCAGGCTTGGCCTGTTGACGCACTCGACGGCCGGGTTCATCGATCCGGGGTTTTCGGGCTACATCACGCTTGAGCTGTCGAATGTGGCTAATTTGCCGATCGTGCTGTGGCCGGAGATGAAGGTCGGCCAGTTGGCGTTGTTCGCGATGACGTCGCCGGCGGAGGTGCCGTACGGCAGTGGCGCGTTGGGCTCGAAGTATCAGGGGCAGCGGGGTCCGACGCCGTCGAAGGCGTACTTGAACTTCCGGTAGGAGGCCTCGCGTATGCGATTGTCGGTGGTCGGCGCGGGGTATTTGGGGGCGACACACGCTGCGTGCATGGCTGAGCTGGGCCACGAGGTACTGGCGGTGGACACGGATGCGCGCAAGGTTGCGGCCCTGCAGTCGGGGAGTGCGCCGTTTTTCGAGCCCAGCCTCGATGAACTACTCAAGCGCCACACGGCGTCGGGTCGCCTGCGCTTCACGACGGATCTGCGCGAGGTGGCGGGGTTCGCGCGGGTGCATTTTTTGGCCGTCGGCACGCCGCAGGTTTCCGGTGGGCTCGCCGCGGACACTTCATTTCTTGACGACGCCACCTCCCACCTCTCCGCAATCCTTGAGGGGGAGCACCTGGTGGTGGGCAAGTCGACGGTGCCGGTGGGCACGGCGCGCCGCCTGCAGGAGCGCCTCCCGGATGCGGTGGAGGTGGCGTGGAACCCGGAGTTTTTGCGCGAGGGCCACGCGGTGCGGGATACGTTGGCGCCGGACCGGATCGTGGTGGGGCAGCGCCCGGGTGGGCGCGCGGAGCAGGTGCTGCGGGAGGTGTACGCCACTCCTATTGAGCAGGGCTCACCAATGTTGGTGACGGATCTTCCCACCGCTGAACTGGTAAAGGTGGCGGCGAACGCGTTTTTGGCCACGAAGATCTCGTTCATCAACGCGGTCGCGGAGGTCTGCGACGCAGCCGGTGCGGACGTCACCCAGCTTGCGGACGCCATCGGGATGGATGCGCGCATCGGGCGCCAGTTCCTGAACGCCGGGCTCGGTTTCGGCGGCGGCTGCCTGCCGAAGGACGTCCGGGCGTTCATCGCGCGCGCCGACGAGCTCGGCGCGGGTGACTCTGTGCGGTTTCTCAGGGAGGTCGACGCCATCAACCAGGGGCGCCGCGCCCGCGTCGTGGACCTGGCGCGGCGGGAGCTCGGCACGCTGGAGGGGCGCACCATCGCTGTGCTGGGCGCGGCGTTCAAACCGAACTCGGACGATATCCGGGACTCGCCTGCCCTCGACGTCGCGCAGCGCCTCCATGACGCCGGCGCGCACGTTCGCGTTCACGACCCGAAGGCCCTCGACAACGCCCGCGCCGCCTACCCCGATCTTGATGTTCCCGGCACGCTCGCGCAGGCCACCGCAGGCGCGGACCTCTGCATCCTGGCGACCGAGTGGGATGCGTTCCTGGAGCCGCTGGTGGGCGTCGACAAGCGAGTAATTATCGACGCCCGCAACGCCCTCGATATCCCCACCTGGCACAAGGCGGGGTGGCGAGTCATCCGCTAGTGCTGGTGGTAATCCGAAAGGAAGTTGCCGAGGCGCTCGATGGCGTTTTCCAGCTGTGACGCCCACGGCAGCGTGACCACGCGGAAGTGGTCCGGGGTGGGGTAGTTGAAGCCGGTGCCCTGCACCATGAGGATCTTCTCGCTCTTGAGCAGATCCAGCATGAAGCGCTCGTCGTCGTGGATCTGGTACATCTCCGTGTCGATCTTCGGGAAGGCGTACAGGGCGCCCTTCGGCTCCACAACGGAGATGCCCGGGATCTCGCGGAGCTTGCGGACGGCGACGTTACGCTGCTTGTGCAGGCGGCCGCCATCCGCAGTGAGCTCATAAATCGACTGGCGTCCACCCAGGGCCACCTGGATCGCGTGCTGGCCAGGCACGTTCGCGCACAGGCGCGTGCCGGACAGCAGGTCCAGCCCCTCGATGAGGCCCTTCGCCCGGCGACGCGGCCCCGTAATCACCATCCAGCCAGCGCGGTACCCGCACACGCGGTACGCCTTCGACAGGCCGTTGAACGTCAGGGTGATCACGTCCGGGGCAACCTCCGCCATGGAGATGTGCTGGGCGCCGTCGTAAAGAATGCGGTCGTAGATCTCGTCGGCGAAGATCATCAGCTCGTGCTCGCGGGCAATGTTCGCGATGCCCTCGAGTGTCTCCCGCGAGTACACCGCACCCGTCGGGTTGTTCGGGTTAATTACCACGATGGCCTTGGTCTTGCTGGTCACCTTGGAGCGGATGTCCTCCAGCGAGGGGTTCCAGTCGTCCTCCTCGTCGCACTTGTAGTGCACCACCTTGCCGCCCGCAAGTGTCGACGCCGCCGTCCACAGCGGGTAATCCGGCGTCGGAATGAGGATCTCATCACCCTCGTTGAGGGAAGCCTGCGTGACCATGCTGATCAGCTCAGACACGCCGTTACCCAGGTAGACATCATCGATGTCGAACGCCGGGAAATCCGGAATCATCTCGTAGCGCGTCACAATCGCACGCCGCGCCGAAATAATGCCTTTCGACGTGGTGTAGCCCTGGGACGTCGGCAAATTGGCAATCATGTCGCGCATGATCACATCCGGCGCCTCAAACCCGAACACGGCCGGGTTGCCCGTGTTCAGCTTCAGGATGGTGTGGCCGTCGCGCTCCATCTCCTCCGCGGTCGCGCTCACCGGGCCGCGAATGTCATAAAACACGTTCTTCAGCTTCTCGGCCTGGTCAAAGTGCCGGTGCCGCTTAAAAGGCGTGTGCTGCGGGGTTGTTTGTTCTGGTGCTTCTGATTGCTTCTTGTTGGCCATGTGCCAATACTAGCGCCCGAACCTAACCACGTTTGTTGAACCGCTGCATCGTCTGCTGCGCGATATTCAACGCATCGTTCTTGAGTTGGTCCATCTGCTGGCGCTGCTGCTGCTTCCGCATCGCGATCTCCGCCGCCTGATGCGACTGCAACTCCAACTGCTGCATCTTGACCGCCTGGCGCTGCGCCCGCTGAATCTGCCGCACCGACGGCGCGTACCAGCTGTCCGGCCCGACCTTCATCACGTACAGCAGGATAAACACGGTCGGGATGATGAGCAGTGACAGTGTGGCTAGGGCGTCCGCCCCCATCTCTGCAAAGACGCCGATGAATGCGAGGCTGGCGATCGTCGACAAGCCCATCAGACCACCGCGCACATTGCGACCCCTCCTGCGGGCCAGCTCAATGTCCTTGCTGGTGTACACCGGGGAGTTCTGGACCTGCGGCGCCGGTACCTGACACTGGCCCGGCTTCTGCGGCAAATCTTGGAACAACGCCATCAAGTCCGGCGAGTACTCCGCCTTCGCGACAGCCGCACACCGCCTATCGAACTCGTCCATGGTCAGACGCCCTTCCCCGAACGCCACCGACAACGCCGTCACCGCGTCATTGCGGTCGGTGTCGCTGATGCGGTAGTTGAACTGGAAATTCGGATTCGGCTGAGGCATGGTCATAGCTCCTAAGCATACTTGGCTGGTGCGCGGGTGTTCCGGGGCTGGTTGTTGGCGCTTGTCTTGGTCGGCATTTCTGAAATAGTTCCCGCGACCGGGAACTATTTGGCGTGAGCTGCCTGTTCCGGTCGACCAGTTGCTGCGTTTCCCCAGGTGGTGACGCATGTCCACGAAGAAAGGTCCCGGGTTCAACCTGAATTGCGGGAACTTTCTGTCACGAGGGGACGAGGGACAAGGTTGGGTTTTGCCAACCCCTACGACACCCAGTTGGTGATGAATATCGCCAGCAGCGGCAGCGCGAAGAACACGCTGCCGACCCAGATAAAGATGTACACCTTGTTCTTATCGGCGAGGCCGGCGAGCCACTCGGCACCCTTCGGGGGAAGTGCGCGCAGGAACGGCACCGACATAATGATGATGGCTGCGAAGGTGTTGAAGAGGGTGTGTACCAGGGCGGTCTGCATGGCGACCTCGGCAACCTCGGGTGGCGCGGAGAACGCCGCAATCAGCCCGGTGACGGTGGTGCCGATGTTGGCGCCGACCACGAACGGGAACAGGTCCCGCATGTGGAACTTGCCCGACGCCGCCAGCGGCACCGTCAGCGACGTGGTGGTGGAGGAGGACTGTACCGCCGTGGTGATGACGGCGCCGGAAAGCACACCGGAGAGGGTGCCCTTGCCGAGTGCCGCGTGCAGGAACTCCTGCGCCCGGCCGACCAGCAGCGTGCCGAGCATGTTGCCGATGAACCCGATGACCACCATGATCAGGGCGATGCCGCCAATCGAGAGGATGATGCCGCCCCACACGTGGCTCAGCGGGCTGACGGCGGTTTCGGCGAGGGAGACGAGTGGTTCGGTGATGGCGTCGACAAAGTCGCCGATGCCGCTGAAGATCGTGTTGAGGATGCCGCCGGAACCACCGCTGGTGTAGTGCGCGATCGCGCCCGAGGTCTTTTGCAGGAAGCCGGTGGCGAGCTCGAGCGGCATGAAGATGGCCAGGGCGATCAGGTTGAAGAAGTCGTGCACAGTGGCCATCGCGAAGGCGCGGCGGAACTGCTCCTTGTTACCGGAAAGGCCGAGCGCGACGAGGGTGGCGGTGACGGTGGTGCCCAGGTTGGCGCCGAAGAGCATCGGGATGGCGATTTCGATGGGCAGGCCACCCGCAACCATGCCGACGGTAATCGATGTGGTGGTGGAGGAGGACTGCATGATCGCCGTGGCGAGGATACCGATGCCCAAGCCCACGAACGGGTTCTGCGCAAACGAGAAGAGTTCCTCGGCGCGGTCACCGGCGGCCATCTGGAAGCCGGCGCCGATCATGCTCACCGCGTTGAGCAGCAGCCACACCGCGACGACGACGGACATCCAGTCCACGAAGGTCTTGAAGGGGCCACCGAACGGCAGGAAACCCAGTGGGTCTTTCTTACCTGCGTCTGCTCCGTCGGGGTGGTGCGTGAACGTCGTTGTCGCGGTGTCCATGCTCATATGATGAAGCGCTTCCTGTCGTTGAAAAAACTCTCGCCAAAAAGGGCCCAAGGTGTGGGCCAACGTATCACCATAATGTGCGCACGTGCACGGTCGGTAACACCAAAGTAAACTTTAGGCGAACTTATCGCAGCTGCCGCGCGTACCAGCCCGGGATCGAGTTTGACGACGTCGTGGGCTGGTCAAGGTCCATAGAAACAGGAGACAGCAGTTCGGGTCCGAAGTACAGCTCCGGGTAGGAGCCGGTCATCCAGTACTTCTTGTCTTTCCATACCCCGCCCGAGGTGACGGCGACGAAGCCACGGCCCGGGATCCAGATGGGGCCGCCGGAGTCACCGTGGCGAGGCCCGGCGATGGAGGTTGCCACCATGTTGCCGCGCACCCCAGTGACGTGCCCGCAGAACTCGCGGCGCGTGGTGGCGCCGTAGGAGCAGACGCGTTCGCCCGGGCGCACCGCGTTGGGGTGGACTTTCGCGTTGCCGGAGAACCGGTTGGCGCCGGCGGTAGCGCCGGAGAGGGTGACGTAGGCGAAGTCGTTGGGGCCGTCGGCGGAAACGAGCCAGCCGGGGAAGGAGATCACCGTGCCGATGCGCCGGCCGCTGCCGTCAAGCACCTGCTGGAACGGGAACTTCACGCAGTGACGCGCGATGGCGATCTGGTTGCGCGCATGGTCCACGTAGCCGACGGTGCAGATACCGTAGGCGAGCCCCATGTCGAGGCGGACGCGGTCGCCCTGGTTCACCATCGGCCGCGCGTCGGCGGCGGGGGCGAGCAGGGAAGTGGCGGTGGCGACGCCCACGCATGCAACGGCGATCTTCTTCATAAACTGGCGCATAGCCAGCAGCTTACTGCTTGTGGTGGGCGTAGGAGACCATTTCGTCCCACTCGACGATCTTCTTACGCTCGCGGCTGTGGGTGCCACACTCTTCGCCGAGCTTGCGCTCCGCTTCGTCGAGGCGGTACCAGCCGTCCCACGTGGTGTAGTCGATGCTGCGCTCGTCGAGAAGTCCGAGGATGGCGTCCGGGTCCTCGTGGACCGGGGCAGTGAGCTTGCCGGCGTCAGCGTCGGCGATGAGCATGTCGGTCGTTTCCTTCGCGTCCGACTTCGTGTTGCCGATTAGGCCGACCGGGCCACGCTTGATCCAGCCGGTGACGTAGAGGGAGTCCTCGAAGCCGTCCTCGCCGAGGACGTGGCCACCGTCGTTCGGGATGACGTGGCGCTCAAGGTCGAACGGGACGCCCTCGACGGGTTCGGAGCGGTAGCCGATGGCGTGGTAGACTTGCTGGACTGGCCAGTCGGTGAACTTGCCGGTGCCGCGCAGCCCGCCTTCGCCGTCGAACTCGGTGCGCTCGGTGCGGATACCAACGATGGCGTCGCCCTCGGTGAGCACCTCAACAGGGGACTCGAAGAAGTGAATGTGGATCTTGTGCGGGGCGTCGTCCGGCTCGCGCATCGCGTACTGCTCCAGGACCTGGCAGTTCAGGTCGATGGACTTGTCGGCGCGGCGCAGTTCCTCGGAGGGACCGTCGTAATCAATGTCTTCAGGGTCGACGAGCACCTGGATGGTGTCGGACTCGTCGAGCTCGCGTAGCTCCTTCGGCGTGAACTTCGCCTGCGCCGGCCCGCGGCGGCCGAACATGTGGATGACCTCGGCCTTGTTGTTCTTCAGGGACTCGTAGACGTTGTCCGGGATCTCAGTGACCAGCAGTTCGTCGCCGGTCTTCGCCAGGATTCGGGAGATATCCAGCGCCACATTGCCGACGCCCACCACCGCGACCTCGCGCGCCTCCAGGTTCCAGGAGCGCTCGAAGCGCGGGTTGCCATCGTAGAAGCCGACAAACTCGCCGGCGCCGATCGACTTGTCGCCACCTGGGACGAGGAACTCACGGTCGCGGACAGCGCCGGCGGAGATGATGATGGCGTCGTAGTACTCGCGCAGCTCATCAATGGTGATGTCGCGGCCGACGGTGATGTTGCCCAGGAAGCGCAGGTTCGGCTTGTCCATCACGTTGTGCAGCGACTTGACGATGCCCTTGATGCGCGGGTGGTCCGGGGCGACACCGTAGCGGATGAGGCCGAACGGCGCAGGCATCTGCTCAAACAGGTCGACGTGGATCTCGTGCTCCTGATTGCGGATGAGCAGATCGGATGCGTAGATACCGGCTGGCCCGGCACCTACGACAGCGACGCGCAGACTCATAGAAATATGTCCTTTCGGTTTTTGAGGCTAGTTATCTTAACAATATAGCGCTACGTGTTTAGTTCTTGGAGCGCCTGCCCATTTGTGCCATGTGTTCGCGCACGGCGTTGAAGGCCTCCTTGGAGTCCAACGTCTGGCTCTGTTGGGTGGCCATTTGGACCTCGTCGGGGGTGACTTCGCCAGTTCGGAGCGAGACCATCTCTGCCCAGTAGCGGAACCAGACAGCGAGGACCGCGGCGACCGGCACCGCGAGGAACGCGCCGACGATGCCGAACAGCGTGCCGCCGAGCGCCACGGAGAGCAGCACGATCGCTGCGTGCAGGCCCATTGCCTGGGACTGCAGGATCGGCTGGAGGATGTTGCTCTCCAGCTGCTGCACCACGATGATGAGCACGAGCACCAGGATGGCGTTGGTCAGGCCGTTGGAGACCAGCGCGATGATCACCGCCAACGCGCCCGCCGTGACCGCACCGATGATGGGGACGAAGCCCGCGAAGAACGTGATCACTGCCAGGACCGGCCACAGTGGCACGCCGAGTAGGAGCAGGCCGAGGCCGATGAAGATGGCGTCGACAGCCGAGACGACCGCCTGCGTGCGGATGAAGCCGGACAGCGTGTTCCAGGAACGCATGCAGACCTCGGTGAGGTGCCAACCGGCGCGCACGCCGACGTAACCCTTGAGCCACGGCAGGAACTTTGAGCCGTCCTTCAGGAAGAAGAAGGTGAGGATCAGGGTCAGCGCCAAGGTGGTGCCGACGGACGCGATCGCCCCGAGGCCTGAGAACACACCAGACGCGATGTTGGAGGCCTGGCCTCGCAGGACGTTCGTGACCTGGTCGATGACCTCTTGAACCTTGGTTGGATCGATGAGCTCGTTATCGACGTTGTCGCGCAGCCAGTGCGTGATCTGGTCAATACCCTGCTGCGCCTGGTCGACGAGCTGGGTGCCCTGGGTGCGAACGGTCGGGGCCATCGCGGCGAAAATGCCGCCGATGATGGCGAACGCCCCCACGAGCACGCCGGCCGCAGCGAGCGCAGGCGGCGCTTTCTTCTTGCGCAGCCAGTCCACTGGCGGCCACAGCACCGTGCACACGATGAGCGCTAGGAAGATCGGCAGCAGTCCCATCCAGACGTACTTCAGCAGGTACAGCAGGATGGCGGTGGCGGCGACGATGATGATGAATCTCGCCGCCCAAGCTGCCGCGGTGCGCCCGTCGGAGGCGATGACCGTGCTGCGGTCAACATTTTCTGAGGAAAGCTCCTGCGCGGCGTCGGCCGCGGTGGGCTGTGTTTCCTCCTGTGGTTCAACTTCGTTGTTCATACCAAGACATTGTGCCAGACCTCTCCGACATAACTTATTTACACCCCCTGGACTGCAAGATTAGGAAAAGTTGAGTCGAGTGGGAATAACTTTCTGGATTGCATGTTGTAAGGATTGAGCGTGACAGGCTCAAGGTTGGCGGAACTTCTGCTACAGTGGTTCCCGTCAAGTTGAGTCGAGGCGATTCAACTTCGGATTAACTTCAGAAATGACTTCGACAAACACAGGAGGAAATGTAGAAATGGGACGCGCAGTAGGTATTGACCTTGGTACGACAAACTCGGTTGTCTCTGTCCTTGAAGGCGGAGAGCCGGTAGTTATCGCGAACGCTGAGGGTTCGCGCACCACCCCGTCTGTCGTCGCGTTTGCGAAGAACGGCGAGGTGCTGGTTGGCCAGTCCGCGAAGAACCAGGCGGTCACCAACGTTGACCGCACGATCCGCTCCGTTAAGCGTCACATGGGCGAAGACTGGACGGTCGAGATTGATGACAAGAAGTACACCCCGCAGGAGATTTCCGCACGTACGCTGCAGAAGCTGAAGAGGGACGCAGAGGCATACCTCGGCGAGGAGGTTACCGACGCCGTCATTACCGTCCCTGCCTACTTCGAGGACGCACAGCGTCAGGCTACGAAGGAAGCCGGCCAGATCGCAGGTCTGAACGTCCTGCGCATCGTCAACGAGCCGACGGCAGCTGCACTGGCATACGGCCTGGAGAAGGCTGACAAGGAGCAGACCATCCTGGTCTTCGACCTTGGTGGCGGTACCTTCGACGTCTCCCTGCTGGAGATCGGCGACGGCGTCGTAGAGGTCCTGGCAACCGCGGGTGACAACGAGCTCGGTGGCGACGACTGGGACAACCGCGTGGTTGAGTGGCTCGTCGATAAGTTCAAGTCTGCACAGGGCGTCGACCTGTCCAAGGACAAGATGGCGATGCAGCGCCTGCGTGAGGCCGCTGAGAAGGCAAAGATCGAGCTGTCTTCCTCCCAGCAGGCATCCATCAACCTGCCATACATCACGGTTGATGCCGAGAAGAACCCACTGTTCCTCGACGAGACGCTGACGCGCACCGAGTTCCAGAAGATCACCTCTGACCTGCTGGACCGCACCAAGGCGCCGTTCAACCAGGTCATCAAGGACGCTGGACTCTCCGTCGGCGAGATTGACCACGTTGTGCTGGTCGGTGGTTCCACTCGTATGCCGGCCGTGACCGACATGGTCAAGGAGCTCACCGGCGGCAAGGAGCCGAACAAGTCCGTGAACCCGGACGAGGTCGTGGCACTCGGTGCGGCGCTGCAGGCAGGTGTCCTGCGTGGCGACGTCAAGGACGTCCTGCTTCTCGACGTCACCCCGCTCTCCCTCGGCATCGAGACCAAGGGCGGCGTGATGACCAAGCTCATCGAGCGCAACACCACCATCCCGACGAAGCGTTCCGAGACCTTCACCACGGCTGAAGACAACCAGCCAAGCGTGCAGATCCAGGTCTTCCAGGGCGAGCGCGAGATGGCTTCCGCGAACAAGCTGCTCGGCTCCTTCGAGCTGGCTGGCATCGCACCGGCACCGCGCGGTGTTCCGCAGATTGAGGTCACCTTCGACATCGACGCCAACGGCATCGTGTCCGTCTCCGCAAAGGACAAGGCGACCGGCAAGGAAAACACGATCAAGATCCAGGACGGCTCCGGCCTGTCCCAGGAGGAGATCGACCGCATGATCAAGGACGCCGAGGCACACGCCGACGAGGACAAGAAGCGCCGCGAGGAGCAGGAAACCCGCAACGGTGCAGAGTCCGCGGCTTACCAGACGCGCAAGTTCATGGAAGACAACGCCGACAAGCTGCCGGAGGACCTCAAGACCCGCGTCACCGAGGCAGCCGACGCCGTCGACGAAGCACTCAAGGGAGATGACCTTGAAGCGGTGAAGTCGGCTGTCGAGAAGCTGAACACCGAGTCGCAGGAGCTGGGCAAGGTGCTCTACGAGGCACAGGCCAACGAGGGCGCAACCCAGGCCGAGGCAGCCGACGACAACGTTGTCGACGCCGAGGTAGTCGACGAAGACACCGACGAAACCAAGTAAACAACAGCAACACTGCAGAAGGAGGTCACCATGACGAACCCGAATACTCCGGAACCGGAGCAGGTTGAAGACCTGATCGAAGAAGCCGAGGCAGTAGCAGCAGAAGCTGCCGAGCCCGAAGCTGAGGTCGACGCCGACGCTGCACCGGAAACGGACGAGGGCGAGCAGGATGACGTCGAAAAGCAGCTTGCTGAGCGGACCGAAGACCTGCAGCGTGTGAGCGCCGAGTATGCAAACTACCGGCGCCGCACCGAGCGGGAACGCGCGGCCATCGCCGAGCATGCGAAAGCAGCCTTCGCCACCGAACTGCTCCCGCTTCTCGACGACCTCGACCTCGCCGAACAACACGGAGACTTAAACGAAGGCCCACTGAAAGCCTTCGCCGACAAACTCCGTGGCGTGGCCACCGCGCAACGCGTCGAAGCCTTCGGCGCAGAAGGCGACGCCTTTGACCCTGAAACCCACGAGGCAGTCCAAGACCTGTCCTCCGGCGACAACAAGGTCATCGGCACCGTGCTGCGCAAGGGCTACCGCGTAGGCGACCGACTCGTGCGAAACGCAATGGTCATCATCGCCGATCCTGCGGAAGAGCCTGCTGAAGACAACGAGTAACAACAAAACCCAGGGCCGGGGCGTGAGGTGCGCGAAAAGCGGCCTTTACGCCCCGGTTTTGTACTTGAAATAACAAAATTCATCCGAGAAAGGAGGGTGCGAGATGGCTATGCAACAAGAGTGGGCCAACAAGGACTACTACGGCGACCTCGGCGTCTCCAAAGACGCGTCCACAGCTGACATTAAGAAGGCATACCGCAGGCTCGCACGCGAAAACCACCCCGACTCCAACCCCGGCAACAAAGCCGCCGAGGAGAAGTTTAAGAAGGTGGCAGAAGCGTACGACGTCGTCGGCGACGAAGAAAAACGCAAAGAATACGACCAGTTCAAGGCGATGATGAGCTCCGGCGGCTTCGGCGGCCGATTCGGAGGGGCAGGAGGTCCCGGCTTTCCGGGAGGGTTTCGCCAAACGGGGCAGAGCGACTTCAACTTCTCCGACCTCTCCGACATCTTCGGAGGAGCCGGGGGTGCTGGACAAGCTGGAGAAGGCGGCCTTGGTGATCTCTTCGGTGGCCTCTTTAACCGCGGCGGCGCTGCTGGCAGGAACGCTCGGCCGTCGCGGGGGGCGGACGTCGAGACGGAAATAACCCTCGACTTCCGCGAAGCCGCCAAAGGCACCACCTTCCCCGTCGAACTCACCGGCGACGCCCCATGCACCACATGCCACGGCTCCGGATCCAAATCCGGCCACGTCACCCAGTGCGAACAGTGCCACGGCTCCGGCTACGTCCGCGAGAACTCCGGCGCATTCGGCATGGCCCGCCCCTGCACCAACTGCGGTGGCACCGGCGACGTAATCACGGACCCGTGCACCACGTGCCACGGCACCGGCACCGTCCGGCGCTCCCGCACCATCACGGTGCGCATCCCCGCCGGCGTCGTCGACGGCCAAAAAGTGCGCCTCGCAGGACAAGGCGAAGCAGGCCCCAACGGCAAACCAGCCGGCGACCTCTTCGTCACCGTCCACGTCCGCCCCGACAAAGTGTTCACCCGCACCGGCGACGACCTCGAAGTCACCGTCCCCGTCTCCTTCAGCGAACTCGCCCTCGGCGGCACCATCACCGTGCCCACCCTGGACAAACACGTCCGCGTGAAGGTCCCCGCAGGCACCCCCAACGGGCGCACCCTGCGAGTCAAGGGGCGCGGCGTGCCACGCAAATCCGGCAACGCCGGCGACCTGCTGGTCACCGTCGAAGTCGCAGTGCCCAAGGACCTGGACGCAGCCGCCACCAGCGCGCTGCGCGCCTACCAACAAGCCGAACGCGACTCCGGCTTCGACCCGCGCGCCGGGTGGGCAGGAGGTGCATAACCATGGCTGAGGAGTACTACGTCATCTCCGTCGCCGCCGAACTCACCGGCATGCACGCCCAAACCCTGCGCACCTACGACCGCATCGGCCTGGTCACACCGATGCGGACCAGCGGCGGCGGGCGCCGCTACTCCCGACGCGACATCTCCATGCTGCGCCGGATCCAACAGCTCTCCCAGGAAGACGGCGTCAACCTCGCCGGCATCAAAACCATCATCGAGCTCACCGAACACATCGACGAGCTCCAAGAAGAACTGGCGGCCAAACGCGAAGAAAACGCGCAACTACGCCAACGCTTGGAACGCCAACGCTTGGAAACCCGCCCGCGTGGCGGCGAACTCGTCCACGTTCCGCGCTCCACCGCGCTGGTGACGTGGGAACCGTCCTCCGCCAGGTCACGGCGCCGGGCGCGGTAAAGCAGGATTCGGCCCCTAGGTGGCAGGACAGCCTCCGCCTTCTCGTGCAGTGCATGGGCGGGGGCTGTTTTCTGTTGCTTGCTGGGTTCGCTGTCCGTTTTGTGCGCGTATCCCAGGCTTCGCGACACCAAATTCCTTTGCTCAGAGGTCGCGACCTGGGGAAACGCCACGCGCCGTCCGGAAAAACAGTGAATTTGGTGTCTACAGAGAAAGGGAAGGCACCAAATCCCATTGCCAATAATCTGCGACCTGGGAAAACACAAAACCAGATCCAGAAAGCAGCGAATTTGGTGCGCTGGTGGAGCGCGTTTGGGCGGGCCATGGCGTCCGTTGTGCTCGCTTTGTGCTCGCTGTGCTCGTGTCGAGGTGTTTAAAGCGTGCGATGCAGGTCGCCGGAAATCAACCGGACCGGTTGAAAATGCGCGACCTGCATCGCTCGCTTTTAATCGAACGCTTTGAGTGGATTAGGGGCGGGGAGCACAGGGCCGAGCAGGGCTGCAGACTTCCGAAAAGTTCCCACGATCGCGGCATGAATGGAGAACGATCTTCGTGGACGGGCGTCGTGGCCTGGGGAAACGGGTCGGTTGGTCGACCGGAATCGACCCAAAACGCAAAATCGTTCCCGGGCGCGGGAACTTTTTCAAAACGGCAGGAGGAGAAGCCTGCAAACCCCGAAAAACGAAGCGGCCCCGGGCAGAAACCCGGGGCCGCAAAGGCGTTGGAGCCTAACTGACCACTACTTAAAGGTGATCGACGCTGCGCCGCCGATGTGGCGGAGGTTGGAGCGTGCCAGGTCGATCATGCGGCCGACGCCGCCGTCGAGGACGGTTTTGGTTGCGGCGGCGGTGAAGCCCTTCATCATGTCCCAGGTGATGTTTGGTGGCATGGACAGGGCGTCCGGGTCGGTGACGATGTCGACGAGGACGGGGCCGTCGTAGGCGAGGGCCTCCTTGAGCTTCGGGCGCAGGTCGGCGGGGTCTTCGATGCGGAAGGACTTGATGCCGACGCCTTCGGCGATGTTGGCGTAGTTGACGCCGTCGTGGTCGGTTTCGTGCTCGGGGAAGCCTTGGACGAGCATTTCGAGTTTGACCATGCCGAGTGAGGAGTTATTGAACACGATGGTCTTCACTGGCAGGTTGTGCAGCTTGACGGTGAGCAGTTCGCCGAGCAGCATGCCGAGGCCGCCGTCGCCGGACCAGGAGATGACCTGGCGGTCGGGGAATGCGGCTTGGACGCCGATGGCCTGCGGGAGGGCGTTGGCCATGGTGCCGTGCAGGAAGGATGCGGATTCGTCGCGCTTGCCGTTGGGGGTGAGGTAGCGGGAGGACCACACGTTGCACATGCCGGTGTCGACGGTGAAGTAGGCGTCTTCGTCGGCGAGTTCGTCGAGGACGGAGGCGGCGAGCTCTGGGTGGATTGGGGTGCGGGCTTCGCGGGCTTCCGTCGTGTACTTGCCGACGACCGACTCCAGCAGCTCAGCGTGACGCTTCAGCATTGCGTCCAGGAAGGAGCGGTCCTTCTTCTCCTCGATGTGCGGGAGGATGTTCTCGATGACGCTCTTGACGTCGCCGATGACGGGGTAGTGCACCTTGGTGCGGCGGCCGATGTGGGCGCCGTCGATGTCGATCTGGGCGACGTTCTTGCTGGGCAGCCAGTCGGTGTATGGGAAGTCGGTGCCGACCATGATGAAGAGGTCTGCCTTGTCGGAGGCTTCGTGGCAGGCGCCGTAGCCGAGGAGGCCGGACATGCCGACGTCGTATGGGTTGTCGTACTCGATGTACATCTTGCCGCGGAAGGAGTGGCCGACTGGTGCCTTGATCTTTTCGGCGAGTGCGAAGACTTCGTCGCGGGCGTCCTTGGCGCCGTAGCCGCAGAAGAGGGTGACGGTGTCGGCCTCGTTGATGGCTTCGACCAGGCGGGCGGCTTCGGCTGGGTCTGGGTAGACGCGCTTGTTGCCGCCGGTGGCGTAGTTGCCGGACAGGGTTGGGGCGTCGGCGGTGACTTCTTGTGCGAAGACGTCACCTGGGACGACGACGACCGATACGCCGTTGCCGGACATGGTGTTCTGGATGGCGTTGTGGACGACGCGCATGCCCTGGTCGGCGGAGTTTGCCATCTCGCAGTAGGAGGAGCACTCCTGGAAGAGCAATTCTGGGTGGGTTTCCTGGAAGAAGGATGACCCGATGTGGAAGGACGGGATGTGTGAGGCGATCGCGAGGACCTTTGCGCCGTTGCGGTGCGCCTCGAAGAGTCCTTGGACGAAGTGGGTGTTGCCTGGGCCGCAGGATGCGCCGCACACTGCGAGTTCGTCGGTTGCGAGTGCGTCGGAGCCGGCGGCGAATGCGGCGGCTTCCTCGTTGCGCACGTGGACCCATTCGATGCCTTGGGTGCGGACGGCGTCGGAAAGCGGGTTGAGGGAGTCACCGACGAGGCCGTAGATGCGCTTGACGCCGAGCTCCTTCAGCTTGGCAACGAATGCCGAGGCGAAGTTCTGAGCCATTCCTAAAATCTCCTTTTATTTGAAGAATAAATTAACCGCTTATCATGTTACCTTTTCACCTCCTGGAACTCGAAAGATTGTGTGAGATCTGACACAAAGGCCTCGTCTGTGAAGTAGGCGCTATGACCGCCCGTCACCCCAGGTAGGACGCGCGCGCCGTAGGCGGGATCAGTTGGCGACGCCCCCAGCACCGCCTGCGGACCGGACCTGGTCCACAGGATCGGATCGTCCGGAGAATCCACGGCGACCACCCGCGAGTCTGGCCCTGCCAGTCGTAGGTCGCTCACGTGGCTACCGGCGACGCCGGCGCTGCCGACGAGCCAGAGCTGGTCGGTAAGCAGGCCGTGGTGGACGGCGGCCTCGGTGGCCACACGCGTGCCGTAGCTGTGGGCAAGCACCACCCGGTGGGCGTTGGGGAAGCGGTCGGTGAGCGCGAGTTGGAAGGCGGAGAGGTCGTCGGCGCCGCGGCGCGCCGGGCCGGGGTCCAGGCCATTGACCACGTTGGGTGGCGGGTCGTAGCCCTGCCAGAGGATCACTGTGGCGCCGGTGCGCTCGGCGAGGAACTGCGCACGGGCAAGCTCACCGCTCAAGCCTTCGGGGCGGCCGGTGGACACGCCGGCGACCATGGTGATCACACGCGCCGGGTCCACCACGTCGCCGACCGCCAGTGTCGCCGACACAGGCCCGGCTTCTAGTACGGTCGCGCCCGCGGACTCAACGAGCTCGCGGCGTGCCGGGTCGAGCGCGGCCAGGTTTGTCCGGTGTATCTGGCCAAGCTCTACGCCGTGGCGTGCGATGAGCGGCACGTGCCCGCGCGCTGCCTCCAGGTCACGCTCGCGCGCATTGCAGAGGGCCTCGAGCTCGGCGGCGCACAACGTGTCGAAGGTCCGCGAAACCCCGTTCAGCACCTGCACGGCCAGCGCGTAGACGGGGCTGCCGCGCAGGGAGCGCGCCATCGCGTCGAGGCGCGCCTGCCAGGTGGCGTAGCGGCGCAGCACCTTGGCGGCCTGGGTGAGGTCGTCGGCAGGGTGGGCGAAGGTGGCGTCGACACGCTGGAGGCGCTGCAGAGCCGCGGTAGGTGCGGACCCGCCAAAACCAACCCCCACCAGATCGGACCGAGCTACATGGCATGCCTGGGAACGTGCGCGGAACTCGGCGACGGCACCCTCCAACACGCCCGCGGCGACCATCAGCTGCCCGGCGTCTAGGGCAGGGCGGTACGCATCAGACATGGCGCAACGCCTCCGCGAGGCGGGTGTCGCAGTGGATGCAGTCGTCCGCAAATGAGGCGATGGATTCTAAATGTGCGTTAAGAGCGATGGTGGAGGCGTCGAAAAGCGATTGGGCGCGATCTTCCAGCGAGCGTAACGCGGCGGCGCTGGCGCTGTCGCGCAGCTCAGCGCGGGGAAGCGACGTGCGGGCGACGCGGTGCGAACGGGCGAGGGACGGGACGGTCGTTGATAAATGCATGCACCCATCCTCGAAAACACGCCGAAGCAGGGCAAGGAAACTGCATGAAACCCTGTGGATAAAATTTCAGATTCGCTAAAGTTATCCACATGCGTATCGTGTTGGCACAATTTACCAGCGGACCTGATAAAATGCGCAACCTTTCGCGCATAGAACCGCAGGTCAGAGAGGCCGCGCGCCGGGGTGCGACGCTCATCGTGCTGCCGGAGGCCGCCTCACACGCGTTCGGGGCAGGCCGCCTCGACCACCAAGCTGAGGACACCGACGGGCCATTCACGCAGGGGCTGTTTTCTCTGGCCAAGGAGCTCGGCGTGACGATCGTGGCGGGCTCGTTCCGCCCGGCGGACACCGTCGGCAGTATCAACCGCGTCTACAACACCACCCTCGTCCTCGACGGCCACAGCGAGCACCCGCTCATTCTCACCTATGACAAGGTGCACCTTTACGACGCCCACAGCTACCACGAATCCCGCACCGTCAAGGCCGGCGACACCCTGCTCACGTTCCGGCACGGCGACGCCACCATCGGCGTGGCCACCTGCTTCGACATCCGCTTCCCGGAACAGTTCAAGGAGCTGGCGGCGATGGGCGCGCACGTCATCGTGGTGCCGACGAGCTGGGCAGACGGCCCGGGCAAGCTCGAGGAGTGGCGCTTATTGACGCGCGCCCGCGCCCTCGACTCCGGCGTATTCATCGCGGCGGCCGGGCAGTCCCGCCCGAACCACGAGACCGAGGCCGGCGAGAAGTCCGGCCCGACCGGCATCGGGTTCTCCACGCTCGTGGCGCCGGACGGGCGCAGGATCGTGGAGGCCGGCTACGGCCCCGAGCTTCTCGACGCCGACATCGACATCTCGCACGTCGCCGCCGTACAGGAGGACGTCCCCCTCATTAGGCTTTCGGAAACTGGACCGTTGCGTCAGTCGCGCATGTAAGCACGCCGCGAGCTCCGGCGGCTTCCAGGGCCTCGCGGTACTCCGCGGCCTCGGCACCCTTGCCGCACAGCACGATCTGGTGGTCCCACCACGTGCCCGGCGCCGACACGAACGCCGGGCCCGGCACCCAAATCGCCTTCGCGGCGCTCTGCCCGAATTCGCCCGCGGTCGGCGCGACGCGCGTCACCTGCAGCCAAGGCTGGGAATCGGCGAGGGAGTTGATGGTGCGGGCGTCGTAAAAATCGTCTGCGCCGTCCCCGCACAGCACCAGGTGCACCTCGGGGCGGATGCGTTCCTCGATGAGCCCGAACACCACCGACTTCGCCGCCGCCCACCCGGTGCCCACCGCCACGAGCAGCATCTTTGGCCGGTTCGCGCGGACCGCAGGGCCACGCGCAGCACCCAACGTCAGGTAGTCGCCAACCTCCACATCCGGCCCGTCGAGGTGGAACTCCAGCTGCCCGAACCGGTTCGGCGGCACCGCCGGAGCCAACGCCCACCACACGCCCTGGTTACCAGCGCGCATCACCGGCAGCGCCTGCCCCGCCGCGTACCCGACCACCACAGACGCCTCCGCCCGCACGACCCACGCCGACCCGTCCTGTACAACCGAGGTCACCTGCGCCACCGACGCCGCGGCCACCCCGGCCTCGTCAGCCTCCCGCGACACCCGCTCCATCTCCCGCGCCGCACGCACCAACACCTGCGTATCGACGCCCACAACCCCACCAACGATCTCCGCCACTGCCGGAAACTCCGACGCCGGAAACCCAGTGCGCCGCAGATCCAACGCCCACTCGCGAAGCGGGGTAAGGGTTGCCTCAGGGATTGCTGCCCCCGCTGCCTCGGACTCCTGAGAGGAGGCGAGGGTGAACGAAGTGGCGTCGAGAAGCACTTGAGGTACCTCCGTGGCACCTTCCGGAAAGACCATCGCTGCCTGCGGATACTGCTCCACAATCCGCTCAAACAGCGTGGCGCGCACCTCCGAATTTGGCTGCGCGAGCGCCTGCAACGCGGCCGAATTTGGGCCATCAGCAACGGGGGCAAACTTTGTCATAGGGCCAGGGTACTGTTTCCCGGCGTAGGTGAGGTGGACTAGTGTGAGCGGGGAAACAAAGAGAGAGAAAGGTGCCGCAGTGGACTACACGCCGTACACACTTCTGACGGATATCGGATGGATCTCCATCCTGCTCATCATCGGAAACGTGCTCCGAAACCGACTGAAAGTGTTACAGGCGCTGCTCCTGCCGGCACCGATCACCGCCGGGCTGCTCGGGCTCATCCTCGGCCAAGAAGTCCTCGGCGTGATTCACTGGTCCGACCAAGTCGGCACCTATACAACCCTGCTCATCGCCGTCGTGTTCGCCTCCATGGCCTACTCCATGAACCTCGGCGGCTCCGTTGCCTCAGGTGCCCGCAACATGTGGGGCTACTCGACGGCCATGTTCATGGGCCAGTGGGGCATCTTCATCCTGCTGGGGCTGTACTTCTTCGCGCCACTCTTTGGCACCGAACCATGGTTCGGCATGATGCTCCCGGTCGGCTTCGTCGGTGGCTTCGGCACCGCCGCCGCCGTCGGCTCCGCACTTGAGGACATCGGTATCGCCGAGGCGTCCTCCATCGGCTTCACCTCCGCAACCGTCGGCACCCTGGTGGCCATCGTAGGCGGGGTCATTGCTGCGAACTGGGGTATCCGGAAAGGCAAAGCAACCCAATTGCGCGGCACCCTGCCTGAAGACCTGCGCACCGGCTACATCGCCACCGAGTCCGAGCGTCCCTCCATCGGACGCGCAACCACCAACCCGTCCTCCATCGAACCGCTGGCACTCCACGCCGGATTCATCCTGATCACCGTGCTGATCGCCTACATGGTCAACACCTGGATCAAAGGCATGTGGAGCAACGTCTCCATCCCACTGTTCGCCATGGCATTCGTCATCGGACTCATCGGCCGTGGCCTCCTCGTCGCCTTCAAGCGACCCAACTACCTCGACCGCGAAACCATCTCCACCGTCTCCGGCGCCGCCACCGACTTCATGATCGCCTTCGGCATCGCCTCCATCGTCCCCGCGGCCCTCGCCGGATACTGGCAGGCCCTGCTCATCATGTTCGTGCTGGGCACTGTCTTCTGCGCCGTATGGATGCTGTGGGCCGGTCCGCTCTTCTTCGGTGAAAACTGGCTCGAGCGCGGCATCTTCGGCTGGGGCTGGGCAACCGCCGCCGTCGCGACCGGTATCGCCCTGCTCAAGATGGTCGACCCCAAACTGAAGTCCGGCACTCTCAACGAATACGGTGTGGCCTACGTCGGCTTCGCCCCATTCGAGATCGGTATGACCATCCTCGCCCCAATCGCCATCATCGCCGGGTTCACCACCGCGTTCGGCTGGGTGTCGTTCCTGATCGCCGTTGCGGTGGTGGTCGTGGCGTTCGCGCTGAAGTGGGTGCCCGCCAAGAAACACGGCACGGGGGCCGTGGCTGCCCAGGAATAGGGCCGGCATTTTCCTAGATGGTAGTAACAGGATTGCAATCCTGCTACTACCTTTTGTGGTTTGGCGAGCTGTGAGCCAGCTGTGCACCTCATTCCGGCGTGAGGGGTTCGCCACCTGGGGAAACACCACGTCGCCGTCTCGAAAACAGCGAATTTGGTGCGCAGATTGGGCGTAAGTGACAAAGGACGCAATCCTGCCAGCCGGCTCGAGCAAAAGCCCAGGTCGTGAAAAGTGGGTTGCGCCCTTTGTCACTCGGATTGGCTGGAGTTACACCAAATTCCCTCACGCGATCCCAATGACCAGGGGAAACGCAAAACCAAATGTCGAAAACAAGGAATTTGGTGCACCCTTAGGCTCCTGCGCCACCCCCGAAAACACAACAAATTCAACCTTGAGTGGAACAGACTCAACTTCTCGTGCGTTAGGGAGAGTGAACAACAAAACAAAACGCAAAGAGAAAGGAAAACGGACATGTCTTCGTTTAACCCAACTACGAAAACGCAGGAGGCGTTGCAGCAGGCGCTGCAGCAGGCGTCGGCGAAGGGCAACCCGGATATTCGCCCGGCGCATTTACTTGAGGCGATCCTGAAGCAGGAGGATGGTATCGCGGCGCCGGTGTTGCAGGCGACGGGTGTGGATCCGCAGACGGTCGCGAAGGAGGCGGCTGAGCTGGTCAACTCCTACCCGAAGGCGGAGGGCCAGAACATGGCGAATCCGAACTTTAACCGTGACGGCCTGAATGCGTTGAACGCGGCGCAGGAGTTGGCGGGCGAACTCGGCGACGAGTTCGTCTCTACCGAGGTGCTGTTAGCGGGTATCGCGCGCGGGAATGATGACGCGGCGGAGCTGCTGAAGAAGCGCGGCGCCACGTTTGAGGCGATTAAGGCGGCGTTCCAGTCGGTTCGCGGCAATAAGAAGGTCACGACTGAGTCGCCGGAGGATCAGTTTCAGGCGCTGGAGAAGTATTCGACGGACCTGACGGCGCGTGCGCGTGAGGGCAAGATTGACCCGGTCATCGGTCGCGATTCGGAGATTCGACGCGTGGTGCAGGTGCTTTCCCGTCGTACGAAGAATAATCCGGTGTTGATTGGTGAGCCGGGCGTCGGTAAGACGGCGATCGTCGAGGGCCTTGCAAGGCGCATCGTGGCGGGCGACGTCCCGGAGTCCCTGAAGGGTAAGACGCTGATCTCCCTGGACCTCGGGTCGATGGTTGCGGGCGCGAAGTACCGCGGCGAGTTCGAGGAGCGCCTGAAGGCGGTGTTGGACGAGATTAAGGAGTCCGACGGGCAGATCATCACGTTTATTGACGAGCTCCACACCATCGTCGGCGCTGGCGCCACGGGCGAGGGCGCGATGGACGCTGGCAACATGATTAAACCGATGTTGGCGCGCGGCGAGCTTCGGCTGGTTGGTGCGACGACGTTGGATGAGTACCGCCAGTTCATCGAGAAGGATGCGGCGCTGGAGCGGCGTTTCCAGCAGGTGTACGTGGGCGAGCCGACTGTGGAGGACACGATCGGTATCCTGCGTGGCTTGAAGGAGCGCTACGAGGTGCACCACGGCGTGCGGATCCAGGATTCGGCGTTGGTGGCGGCTGCGGAGCTGTCCAACCGCTACATCACGAACCGGTTCTTGCCGGATAAGGCGATTGACCTGGTCGATGAGGCGGGTTCGCGGCTGCGGATGGAGATTGATTCTTCGCCGCAGGAGATTGATGAGCTGGAGCGTATCGTTCGCAGGCTCGAGATCGAGGAGATCGCGCTGCAGAAGGAGTCCGACGAGGCGTCGAAGGAGCGTCTGACGGATTTGCGCCAGGAGTTGGCGGATCAGCGCGAGAAGCTCGGTGAGCTGAAGGCACGCTGGACGAATGAGAAGGCGGAGATTGATAAGGTGCAGGCTGCGAAGGAGGAGCTGGAGCACCTGCGCAACGAGTCCGAGATCGCGGAGCGCGAGGGCGATTACGCGAAGGTGTCGGAGCTGCGCTACGGCCGCATTCCGGAGCTGGAGCAGCAGGTCAAGGACGCTGAGGAGGCGGCGGGGGCGTCGTCAAGGACGATGCTTACGGAGGAGGTTTCTCCTGAGGTGATTGCTGAGGTTGTGTCGGCGTGGACGGGTATTCCTGCGGGCAAGATGATGCAGGGTGAGACCGAGAAGCTGCTGGACATGGAGGCAATCCTGGCTGGTCGCGTTGTGGGCCAGAAGGAAGCTGTCGTGGCTGTGTCGGATGCGGTGCGGCGTTCGCGTGCGGGCGTTGCGGATCCGAACCGTCCGATTGGTTCCTTCCTGTTCCTGGGCCCGACTGGCGTGGGTAAGACGGAGCTTGCGAAGGCCCTGTCGGAATTCCTCTTCGATGATGAGGCGGCGATGGTGCGCATCGATATGTCGGAGTACGGCGAGAAGCATTCGGTCGCGCGTTTGGTCGGTGCCCCTCCGGGGTATGTCGGCTACGACGCTGGCGGCCAGCTGACTGAGGCTGTGCGCCGTCGCCCGTACTCGCTGGTGCTGTTCGATGAGGTTGAGAAGGCGCACCAGGATGTGTTCGATGTGTTGCTGCAGGTCCTTGACGAGGGTCGCCTCACCGACGGCCAGGGCCGCACGGTGGACTTCCGCAACACGGTGATCATCCTGACGTCGAACTTGGGTGCGGGCGGCGACCGCGAGCAGATCATGAACGCGGTGAAGGCACACTTCAAGCCGGAGTTCATCAACCGCCTGGATGATGTGGTGGTGTTCGAGCCGCTCACGAAGGAGCAGTTGGTGGGCATCGTCGATATTCAGCTGGGCACGCTCGCCGATCGCCTTGCTTCTCGACGCCTCCAGCTCCGCGTCTCGGCCGCTGCGAAGGCGTGGCTCGCGGACCGCGGCTATGACCCGGCCTATGGCGCGCGTCCGTTGCGTCGCGTGATCCAGCAGGCGATTGGTGACCGGTTGGCGAAGGAGCTGCTGGCCGGCGCGATCCGCGACGGTGACGCGGTGCAGGTTGACGTCGCGGAAGGCGGTGAGGAGTTGGTGGTGTCGGCAGCGAAGTAGCGTTCGGGTTACACTGCTGTCCATGCAACCAACGACGACGATTTACACACGGGTGGCCGTGCCAGGCGTGGAGAACGAGCAACTTGAGGCTCACCAGCTTGGCGGCGGCCACTTCGTCGTTGCGTCGGTGCCGTTTGTGGATGTGTCCTTGGCGGTGGGGGACATCGTGGAGTGCGTGCGGGTGGGCGGCATGTTCCATGTGAATAAGGTCGTGGTGCGTGGTGGTGCGTCCACGGTGCGGATTTTGCCGCAGGGGGAGTCGCCGTTTTCGCTGGCGGAGACGTTGCTGGCGTTTGGCTGCCGGGTGGAGATGGGCCCGGGTGGGATGTTGGCGGCGTCGATAGGTGCGGATTGTCCGAAGGCCGGAATTGATGAATGGTTGGAGGGTTTAGCCGCGTCTGGAGTGATCCAGCTCGCACCTGGCTATACTGCGTGAGGCATACGCGTATGGTGTTATGTATGACTGTATTTATTTCTCCGCAGGAGCTGTACGAACGTATTAAATCCGGCAAGAAGCAGACGGTGCTCGATGTTTCTTGGGCGCCGGAGGCAGGCAAGGCCTGGCAGAAGTTCCAGTCCGAGCACATCCCGACGGCCGTCTACGGTGACCTGGAGGGACACCTCGTGGGCATGCCGGGCCGCCGCCAGGGCCGCAACCCGCTGCCGTCGCTCGCCGTGATCGATGAGGCGCTCGAGGAGTGGGGCGTCGAGGCGAACCGCCCGGTCTTCATCTACGACCAGGGCTCCGGCGTCTTCGCCGCCCGCGCGTGGTGGATCATGCGTTGGGCTGGCCTGGAGCACGTCCACATTATCGACGGCGGCTTCCGCGAGTGGGAGGCCGAGGGTCTCAAGACCATCGCCGGCCCGGGCAACGTGGTTGTGCCGCGCGACCTGGAACTGGAGGGCAGCAAGCTTCCGGTGGCGACGCTGGAGGACGTGCAGCGCTTCGAGGGCATCCTGATCGATGCGCGTGATGAGAAGCGCTTTGCTGGGCGTCGAGAAGTACTGGACTTGAAGGCGGGCCACATTCCGTCGGCGCTGAACCTGCCGGCGGCGGACCTGTTCTGCAAGGAGACCAGGAAGATCAAGGAGACGGACTACATCCGCGACCGCTTCGCAAGCCTGGGCGTGACGCAGAATACGGACCCGGCGAAGATGATTACGTACTCGGGTTCGGGCAACCACTCCGCGCTGCTCATCGCGGCGATGGAGCACGCGGGCCTGCCGGTGGCCACGCATTATGTGGGTGGCTGGTCGCAGTGGAGTGCGCGGTTGGGGAATAAGGTCGCCACGGCACTGTAGTATCAATCCTCGATGATTGCTTACGTGTTGTTTGGGCTGGCCGCGCTGCTCGTGGTCGCGGCTGTCTGGTTGTGGTTTGCACCTGCGTCTCCCTCCTTATCGACGCCCCCTCCGCCACCAGCCGAGCCCTCGCCTGAGGCCGAGCCGGACGTGGAGCCTGAGCCTGCGCTCGAGGTGGAAGAAGAGCCGGAACCAGAGCCCGAGCCTGCCCCGGAGCCAGAGCCACAGCTAGAGCTGGAACAGGCCCCGGAACCAGAGCCGGAGCCCGAGCCTGAACCGGAGCCCGAACCAACTCCTGCGCCCGAGCCTGCCCCGAAGCGCCCGCACCGCATGTCGGGCTTGCAGCTGCCGGGCGCGTCGCGCCGGGAGCGCCGCCTGTGGGCGGAACAGCACGGCTTCCGCTTCTCCAAGGTGGATGAGTACCTGGTCGACGAGTGGCACCGGGGTGCGGCGGCGTCCGGTGCGGAACCGCGCGATGTCGTGGCGGGCCAGGTCTACGGCCATGATGTCCGCGTGGTGGACCTTGGCGGGGTGACGGTGGTGGCCGTCGCAACGGGTGAGGTCAGCGACATCGTGGTGGATATGCGCCGTCCGCAGTTCCAGGCGGATTCCTCGGCGGATTTGGTGCTGGTGGAAACCGTCGAGGGCTTCGAGCTATTCACGAACGAGCCCGGTCCCGTCCTGCGCTTCATCGATGTGCGCGTGCGCACCGCCCTGCGCGAGATGCCCGAAAGCGTGTGCGCGGTGTGGTGCGAACAAGACTGGGTGTTGGCCCAGCTGGAACGCGGTTCGACGCCACAGGACTGGGAGGACACGTTCGCGCCGCTGGCGTTGCTGGCGGACGCGGCACGCACGCTGCCACCGCGCGAGGCGGCGGCGCTTGCGCCGGTGCTCGGTGCCGAGGAGGCACCTGAGCCGGAGACCCCGCAGGTGCAGCGCCCGGAGGAACCGCTCGAGCTGCCGACCCGCGTGACGGGTGGCGGATTCGGCGAGCTGGAGGACCACGAGGTCGGGGCGGATTCTGTGGCGCCGATCGCGGACGGTTCACCTGCCGAAGACGGCGCGCAGCTCTATGATTTGACCAGAGTGCGCCGCGAGCAGCAGCCCTCCACAATTTTCGACGACTCGTCAGACACCACAGACACCGAGAAGGAGCCAACCGATCATGAACGATAAAGCACGCCTCGCAGAGCTGGTGAAGGAACTCGCCGTGGTCCACGGTAAGGTCACGCTTTCCTCCGGGAAGGAGGCGGACTACTACGTGGATCTGCGTCGTGCGACGTTGCACCATGAGGCGGCGCCGTTGATCGGCAAGCTGCTGCGTGAGATGACGGCTGACTTGGAGTTCGACGCGGTCGGTGGCCTGACGCTAGGCGCGGACCCGGTGGCCACGGCCGTGATGCACGCCGACGGCCGCCCGATCGACGCGTTCGTGGTGCGCAAGGAGGCGAAGAAGCATGGGATGCAGCGCCGGATTGAGGGGCCGTCGATTGTTGGCAAGAAGGTCCTTGTGGTGGAGGACACCACCACGACGGGCAACTCACCGCTGACCGCGGTGGAGGCCGTGCGCGCCGAGGGCGCTGAGGTCGTCGCGGTGGCCACCGTGGTGGACCGCGCGACCGGCGCCGCCGACGTCCTGCACGAGGCCGGCCTGGACTACCGATTCCTGCTGGGGCTCGAGGACCTTGGACTCAACTGAGCAGGCTGAGCAGGGTAAGGGCCCAACGGAGTGGAATGAGGGCCGCCACGGCGTAGGTCCGTGGGAGGGCCCGTGGCCGGATGATCCCCGGCTGGATCCGCAGTTTTTGGAGGAGGGGGATCGTCGCAACGTAGTGGACGCCTACCGCTACTGGTCCCTCGAGGCGATCCGGGAGGAGCTGGACACACGGCGCCACCCGTTCCACGTTGCGATTGAGAACTTTGAGAACGACGCCAACATCGGCACCGTGGTGCGCACCGCGAATGCGTTTCTCGCCGAGGAAGTCCACATTATTGGGCGGCGGCGCTGGAACCGGCGCGGTGCGATGGTGACGGACCGCTACCAGCACATCCGCCACCACGCGACGATCGAGGACTTCGCCCAGTGGGCCAAGGAACACGACCTGCCAATCGTGGCGATCGATAACACGCCCGGCTGCGTGCCGCTAGAAACGGCGGAACTTCCGCAGCGCTGCGTGTTAGTGTTCGGGCAGGAAGGTCCCGGCATTACGGACGAGACGCAGCGCGAGGCGTCGATGACGTGCTCGATTGCGCAGTTCGGCTCGACGCGCTCGATCAACGCGGGTGTTGCCGCGGGCATCGCGATGCACGCGTGGATACGCCAGCACGCCGACTTGAGTACAGCTTGGTGAAAGGTGAAGGTTGTGGAAGAAGCCGCCGCGGAAACATGGTCGCACCGCGCTGACCTAGCTCAATCGGCTGTGCAGGAGCGGCACGCCTCCCGCCTGTGGGGGCTGCCGAAGACGAACCTCGCGGTGGTCACATGGCCGCCGGGCTCGAAGGATCGCCTGTACTGGCACTGGCACTACTGGTGGCAGGCCCACTATTTCGACTGTCAGATCGACGCCGCTATTCGACACCCCACCAAAACCCACAAGCGCCAACTCAAAGACACCCTGCGTGGCATTCAAGGACGCAACCTGGGCAAGCTGACGAAGAACAAGTACTACGACGACAAGGCCTGGCTGGCGCTGGCGTGGAACCGCGCCGTCGATGAGGGCTTGGCGCGCCGCACGAAGGCCCTCGACGCCCTGGAGTTCGACCTGCTGGCTGGCATTGACCCGGTGATGGGTGTGCTGCCGTGGCGTACGGAGGAAACCTTCTACAACGTGCCCTCGAACGGCCCGGCCGCCCTCTTGTTCGCGCGCACCGGCCGCCTGGACAAGGCACGCGAGCTGCTTGACTGGACGTTCGACAATCTGGTCACTGAATCAGGTCTGGTACAGGACGGGATCCGGATGCGCATGCATGGCCCGGAGGTCGTCGACAAGCTATATACCTACAACCAGGGCACGGTGCTCGGCGCGAGCCTCGAGATCGCGTTGGCGTTGCGCGCCGACGTCGGACTTCGCGACGACGAGCCAATCGACTCCTTCGCGTACTCAAAACGCGCCGACGATTCCGTGTTTTACATCACACATATCCGGGCAATCGTGGAAGCGATTGTCCTGCATATGGCTACCCCCCAGGGGGTGATTCTGAACAAGCCCTACGAATCCGGCGACGGCGACGGCGGCCTGTTCAAGGGAATTCTCGCGCGCTACCTCGCAGATGTTGCCGTGCGTCTGCCGGAAGATTCCCGCCAGAACATCGCGACCAAAAAGATAGCATCAAGGCTGATTATGGCCTCGGCGGAGTCCCTTTGGTCCCATCGTTTGGAGGTCGACGGGCTGCCGATCTTCTCCGCGCGGTGGACCGAAGACGCCCGCCTTCCGCACAATTACGGGCTCGGCCCTTCGTCCCTCAGCGAAGCCGTCGGGTTGGTCCGAATTGATGAAAGGGACCTTTCAGTACAGCTTTCCGGGTGGATGCTCCTAGAGGCCGCGGCACGGGTGGCGGCTGCAAATAGTCAGTAAAGCAGGCATACTGGTTGGCGTACCTAAGAAGCTCTAGTGGAGGTTATCTTCATGCCAATTGCAACCCCTGAGGTCTACAACCAGATGCTCGACACTGCAAAGAAGGGCGGGTTCGCATACCCGGCCATCAACTGCACCTCGTCTGAGACCATCAACGCCGCAATTCGTGGTTTCGCCGAAGCCGAGTCTGACGGCATCATCCAGTTCTCGACCGGCGGTGCAGAGTTCGGCTCTGGCCTGTCCGTGAAGAACAAGGTTGCTGGTGCCCAGGCGCTTGCAGCGTTCGCACATGAGATCGCTAAGCACTACGACGTCAACATCGCGCTGCACACCGACCACTGCCAGCTCGAGGTTCTCGACGAGTACGTCCGCCCACTGATCGCGATCTCCCAGGAGCGCGTCGACCGCGGCGAGAACCCACTGTTCCAGTCCCACATGTGGGACGGCTCCGCCATCCCAATCGACCACAACCTTGAGGTCGCCCAGGAACTCCTGGAGAAGGCACACAAGGCCAACATCATCCTCGAGGTCGAGATCGGCGTCGTCGGTGGCGAAGAGGACGGCGTCCAGGCTAAGGCTGGCGCCAACCTGTACACCAGCGAAGAGGACTTCGAGAAGACCATCGACGCTCTCGGCACCGGCGAGAACGGCCGCTACCTGCTGGCCGCAACCTTCGGCAACGTCCACGGCGTATACAAGCCAGGCAACGTGAAGCTGCGCCCAGAGGTCCTCGACATGGGCCAGAAGGTTGCAGAGAAGAAGCTCGGCCTCGCAGCCGGCACCAACCCATTCGACTTCGTCTTCCACGGCGGCTCCGGCTCTGAGAAGGAGAAGATCGAGGAGGCTCTGCGCTACGGCGTCATCAAGATGAACGTTGACACCGACACCCAGTACGCCTTCACCCGCCCAGTTGTCTCCCACATGTTCGAGAACTACAACGGCGTCCTGAAGATCGACGGCGAAGTCGGCAACAAGAAGGTCTACGATCCACGCTCCTACATGAAGAAGGCTGAGCAGGGCATGGCCGACCGCGTCATCGAGGCCTGCCAGGACCTGCGCTCCGTCGGCTCCTCCGTGTCCAAGTAGTCGTACTGCTTGCTTTTCCTGAAACCCCTTGGGCCTTCGCGGTCCCGGGGGGTTCTTTTGTTTTGTGGGGTCATGTTTGGGGGCTTGCACACCACATTCCTATTTTGTCCCGCGGTGACCTGGGCATTTGCTGCGCCGCGTTTCCAAAACGCTTCGGGGCAGTGACAAAGGACGCATCCCGTTGTATCTAGCCCTTTTGTGACCTGCGGGTTTGGTGGCCCCGTTTTTTCGAGTTGCGTCCTTTGTCACTCGGACCCTCTTCTGCGCACCAAATTCCCGCACGCGGAGCGCGCGATCTGGGGCAACGGGAAGGCGTCCTCCCAAAAGCCGGGATTTGGTGTCACCGTCGTCCGGCCAGCCCCGGCCAAGCAGCTTTCGTCGACCTCCTCCGGTCGACCAACGCAGGTCACAGCATTTTGCAGCTATTCGACGCCAATTCCCCCATCTTGCGTTGACCTGCATTGGTCGACGCTAAGAGGTCGACCGGAATGAAAACGGCGGTTCGCCAACGCTTTGGAACTGTCCGTCTGGGTGACAGGCTCGGCAGTGTTGTGTATGCATGTGTACATGAATGGCTCGGTGATTAGTTTGAGGATCGACGAAGATCAGAAACGGCGGCTCGACGAGCTCGCTACAAAGACTGGCAGGCCAAAGGCGTTTTACATACGTGAGGCAATAGAGGCCTACCTTGACGATGCCGAATACATCTATGAACTTCAAGCAGAGGCGGAAGCTGTCCGCAGAGGCGAGCTGGAGACTGTTACCCTCGATGAGCTTAAGGCCGAGTGTGGTTTGGCAGATTGAGTTTTCACCCCGGGCGAAAAAGGCGGTTCGGCGGTTAGATAAGCAGACACACAGCGTCGGCTTCTTCGGTTTTTGGGTGATTTGTCGCAGCTGAACAGCCCGCGAGTCCGCGGTAAAGCTCTTGTGGGTGGCGTGTCGGGGACTATCGAATAATTGCAGAGATTCAGGACGACATCGTGACAGTGCTGGTGGTTGATGTGGGCCACCGTGGGGAAATCTATAGGTAGCGCACTCGCCTAACCCACCTAGCCCACCTAGCCCACCTAACCCGCCGTCCAGGGGCGCTATGGTTATGGCATGGCGAAAGAGAGAATGGGTACGCGTGCCAGGTTGGCGTCGGTGGATCAGTCGATTCAGGCGCGGTTGATGCGTGTGCGCAAGCGTTTGCTGCCGATTCTGCAGATGGGTATCGCTGCCGGTATTGCGTATTGGATCGCGGGGGACATTATTGGGAACGCGAAGCCGTTTTTTGCCCCGATTTCGGTAGTCATCATTATTGGTATGTCGGGCGGGGAGCGCATTACCAAGGCGATTGACCTTTCGATTGGTTGTGCGTTGGGCGTGTTGGTGGGGGATTCGCTGTTTTACAGGTTGGGGGATGGGGGTTGGCAGATTGCGGCGATTGTGTCGGGCAGTTTGTTGATTGCGTCGTTCTTTTCGAAGTCGCAGCTGGTGAATAATCAGGTGGCGATTGGTTCGATTCTGATCGCAACTATCATGCCTCCCGGTGCAGAGGTGACGGGTTTTGACCGCACGATTGACGCGGCGGTGGGCTGCATGGTGGCGTTGGCCACGATTGCTCTGATTCCGCAGGGGCCGATGGAGCCGGTGCGCGCGGAGATTTCGAACTTGATGGGGTTAATGAGTTCAGTGCTTGACGACGTCGCCTCCGGCCTCACCGACCGCGACCCATTAGTGATCGATGATGCCCTGGAGGCGATCCGCGGGTCGCAGACCGATATTGACGATATGGCGTCTGCAGTGAACGCGGGGAAGGAAACGACGAAGATTTCGCCGTTTTTGTGGGGTGCGCGCCGCTATATCAATTCCCTGAGCTTGGTGATCCCACCAGTGGACAACGCGGTGCGTTCGTGCCGGGTGCTGGCGCGTCGCGCGTTGGTGTTGTGTGAGGACGGAGATCACGTTTCGCCGAAGCAGATTGAGCTGATTGATGTGTTGGCGAAAGCGTGCCTGGACATTTCTGAGGTGTACGAGGTGAAGTCGCGACGCGCGCAGGCGACCGTGATCCCGCAGATCGTGAACGAGCTACGCGCGGTGGCGCAGGGCTCGTCGGTGGAGTTGTTGGGCAAGGACGCGGTGTTGTCTGAGTATGCAATCCTGGCGCAGACGCGTTCGCTGACGGTGGACCTGCTGCAGGTGTGTGGCATGTCGCGGGAGTCGGCGTTGGCGGCGTTGGCGCCGACGTCGGACACGCCGGCGTACCCGCCGGAAACCTTCGATTTGGACTAGCCCCGCACTGACTGGATGTCGCGAAGGTGGCGGTAGAACGTCACCCGCTGCAGCGGCCGCGGGTGGGCAACGCCGTCCACCACCAGCGTGATGTCCTCCCCGCCGGACTGTAGTGCCCGGCCGGTAAGCACGGTCGCCGGGTCCGCGAGGGCCGGGGCGACCGTTTTGCCTTTCGTGAGCAAGCTGCCCAGCGGCATGCCCGCCAGCCCCTCGAGGCGCTGCGGGTCCACGCGACGCCCCTCCGACACCACCAGCGGCGTGACCAGCCGTGACGCCGCCAGGCCCGGCGCATCAGGCGTGGGCACCAGGCGCGCCCCGAACTGCCCGAAGTGCCGCGCGGAGGGTTCCTCGCCGGTGCGCATCACCAGCTGCTGCGAATCCACCACGATCTCGCCAACGTACTCGCTGCGCCCATCCCCGTGGGAGAGCGTCGCCGAACCGGCCACCACCACGCCCGTGTCCGTCCGAATACACGGCGACGGCACCACCGGGCCCTCTACGGCCAGGTCCACGGAGCCCGCGCCCCATGCCACCGCCGCCGGCGACGCCGCATTGGTCGGCAGGTAGGCGACCTCCACCCACATCACGTCCGTGCGCATCAGCCGCGTCAGCACCGCACTCAGCGCAGCATCACTGCCGGACACGACCACACGCAGCCGCTCCTCCGGCCGCTGCGGCGCCAACTGCGGGGCACCCAGGTGCTCCACCGACGGCGACTTCTGGATCTCCGCCAGGCTCGGCGTCGGGTCGTGAGGGAGGGCGGAGCTGGCGGCGTCGAGAAGAAAAGAAAGCTCACTTCTCGACGGCACCTCCGGAAGTGTGACCTCCTCCGCACCCGGAACTGTGAGGGAGCTAGCACACGCACAATGAAGAAGACGCATGCCATTCACGCTACAATAAGCCCGGATTAGTGCCTATTAAAGGAGAGAGAATGTCCGCCATCATCATTGTCGGCGCCCAATGGGGCGACGAGGGGAAAGGCAAAGCCACCGATATCCTCGGCGGGAAAGTCGACTACGTAGTCAAACCCAACGGCGGTAACAACGCAGGTCACACGGTTGTTGTGGGCGGCGAAAAGTACGAACTGAAACTGCTGCCGGCAGGCGTGCTCAGCGAGAACGCCACCCCGATCCTGGGCAACGGCGTCGTTATCAACCTCGAAGCGCTCTTCGACGAAATCGACGGCCTCGAAGCCCGCGGCGCCAACGCCTCGCGCCTCCGCATCTCCGGCAACGCGCACCTCGTCGCGCCCTACCACCAGACGCTCGACCGCGTCCAGGAACGCTTCCTGGGCAAGCGCGCCATCGGCACCACCGGCCGCGGCATCGGCCCCACCTACGCCGACAAAGTCGCCCGCGTGGGCCTGCGCGTCCAAGACATCCTCGACGAATCAATCCTCCGCCAGAAGATCGAATCGGCGCTGGACGTCAAGAACCAAATGCTGGTCAAGATGTACAACCGCCGCGCTATTGAGGCCGACGCAATGATGGACCACTTCATGTCCTACGCCGAACGCCTCAAGCCCATGATTATCGACGCCGAAAACGTCCTCAACACCGGACTCGCCGAAGGCAAGCACGTCCTCATGGAGGGCGGCCAGGCCACCATGCTCGACGTCGACCACGGCACCTACCCGTTCGTGACCTCCTCCAACCCGACCGCCGGCGGCGCCTGCGTCGGCTCCGGCATCGGCCCGACCAAGATCACGGCGACCCTGGGCATCGTCAAGGCGTACACCACTCGTGTCGGAGCCGGCCCGTTCCCGACCGAACTCTTCGACAAGTGGGGCGAGTACCTCCAGGAAACCGGCGGCGAAGTCGGCGTGAATACCGGCCGCAAGCGCCGCTGCGGCTGGTACGACTCCGTCGTCGCCCGCTACGCCGCCCGCGTCAACGGCTTCACCGACTACTTCCTGACCAAGCTCGACGTCCTCACCGGCATCGGCGAAATCCCGATCTGTGTCGCCTACGACGTCGACGGCGTCCGCCACGACGAAATGCCGCTGACCCAGTCCGACTTCCACCACGCCACCCCCATCTACGAGACGATGCCGGCCTGGGACGAAGACATCACCGGCTGCACCACCTTCGAGGAGCTCCCGCAGAAGGCCCAGGACTACGTCCTCCGCCTGGAGGAGCTCTCCGGCGCGCCGATCAGCTACATCGGCGTCGGCCCTGGCCGCGATCAGACCATCGTCCGCTTCGACGTGATGGACCGCTAGCTTCCTGCTTCCTCCGAAGTTCGGGACCTGGGAGACGCTCCCAGGTCCTCTTTTTTGCTCGGGGCGAGGGGGTGGATATATGCCTCTCAACTTTATTCGGAAAATCGTGAACAAAATTGCGCTTTTTGTGACAGCGCACACAAGCAAATTTGTTCACAATTTCCCGACTCCGCTCGAGAGCGCACCTTCCCCTCTCAAGTTTGCTCGCCACATAAGCAGCTGAATATGCTGACCACTATGAACGCAGCAATGCCTGAAGAGCAGCAGCCAGAGCAGCAGTCGGAGCCGCAACAGCAGCTCGACAACGAGCCCATCACTCAGCTCGACCCCGCGCGGGATTTGAGGTGTGACCCTCGCCAAGTGCTGGTGCTGGGCAACAGCGTGGTTGAGGAGGAGCTCGCGTGGTCCTTCAAGCAGCTCGGGTTTGACGTGACGCACCTGTGCACCACTGAAATAGACCCGGAAGACATGCAGCAGCGGTATCCGTCGTTGACGGTGGCGGGCGCCGGCGTGGACTCTGAGGTGCTGAAGGAGCTGGAGGAGCGCGCCGGGTCGATTGTGGCGCCGTCGGTGGAGGCGCAGGAGCTGTGCAGTTCGCGTGAGGGTGTGCGGGCGACGGCGACGGATTCCTTGGGTTTGCCGACGTTGCGTTGTGAGTTCGTTCGTTCTCCGGAGGAGCTGGAGGACGCGGCGTTGCGGTTGGGTTTGCCGGTCGTCGTGAAGCCGGGGCGCTCGTCGGAGGGGCAGGGCCAGACGGTGCTGCGGAGTGAGGAAGACTTGAGCGTTGAGGTGGTCAAGGCGTGGGAGGCGGCTGCGGAGGTGGACCCGGAGGGTCCCGTGGTCGTGGAGCGGTTTATTGAGTTTGATTTTGAGTTGACGATTTTGGCGGCTCGTTCGGTGGATCCGGCGACGGGTGAGTTGGCGACGTGGTTCTGTGAGCCGATCGGTACGCGGCATGAGCGCGGCCGTTTGGTGGAGGCGTGGCAGCCGGCGGTGTTGTCGGAGGCTGCGGCGGGGAATGCGAGGTCGATTGCGGCGCGGATTACGGGGGCGCTCGGCGGGCAGGGTGTGTACGCGGTGGAGATGTTCGTGGCCGGTGATGAGGTGTACTTCTCTGATGCGCGGCCGCGGCCGTCCTTGGATGGGTTGTTGACGCGTGCGACGCAGCGCCTGAACCAGTGCTCGCTGCATGCGCGGGCGGTGATTGGTCTGCCTATCGACGCCACGTTGGTCAGCCCAGGCGCAATGGTCCTGGTGGAGGATGTTGTCCCGAGCGTCGATGGCTTTGCGAAGGCGATGTCGGTGGCGGAGACTGGTGTGCGTTTTGTGGATGGTGCTGCGGTGGTGACGTCGACGGGTGAGTCGGCGCAGGAGGCGCGGGACCGGGCGACGCTGGCGGCGTCGCGCCTCTGAACCGGGCCCGTGTTGGATTTGGACTAGTTTACTGGTTTAATTGACAGATTACTGCAATCTTTTTTAGAGATGGAGTTGTCTGCGCATGAACACTTCCCGGTTGGGTATGGCGGTGGTTGCTGCGGTGGTGGCGTCGTCAATTGTGGTGCCGCAGGCGTCGGCGCAGATTGATGTGGAGGCGGCGAAGCCGTTTCTGAACGTGGTTGCGCCGGATTATGCGCAGGCGCTGCATTCGACGGAGGCGCTGTTTTCGCCGGGGAATCCGGATGATCCGGCGACGGTGAGTGGTTCGGTGAAGCTGCCGATGGAGGTGGCGCGTTCGGCGCGGACGGTGAGTGCGTCGGCGAAGGTGCTGACGAACCGCAAGGGGGAGCCGCTGGGGCGGCCGGTGATGGTTGATGATGGTTCGGGGAATTTGACGCCGGCGTTGCATCCGGGGACGTGGGCGCCGGTGCGTCGGGAGCCGATTCGTGTGTTCGCGCAGTGGTATGAGGGCGTGTATACGGAGCATTCGTCGCCGACGTTTTATACGGAGGTGGATGAGAACGGGAACTTTTCGCTGAAGCTGCAGCCGTATGTGGATGCGCGTGGGGTGGAGCGTGAGTTTTTGGCGGATGCGACGGTCGGCGTGGTTGGTTCGGGTGATCGCGGGCGTGATCAGTTGCGTGAGAAGCTGCGCGTCTGGGTGGAGCTGCCGGAGAGCGTGCGGGATGATTACCGCCTGATCCATCAGCCGGCGGGTATTGTGCCGCCGACGAATTGGTTGGGCAATGTGACGCCTTCGTATGAGACGAATGGTTGGTGGCGTGGCGGCAAGGTGAATGGCTTCTTCGTGGCGTACCAGGACCGGAGGAACTCGGCGCAGCATCTGAAGGACCGCTCGAAGTGGGCTGAGAATGACGGCTCGGGAACTCCGTTTGGTGTGTACACGGGGCAGATGTTTTGGAATACGGTGGATACGCCGTATAACCGGCGCTACCAGGAGTCGATGACGAACAATGCGGGGGATGCGCCGGCTGCTGGGATGATGGTGGTCGGCTCCTACTTGTCGGATGAGGCAGTGGCGAAGACGCTCGAGTATGGCAAGAAGCAGTTCGGCAAGAAGGTGCGTAGCCGATCGTGGACTCCGGAGTATGAGAAGCAGCTGCAGCTGTGGATTAATGAGCAGGTTGCGAAGGACCAGAGCTGGATCGCGGAAACCGCCGTGACCACGACGGACGAGAATGGTGACTTTAACCTGTACTGGCGGGGTACCTACGGTGACACTTACAGCTATCCCGGTCTGGTAGGAAGCTGGCATCACAGGGTTGCGGAGTCGTGGGATGAGGGCTCATGGGCCAAGGGCAATATGTATTCCAAGCACATCAACTGGGAATGGACCTATATTTCGATCCTGACGCCGGACGGCAAGGAGCTGCCGAACAACGTTGGTGCGATCCACCCGTGGGCACTGGGCTACTGGGGCGGCCCAGGTCCGAGTGGTGGCTACTTCGACTACTGGTCGGGTTCGGATGTGCCGTGGCTGAAGGCATGGGCAGGCTCGGCGTACGCTGGGTCGACGCTGGTGAGCTCGCCGCGCTACGCCCTATCGACGGCCCCCTTGAAGTTCCACGTGGAGAAGCGGAATACGTTTAACAACTGGGCGCCTCCGGGGGAGACGGTTCGCACGTTTGGTTCGGGCGTGCCGCTTTCGAAGGGATTGAGCTACAAAATCGTCTGGTATGATGACGAAGGCGAACGGGTTCACGAATGCAAGGCAACGACGCCGGATGACCAGGCGCGCATTGAATCGTGTGACTTCAAGGTGCCGGATGATGCTAAGCAGGGCGATACGTACATTGCCCGCCTGTTCTACGCGTCGGACGCTGGCAACGTGCAGGCGATGCTGGCGCAGGATTCGTTTGCGGTGACGCACATGTTCCTGGAGTACGGGGATCCGGTTGAGGCGGCCGTCGGTAGACCGGCGGAGGCGACGCCGAGCTTTGATAACCCGGATTCGGACCCGGTGGAGGCGAAGCCGGAGCGCGCGGAGTTCCAGTTGGGTTCGTTGCCGTTCGGGGTTGATGCGTCTCAGGTGAGCGTGGACGATGATGGCGTGGTCCGTTTCACGCCTCGCATGGACCAGGTTGGCGAGCGCATTGAGATCCCGGTGGAGATGCTGGACCCGAGTAACAAGATCCAGCGTTATGATGCGCAGGGTTCGCAGGGCCCGAGCTCGCGTCCGGTGTCGGCCGCGATTGCGACATTCGTGCCGCACGTTGCCCAGTACGCCTTGGAGTACAAGGAGCAGCAGGTGGAGCCGGGGCAGACGGCGAAGTTCCCGGCACCGACGTTCGATGATCGCGCGACCAAGAAGCATGAGAAGCTCACGTTCGAGGGCACCCAGTTCGAGCTGGAGCGCCCGATGGAGGGCGTCACTATCGACGCCGACACCGGCGAGCTCACGGTCGATGTTTCGCACCGCCAGCTCACTGATGTTGAGGTCCCGGTCGTGGCGCACGTGCCGTACGAGGATCCGATCCGCGGCGTGGCGAAAGTTCGCCTCCGCATGCCGCTGCCGGTACTGAGCACGGTTGAGCAGCAGTCAGTAGCGGCGGGTGCCCACCAGGAGCGTCTGCTTCCGACGGTGGAGCACGCCGGCAACGCGCAGGCTCGATTGGAGCGCATCGGTGCCGAAGGTAAGTCTGTTGAGGGTGCCTCAGTAGACCTGGACCTGGATTCTGGCGCAATGCTGCTGACCGTCCCAGTGGAGACCAAGCCGGGCGACGACTACGTGATTGTCGTCTCCGCGCTCTCTACCGGCGAAGAGATCGGCCGCATTCCGCTGCGCGTCACCGAGAACGTCGCGGACCTCTACACGCCGAAGTACCAGGGCGCGACGACGAAGGCCAACGGGGATCTCACACTGGACAACCTGGGCGATGCCCTGCCGAAGGATGCAGAGGTCTCGGTTAGTGGCCCGCTGGACTGGGGCGTTACCGTCGAAGGCGACGCGGTGAAGCTGCACGCGCCGAAGCACGCGACCCCGGGCACCGTGGTCTTCGATATTACGGTGCGCTACAAGGACGGCTCCTCCGACGTGATCCCGGTGCGCGTCCGCGTGGCCGCCCCGGTCACGACGACAGCGCGGAAGACGACACCGTTTGTCGCTGCCCCGACTACGACTGCCCCTACGGCGACGGTGTCGACGTCCACCGCGCCGCATGAACCAGCACCGGTGACGACGAAGGGGACGTCGACAAGTGTGGCGACCTCGCAGGTCCCGACCACCCCAGCGACCGCGCCGGGCACCACCCCAGTGCCGACCACCTCGGCGGCCCCGATTCCGCCGGCGGACGCCCGCGCGAACTACGCCGACCCGAATAGTGCGCTCGGCCGCGTGCCGGTTGACATGGGCGGACGCGCCATGACGCGCGACCCATTCGCCGACTCGCTGGCGCTGGTGCGCAGCTACGAGATGCACGCCCCGGCGGGCGCGCACGGCTGGGATTTCACCCTCGACGAGAACACTGGCCAGATCCACGCGGTCGCGCCGTCGCAGGAGTTCCTGGCCGCGCTCTTCGAGGAGGCCTACGGCAGCGCCCGCGACGGTGTGGTGCAGCTGCGCCCGCCTGTGTGGGCCCAGTTCGCGGTGGATTTCCAGCACGTGCTTCGCCCGGCGGTCAACGTCATCGTCGAGCACGAAGACGGCCGCGTCGAGCTGGCCACAGCAGCCTTCGAGCTTATCGACGCCCACAAGCACCCACTGCTCGACCGCACCGCGGACGCCGACGGTGATGGCGTGTCCAACCTCGACGAGCTGGAGCAGCGCACGAACCCGTTCGCCGTGCCCGCCCCGACCCCGACCACGGAGCCGGAGCAGCCAACCGAGACCACTACCCCTGCGCCCACGACGGCGCAGAAGCCGGATTCCGGTTCGGAGCGTTGGGAAGTGGAGAAGTGCATCGCGGTGTCCGTCGCGGCTGGCGTGCCGCTGCTGTTGCTGCTGCCGCTGGGCATTGCGGCGCAGGAGATCCCTGGCGTGCAGCATGCGCTTGCTCCGATGCGCAAGGCGATGGCCGACGCGTTCGGCCCTGGCGGCCAGTCCGGCGTGAAGAACCCGGAGATCGCGCTGGCTGGCGCGGGCCTGCTGGCGTTCGGCGTGGCGCTCAGTGCACTGATCTACACGCAGTGCGGGCCAGAGGTGAACAAGGACGGGCTGAGCAGTAAGAAGTAGAGGTCGGTTCCGGTATAGTCAAGCGCATGTCTGAGTGGAGGTTTGAAACCCTAGAGCTTGAGAACTTTCGTAACTACGAACGGTTCTCGCTCCACTTTCACGAGCGCTTGACTGTTCTTACCGGTGTGAACGGTGCCGGAAAGACTGCAGTGCTGGATGCATTGAAAATCATCCTTTCGGTGCCAGTTGGGGTTTTTGGCTACCAAGCAGTTGGAATCAAGCAGGACGACGCGCACTTAGCGCCACAGTTGGGAAACAACAACCGCGTGTCTCAGGTGGAACCGTACTACCCGGTGTCCGTCAATGCTGACTTGGTATGCGGCAATGAACGTTTTGAGATGACGCGCTCGCTCAACGGGCCGAAGCGGAAAACAGTTGGGGCGAATTCTGAATTCCGGAAGTACTGTGAGTCCTTGAAAGAGGAGCTTATCGCGGACGCGAGTATGAAGACGGCTCCGCTCCTTGCAGCGTATGGTGTCGAGCGCTTAGTGAAAGAGATTCCGCGCAAGGCGTCTGTGCCCACTTCGCGCCTATCGGCCTACGACAATGTGCTGGATCCTCGTTCGGATTTGAACCAGCTTTCGTCATACATTGAATATCTGGACGCGCAGCGCCTCGACGCGCTCAGCGCTGACGAGTCTCTTAAGACGAACGCCGATGCACAGCAGCTGCAGTCCATCTTTGACTCGTGCAATAGCATCCTTGAGCCAACAGGGTGGGGGAATGCTCGGTGGGACCGGAAGGCGAAGTCCGTGGTGCTTACGCACAAGCAACATGGGACCCTGCCACTTTCTTTGATGGCAACTGGCACGAAGATTTGTGCTGGTCTAGCGCTTGATATCGCTACTCGTATGGGCCGACTCAACCCACACCTTTCTGGTGAGGACCTGCGGCGCCAGACTCCCGGCATCGTGCTCATTGATGAAGTGGACATGCACTTACACCCATCGTGGCAAAGGAAGATTTTGCCGACGCTGTTGGAAACCTTTCCCGCCGTACAGTTCATCGTGACGACGCACAGCCCGTTGGTCATTGCCAACGCGGAGACGGCATCAGTCCGGGCTCTCGTAGACAATGAGGCGCACACACCAGAGTATGCACAGGGCCTTGATATTGAGACGGTAATTGAACGAGTCCAGGGTGTGGATCCTACACCGGATACAGCGAACCGCAGGATGCTCACCACCTATATGGAGATGGTTCACGCCGGGCAAGGCAATAGCGAAGAAGCCCTTGGATTGCGCCGACGGATTGAGGAATCCCTCGGCGGCGTCGACCTTGTACCAGAACTCTTGGAAGCAGATGCGTATCTGTTTCTTGAAGGTGACGGTTAGGGGGGGGAACCGACAGTGTTTATTCAGCGCCGTCAGGACAACCAAGAAGAACAGCAGCTGCGGGCAGAGCTTCAACGTGCGCTTCGCCAGGGCTTGGAGTTCCATGATTACTCAGGCAAGGATAAGCTCCGCGCATTTCTGCTGAATCGCCAGGGCCATCGGTGTGCTTATTGTGAACGAAGGATCAACGACAAGCGACGCACTTCAAAGAAATCTCAAGCAGACACGCGCCGCGCTCCAACGAATAAGATTGAGCACTTTCATCCTCAGAGCAGTGTGACTGCTAGTGATGAGTGCAGGGCTGCTGCGGGATGCAACGAATTGCACGAATCTTCTCTGGAACTCACCAACTTGCTCGCGGTGTGCGCAGGGCAGACTGACTTTGCGGGTGTGGTGAGTCGCCACTGTGATACAAGCAAAGCCAACACTGATATTTGTGCCCAGTTGAAAAACCCAAACACCGCCGAACAACGCGATCCATCGGCTTCTGAGCTCGGCAGCCTGGTTGTCGTGGAAAGGGACGGAACGGTGCGCCCAAACCCGGCATATTTTCCCGGCGAAGAGGAAATGAAGGCCGCGCAAGACGTTCTCAACGATGTACTCAACCTCAACGCCATTTGGCTGAAGGAGGCTAGGGCAAAGCTGTACGCACTCTTGACACGAGGCCTTGTTAGCGCGATCAAAGAGCTGTCGCGCAAGCACCACAACGTGAGCCGACGCCAGCTACGCCAGAAGATTGTGAGGGCGCGACTCAAAACGCTTGAGACGAAAGCACCGGAGTTTCCGTCGGTCTACCTCAGCTTCTGCGTGGAAAACTCGCAGTAGACCGCCTTATATCAACTATTAGAACGCCCCTATTAGGGGGCCTTTCGCGCTTCTTGGAGATTTCTCGCCATCACTTTGGCTGATCTTTGTCTGGAAAACTCGGGGAGGAACTCGTTTCGGCAATTACCGGATAAGACGCTGAACTAAAGGTCTGATGCAAATGTCGTGAGCGCTACGTTTGTGTTTCGTTCGATGTGTTTAGGTTTTATTCCCGTTGGGGCTCAAAGAATGTTTGGCGGTAATCCGCTTGGCTGCTGTTGAAAGTCAAAAGAAATAGGGCCGTTATCAATTCATTCTTAAAACGCTTTAACCAAAAGAAAAGTAACCGGCCGGGGATGGGGTTTCAGTTTGAGTCGATGCAGGCTGCCGTGGATTACGGTCGAATAGGCGCTGAATACGGGCGGAATTGCGCAAGTTTCTTGCGAAAAAGGATTCCCGGAACGGTGCACTCCTGTCGATATTGTTTAGTTTCGGGAAAGGTCTGTGCACCTTATTGACGGGCACGGACACAACTTTCTGGACATTCAGATCTTCGGGAAGAAGGAAGAAACATATGCGAAAGAGCATCACGGCACGTCGCGGCACTTCGATTGCCGCCGCGGCGTTGTCCTTTGCACTGGTGGCCCCGCTGGCCCAGCCGGTTGCGTTTGCACAAGACAACCCGCCGGCTTCTGCTGCTCCTGCCTCAAGTGCTGACAAGGGCGCGCAGCAAGGCGAGGGTAAGAACAAGCAGGTGCCAAACGCCATCTTTACTAAGGGCGGCTGGCGTGATTTCTATGGCTATCACGGCTGGGCGTACATCAATAAGGATGGCCGCCACGATGACTTGTCTTCGAACAATGAGCCGCTCAAGGGCAATGTCATCTACCTGCAGTACGTGACCAAGAACGGTGAGGTCTCGCCGACGTTCTATACCACGACCGATTCCGAGGGTCGCTTCTCCTTCGACCTGTCTGAAAACGTGACCAACGAGGTCGACGCGCCGCCGTTCTGGCTGGCCGCCGGTGGCGTTCGCGTCCGCGTGTGGGGCGAGAACCCGGATCCAAGCAAGTACTCGGTGGTTGCCGCGGGTGACTTCAACTCGGGTCGTTACACCTCGATTACGGACCGTGTGCAGGAATCTTGGAACTTTACTGCAGGCCCTGCTGGTTCCCGTATTACCAACGGCCGTTTTGTGCTGGAAGAGAAGCCGAACCACGTTGGTTGGTTGGCTAAGCCGGAGAAGGATTGGACCCGAGCCCTCGATGGCGAGACTGGTGAGCCGACGGTTGATGGTCAGTTCCCGTACTACGGAGACTTTGGCGCGATCAAGAGCATTGCCCACCCGAACGAGTCCATGGTGTGGTGGGAGACTGGTGAGTCTGCCGGTACCTTGCCGGGTTACTACAAGTACCAGCCGAGCCGCGGCGATCGCGCCGCTGGCGGAATCGAGATTGTCGCGTCGTACCTCAACGACGAAGTCGCGCGTCAGATTGACGCCTGGAAGAACGAGAACCCGAACTACACCGTTGAGCAGGAGCGTGCGAACCAGGAACGCATCATCAAGGCGTACCAGGATGAGCACGGCGAAGGCTCCCACATTGCGGAGACCGTGGTTGCCCCGTCTAAGGACGACGGCACGATTTACTTGCCGTTCAAGGGCACGCTGGGCTACTCGCGCGACAAGGCCAACTTCGGTGTGAACAATGTGGTCAGCGACGAAGACTGGGGCAAGGTCGCCGACGACTATCAGAACCAGTGGGTCAACGTGTTTACCGGTGCTTCGCTGTACGACGTGCGCCACATCAACACTGACTACATGTACATCTACCCGAACATCGAGGGTCGCGACGTGAAGAACTCTGCGTTCGTCGCCAACATGTTCATGAACTACGGCGACCAGGGCACCGTTATTGCTGGCGCGAACATGAACGGTCTGCAGTTCCCGTTGATGACTGCACAGCCGATCTTCGATATTCCGGAGTACAACTCCTACGACAACAAGGGTCGTCCCGGCTCCAAGGTGACCACGAAGACGTCCGGCCTGCTGCCGAACACGGAGTACGCAATCCGTTGGTACGCCACCGCCCCGGACGGCACCCAGACCGAGATCAAGGATGCACTATGCAAGATCAAGAGTGACGACAAGGGCGCGCTCAAGTCTTGTGACTTCCAGGCTCCTGAAGACCTGAAGGAGACCACGGTCTACACCGCTGCGCTGGTCTCTGTTGACCCGGCTTCCGGCGAGCCGTCTGATCGATGGGAGATCGCCGACTCCTTCACGGCTGTTGTGCCTGAGCCGCTGCCGTTGGGTTCGGTGGGAACCGATTTCCCGGATAACGACGTCACACCGCTGTTCAAGGATCTGCCGGGCAACATGAAAGAGGGCACTGAACCAGTGTTCTCCGCGAAGGATCTGCCAGCTGGCCTTGAGATCGACCCGAAGAGTGGCAAGATCACCGGCAAGCCGACCACCCCGGGTACCACTGAGGTCATCGTGACTCGCGAGGTTGAGGTCATGGTCGAGCAGGATGTGCCGGTGCTTGGCGACGATGGCAAACCGGTCTACGAAAACCCGGACGAGGCAGATCCGGAAAAGCGCGTCGAGAAGACCGAAAAGAAACTCGTTCCTCAGAAGCGTAAGGAGCAGGTGGTCACCAAGATCACGGTGACGGACACCAAGCTTGCCGACGGCGTCGTCGGCGAGGACTACAAGCAGGAAGTGAAGCCGGAAGGCTTTGACAAGCTGCCACAGGGCTTCGAGCTGAAGAAGGGCTCTATCAAGGTTGAGGGCCTTCCGGAAGGGCTGGAGTTCAAGGGCGGCACAATCACCGGCAAGCCGAAGAAGACGGTTGACGCTTCTGAGGAAAAGCCGAATGTCACCGTCACCTACACGTTGGTGGATCAGGACGGCAACGAGACCGAGCACACCGACGTTGTGCCGTTGAAGGTCACCGACCAGGCCGGCAAGTACGACCCGAAGGGTAAGGACCAGGAGGTTGCGAAGAACTCCGAGCCGAAGGCTGAGGATTCGATCGCGAACAAGGACGAGCTTCCGGAGGGCACCAAGTACACCTGGAAGGATGCTCCGAAGACCGACACCTCTGGTGACAAGCCAGCTGTCGTTGTTGTGACCTACCCGGATGGCACCACCGATGAGGTACCGGTGACGGTGAAGGTCGCTAAGGATCAGGCTGAGCAGCACGACCCGCAGGGTAAGGACCAGGAGGTTGCGAAGAACTCTGAGCCGAAGGCTGAGGATTCGATCGCGAACAAGGACGAGCTTCCGGAGGGCACCAAGTACGCCTGGAAGGAAGCTCCGAAGACCGACACTTCTGGTGATAAGAAGGCTGTGGTTGTTGTGACCTACCCGGATGGCACCACTGATGAGGTGCCGGTGACGGTGAAGGTCGCTAAGGATCAGGCTGAGCAGCACGACCCGCAGGGTAAGGACCAGGAGGTTGCGAAGAACTCTGAGCCGAAGGCTGAGGATTCGATCGCGAACAAGGACGATCTTCCGGAGGGCACCAAGTACGCCTGGAAGGATGCGCCGAAGACTGACACTTCCGGTGACAAGTCGGCTGTGGTTGTTGTGACCTACCCGGATGGCACCACTGATGAGGTGCCGGTGACGGTGAAGGTCGCTAAGGATCAGGCTGAGCAGCACGACCCGCAAGGCAAGGACCAGACGGTCGAAACCGGCAAGAAGCCAGAACCGAAAGACAACGTCAAGGATGCGGACAAGCTGCCGGAGGGTACGAAGTTTGAGTACAAGGAGGCTCCGGATACTTCGACTGCTGGCGATAAGCCGGTGACCGTCATCGTGACTTACCCGGATGGGTCTACCGATGAGGTGCAGGCCAAGGTCGTTGTCCAAGACAAGATCACGCAGGCTGACCAGCACGACCCGCAGGGTCAGAATCAGACGGTCGAGACGGGCAAGACCCCAGTGGCGAAGGACAGCGTCAAGGATGCGGACAAGCTGCCGGAGGGTACGAAGTTTGAGTACAAGGAGACCCCGGATACTTCGACTGCTGGCGATAAGCCGGTGACCGTCATCGTGACTTACCCGGATGGGTCTACCGATGAGGTGCAGGCCAAGGTCGTTGTCCAAGACAAGGTCACGCAGGCTGACCAACATGATCCGCAGGGCCAGGACCAGACGATTGAAACCGGCAAGAAGCCGGAACCGAAAGATAACGTCAAGGACGCGGACAGCCTGCCGAAGGGCACGACGTTCAAGTACAAGGAAGATCCGGACACCTCTACCGCTGGCGATAAGCCGGTTACCGTTATTGTGACCTACCCGGATGGTTCCACCGACGAGGTGCAGGCCACCGTGAAGGTGGAGGAGCCGAAGACGGAGGATCCGAAGCCACAGCCGGAGCAGCCGAAGAAGTCGGACGCCGATACCTACGAACCACAGGTCAAGGACAAGACCGTCGCTCCGAACGAGGTACCTGAGGCCAAGGACCACGTCACCAACATCGACGAGCTGCCGGAGGGCACGACCTTCGAGTACGAGCAGGCTCCGGACACCTCCACTGAGGGCGACAAGCCGGTGACCATCGTCGTCACTTACCCGGATGGCACCACCGACAAGGTCAACGCCAACGTCAAGGTGCAGAAGAACGCAACCGACGCCGACAAGAATGACCCACAGGGGCAGGATCAGAAGGTCGAGGCCGGTGGCACCCCGGATGCGAAGGGCAATATTAAGGACGCCGACAGCCTGCCGAAGGGTACGACGTTTAAGTACAAGAAGACCCCGGATACCTCGAAGCCGGGTGTCTACGACGTCACTGTTATTGTGACCTACCCGGACGGTTCCACCGACGAGGTGCAGACAACCATCACCGTCGGCGCTGACGCCGAGCGCTTCGTGCCGAAGTACGACGCGCTCACCGAGGTGCCGGTTGATGGTGAGAAGAACACCAACGACCCGTTCGGTGCCAAGGCACCGGTGAAGAGTGCTGAGGCGAAGAAGTCGCAGGGTGCTGACAAGTGGGCGTTCACCCCGCAGGAGAACGGCGTGCTCAAGACGAAGGCGCCGTCGATGAAGGATGTCTCTGATGAGTTCGCGGCGAAGCTGCCGGAGCTGAAGAGCACCGAAGTTGATAAGCGCTGGGACAAGTTCTTCGAGACGTTCACGCCGTTCGCTCGTCCGTCTGTCGAGGTTGGCTTCACCTATGAGGACGACTCGACGAACAGCGCGACCGCCAACTTCGACCTGATCGGCAAGGATGGCAAGTCGTTGCTGGATCCGAATGGCGACTTCGATGGTGACGGCGTCACGAATGAAGCTGAGATCAAGGCTGGCTCGGACCCGGCAAACGATGGTGAGAAGCCAGACACCACTGCGCCGACGGTGAACCCGATTACGGCGGGTGACACGAAGATCTCCGGTAAGGGTGACCGCCCGAACGAGACGATCATCGTCACGCTGCCGAATGGCAAGGAGCTTAAGGCGACGACCGACGCGAACGGGAACTGGTCCGTTGACCTGCCAAAGAGCGTTGAGCTCAAGCAGGGCGACAAGATCAACGTCAGGGACGGCGCTGACAATAAGGCAAAGACCGTCACGGTTGCTGGCAAGGTCAACGCTGGTGCCTGTGCAGCGTCTGCTGTGGGCTTCGGTCTGCCGCTGATTGCGCTGCTGCCGCTGGGTCTGGCCTCCCAGATCCAGATCCCAGTCCTGAGTGACCTCGCTGGCCACGTCGAAGCACAGCTGCAGGCTGCGAACACGCGCATCCAGCAGCAGGCTGGCATCTTCAACCCGGAGATGGCCCGCCAGGCAGAGCGTATCAACGCGCAGCTGCGCACGGTTGGCGCTGACCTCGGCATGGTTGTTGCGGGAATTGCGCTGATCGCCGCAGGCATCCTGGCCGGTACGGTCATCTACGATAACTGCAAGCCCGGCGGTCCTTCCTCTTCGGTGAAGGACCTCGAGCTGCAGGGTTCGTCCGGTAAGACGACGAAGCTTTCCTCGGAGAAGTAACGCGAAGGCTCCTGCAAAGCCGACCGCAAATGCTGTCCCGAAGACGCCTGCGACCGAGACGCCAAAGAAGTAAAAGGACCACGGTGTAGCCCCTCCCCCATGCAGGGGGCTACATTAATTAAATTTGGCCTAAAACATCGGTAAGAAAATTAAAGTTGTTGCCTATTACTATTGCTGTAATAGACGACAACTTTTTCTTTCAATTATTGAAGCTAATTATTTCGACAAATGTTAACATTCGCCTTTTAGTTTAAATGAACTGGTCCTAATGAGATGGCGTCGAATAGTATTCCATATGGGTACTGAATTGTAGTAATAGAAAAACTACAGTTTCCAAGCTGCGCATTTCTGGCAATTGTCATTGTGTCGACTGGAGAGTTAGAAACGTACTGTGGGGACTCTGCAGTCTTTATGGGTTGATACAATTTACAATGAGTGACTAGACCCAGTCCGACCTTCACCTCGACGACCTGCGGTAGTGCGGTTTTAGGGCTTTTGGTCAGTGAAGTTGAAGTCACATTAATTGGACAATATGGAAGGAATGTTTATGCGAGGCCAATATAAGGCACGTCGTGGCACGTCGCTTGCTGCGGCTGCGTTGTCATTTGCATTGGTTGCGCCGCTGGCGCAGCCGGTTGCGTTTGCGCAGGATGTGCCAGTTGTCGCGGCTGGTGCAGAGGCTCCTGCAGCGGCGCAGGGCAAGAACAAACTTGTCCCGGACGCCATCTACACCAAGGGTGGCTGGCGTGATTACTACGGCTACCACGGCTACGCCTACATCAACAAGGACGGCCGTGCGGACGACCTGGCGGACAGTAATGAGCCGTTGAAGGGCAACGTCATCTATCTGCAGTACGTCACGGGCAAGGGTGAAGTGTCCCCGGTGTTCTACACGCTGACGGACTCGGAGGGTCGTTTCTCTTTTGATCTTTCAGAAAATGTCACCAATGAGTATGATGCACCGGCATTTCACCTCGCTGGCGATAGTAACCTCAGGGTCCGCGTGTGGGGTGAAAACCCTGACGAGAATAAGTACTCGGTGGTCATGGCTGGTGACATGGAGTCTGGTCGCTACACCACGCGTACCAACCGTGTGCAGGAGTCGTGGAACTTCACCGCCGGCCCGTCTGGCTCGCGTATTACCAACGGGCGTTTCGTGCTGGAGGAGAAGCCGAACCACGTTGGCTGGCTGGCAAAGCCTGAGTCCGAGTGGACCCGCGCGCTAGACGGTGAGACCGGTAAGCCGACGGTTGATGGTCAGTTCCCGGACTATGGCAACTATGGCACCATTAAGAGCCTTGCTGCTCCGAACCAGTCGCAGGTGTGGTGGGAAAACGGTGAAGATGCCGGTTCTTTGCCGGGGTACTACAAGTACCAGCCTGGTCAGGGCGACCGTGCAGCCGGTGGTGTAGAGATTATTGCTTCCTACCTCAATGATGAGGTTGCGCGTGAGTTGGATGCGTGGAAGGAAGCGAACCCTGGCTACACCGTTGAACAGGAGCGTGCCAACCAGGAACGTATCATCACCGAGTATCAGAAGGAGCACGGTGAGGGTTCGCATATCGCTGAGACGGTAGTTGTGCCGTCGAAGGATAATGGCAAGATTTACCTGCCGTTTAAGGGTACGTATGGTGTCTCGCGCACGCAGGAAAACCAGACTGCACAGTTGCGCAACAAGCTTGAAGAAGGCGATTTCGGCAAGGTTGCTAAGACATTTGAGACCGAGACTGGTGCTTCTCGGTATGGTGCGTTCTCTGGTGGCGCAATTAACTCGGCGAAGCGTCGTCACATTAACACGGATTACATGTACATCTACCCGCGTATTGAGGGTCGGGATGTGAAGAATTCGGCGTTCCCGATGAACATGTTCCAGAACTATCAGGACCAAGGGGCGATTGCTGCAGGGTTCAATATGAACGGTCTGCAGTTCCCGTTGATGTCTGCGCAGCCAATCTTCGATATTCCTGAGTATGACTCTGCGAACAACAAGGGTCGTGCGGGTTCGAAGGTGACCACCAAGACGGCTGGGTTGATGCCGAATGCGGATTATGCGATCCGTTGGTACGCAACTGATCCTTCGGGCAAGCAGGTTGAGCTCAAGGACAAGATGTGTAAGTTCAAGAGCGACGACAAGGGCGCCTTGAAGTCTTGTGATTTCCAGGCTCCTGAAGACCTGAAGGAAACCACTGTCTACACGGCCGCTGTGGTCAGTGTGGATCCTGCGTCGGGTGAGCCTTCTGATCGTTGGGAGATCGCGGACTCGTTTACCGCTGTTGTTCCTGCACCACTGCCACTGGGTTCGCGGTATGACGAGTACAAGGCTGAAGACGTCGCTTCGATGTTTGCCAAGGCACCGGATAACCAGGTTGAGGGCACAGCTCCGAAGTATTCTGCCGAGGGGCTGCCTGAGGGTCTGACGATTGATGAGGCAACCGGCAAGATCACGGGTACTCCAACCAAGGCTGGTACCACTGAGGTGACCGTCACCCGTGAGGTTGAGGTCATGGCGGACAAGTACGTTGGTGTCACCGATAAGGATGGAAACCCGGTCTACGAGAATCCGGACGAGGAAAACCCAGCGAAGCGTATCCAGAAGACTGAGAAGTCCACTGTGCCTGAGAAGCAGCAGGAGCGTGTCGTCACAAAGATTGTGATCACGGATACGCCGCTGGAGGCTGGCACTGTTGGTGAGGAGTACACCCAGGATGTGAAGCCGGAGGGCTTCGGTCCGTTGCCGCAGGGCTTCGAGCTGAAGCAGGGCTCGGTTACGGTTGAGGGTCTTCCGGAGGGCTTGAAGTTTGAAAACGGCAAGATCACTGGTACGCCGGAGAAGGCTGTTGAGGCTTCTGAGGAGAAGCCGAATGTGACAGTGAAGTACGTTCTGGTTGATCGTGATGGCAACGAGACCGAGCACACCGACATCGTCCCGCTGGCTGTGAGCGTTAAGACCACGGTCGACGAGTCTGGTAAGAAGCCGGTTGATCCGACTGATGAGAAGCAGGGCACTGGCGTCATCGTCAACAACCCGGATGATGACACCAAGGTTTCGGCTAAGGATGAGGACGGTAAGGATGTTCCTGCCGTGATCAATCCGGAGACCGGTGAAATTGAGGTCACCCCGGGTAAGGACGTCGATGGTCCGATCAACGTGACTGTTGAGGATCCGGATCTTGACGGTGGCAAGCAGGATGTTGAGGTTGAGGTCAACGGCCACAAGAAGGGTGTTGACGACAACGACTCCGACAAGACCACAGTCGACGAGTCTGGTAAGAAGCCGGTTGATCCGACTGATGAGAAGCAGGGCACTGGCGTCATCGTCAACAACCCGGATGATGACACCAAGGTTTCGGCTAAGGATGAGGACGGTAAGGATGTTCCTGCCGTGATCAATCCGGAGACCGGTGAAATTGAGGTCACCCCGGGTAAGGACGTCGATGGTCCGATCAACGTGACTGTTGAGGATCCGGATCTTGACGGTGGCAAGCAGGATGTTGAGGTTGAGGTCAACGGCCACAAGAAGGGTGTTGACGACAACGGCTCCGACAAGACGCCTGAGACTTCGGTCGTTCCTGGTGATAACACGACGGTTCCGGCTGATAAGACGCCGCATGAGGTTGGCAAGGTTGAGAACCCGAAGGGTGATGAGTCCGGCAAGCTTGTTGACAAGGACGGCAACGAGATTCCGGGTTCGAAGGTCGAGATCGACGAGGACGGTAACGTCAAGGTGACGGTGCCGGAGGGTACTGATCCGCAGGATGCCAAGGTCATTGTGACTGATAAGGGTGGCAAGACTGTTGGTGAGATCGATGTGAAGATCGTTGACCCGAGGTCTGATGCTGCGAAGTTCGTGCCGAATTACGGTGATCGTAAGAACGTTGAGGCTGGTAAGACTGAGCCGTCGAAGAAGCCGTTTGAGGGCAAGACCGATGTTCCTGTGAAGTCGGCGAAGTCCACGCCGTCTGAGGGTTCTGAGGATTGGAAGTTTGAGACTTCGCAGACCGATGGTGTTGTCACGGCGACTTCCCCGACCTACGAGAAGGTTGGTGAGAAGATTGCTGAGAAGATGCCTGAGCTGAAGGAGACTCCGAAGGAGCAGCGTTGGGATAAGTTCGTCAAGGACTTCACTCCGATGGCGAAGCCGGATGTAACGGTTGATTTCGTCTACGACGATGGTTCTGAGAACTTTGGTAAAGCTGGTTTCGATCTGGTTGGTAAGGATGGTAAGTCCTTGCTGGATCCGGATGGTGACTTCGATGGTGACGGTAAGAAGAACCGTGACGAGATCGAGAAGGGCTCCAACCCTGCTGATGGGACGAGCACTCCGGATGAGACCGCTCCGACCATTGATAAGGTGACGGAGGGTGATAAGACCATCAAGGGTTCGGATGATCGTCCGAATTCGAATGTCACGGTTGAGTTCCCGGATGGTACGAAGAAGACGGTACCTACCGATAAGGACGGTAACTGGAAGGTTGATGTTCCGTCTGGTACGGAGCTGAAGCCTGGTGGCACGGTTACGGTGACCGACGAGGCTGGTAACGAGTCGACGGCTGAGGTTCAGCCGAAGCCGGAGGATGGCGACGGCGACAACCCGCAGACCCCAGGCGAGAATCCCGCACCGGCTCCTGGTGACAGCCTGGACTCCCTGGAGTTTAAGTACCCAGACGAGACCAAGGTCAAGCCTGGTGCGAAGGGTCAGGCTTCCCCGTCCTTTACCAAGGATGGCAAGCCTTACACGCCAAAGGGCATCAAGGCTCAGGATGCGAAGGCTAAGGGTGCTACTGACTGGCAGTTCGGCACGAATGGTCCGGTAGTTACCGGCCAGGCACCGTCCATGGACCAGCTGACGAAGCAGTTCACTGGCAAGTACGGACAGCCGGGTGACGCACGTCGTACGCTGACCTTCGAGCAGTTTAAGAAGGACTTCGGTGATGTAGCGAACCCATTGGCGAAGTTCGGTGTCACTGACGGCAAGAACACCAAGCCAGGCGAGGCGCAGTTCCGCCTGGTTGGTCAGGATGGCAAGTCTATCCTGGATCCGAGCGGTGACTTCGATGGTGACGGTGTTCCAAACGGCAAGGAAATTGAAAAGGGGCTCAACCCGTTCGATCCGAAGGAAAACGGCTTCGACGCTGGTCGCTGTGCCGCATCCGCTGTTGGCTTCGGTCTGCCGCTGATTGCGCTGCTGCCGCTGGGTCTGGCTTCCCAGATTCAGATTCCGGTGCTCAGCGATGTGGCTGCTCAGGTTGATGCTCAGCTGCAGGATGTGAACACTCGTATCCAGCAGCAGGCTGGCATCTTCAACCCGGAGATGGCTCGTCAGGCTGAGCAGATCAACGCGCAGCTGCGCACGGTTGGTGCTGACCTGGGTATGGTCGCTGCAGGTATCGTGCTGATCGCCGCTGGCATCTTGGCTGGCACGGTCATCTACGACAACTGCAAGCCTGGTGGTCCTTCCTCTTCGGTCAAGGATCTGGAGCTGAAGGGTTCGTCTGGTAAGACGACGAAACTGTCGTCGAAGAAAGACAACGCGACCCCTACCACTCCAGCTAAGCCGGAGAAGAAGCAGAAGTAAGAACAACGTTTAGCCCACAGTCGCCCCTTGTGGGAGATCGCGGGCTAAACACTTACTGACCGCTTTGTGAGAAAAGCTGCTGTCCGCCGTTGTGGCGGGCGGCAGCTTTTGCGTTGTTGATGGACACCGAAGGCGAGCCGGTGCCTGATACGAATATCGGTGCTGGGTAGGGTCGGTTTTTGTGCATCAGTACATTGACGACGTTGCTGGGTGCTGCCAACCTGTTGGCGTGAGTCTGAGCTGCTTGGAATTTCGCAGGATTGAGAAGCTTGAGCCCAACCCTTCTTCACTAATGAAGGGCTTTCGTTTCCGGGCCGTTGACTATGTCTACCATCGCTAGCAAGCTGTGTAAGTACCCCGTCTGCTACCTACTGCTGGGATGAAGGTTCGCGGACGTAATGGCATAATTGCAAACATCACGACTAGCCGTCATTTCCGATAAGGAAAGGCGGCTGGTTCTCTTTCTGCCCTTAAGCCGTCGCAAGTCGGATGAAGCCACGAAGGCCGAAATAGGGCGAAGTAGTTTTCCTGGTGGTTGACTATTAGGGCCACGGGTCCAACGCTTACTGGCCGTTTTGCGTTGTTGCAAGGTGGGGGCGAGCCGGTGCAGGATAGACCGATTTTCGAGTCTTCCTGCAGCGTTCTGGGTGCGGGAGTTTGAAATTATTTCCCGGTCATGTTGAAAATCGGGAACGTTCTTCGTGGACAGGAGTCGCCACCTGCGAAGACGCGAGCGTCGGTCGACCGGAACCGGACTGATAGCCAAAATGGTTCCCGAGCGCGGGAACTTTTTGCAGGTTACTGCAGTGGGAGCTGGCCAGCACCGTCACACCGCACAAGAAACAGCCCGTCCACCCATCACCACAAGTGAGATCCAACGACCAATTTCAGAGAAATGTGAACTGTGTCCCAAAATAACGCGCGCGTGTTGTGGTGGGGCTGTAGAATGATATGCATTTATGTCCGCCACGATTCTAAAGGTTGGGTTATGGCTCATCATCTACTGCTTACCTGCACTAACACGAACCTCGGCAGTGCTGATACTGACGCGCTCGCGGCGCAGCACGGCCTGCGCACCGTCTGCGTCGCGGGGGAGACGCTCGCCGAAGCCTACGCTGCTTGCGCCGGCCAGGAACAGTCCACCTTGTTCGTGGGGCAAGGGGGGTGCTCCTTTGATGCGGAGCTCGCTGCGGCACTCGGTGCGGCGGTCATCGTGCTTGTCGACGCCCCGCAGCGCGCTACCCTCGCGCAACGGACTGTCGAGCGCTCCGGTGCAATGCTGCTCGCGGCGGTGACGGACGTGCAGGAAGCGGCCGACCTGACTATCCCGGAGGTCGCGCCGGTGATGTCCCCGCTGGTCTTCGGGTCGCATTTGCTGGGTCAGGCTCGCGAGGTCGGCGCGCACATCGTACTGCCGGAAGGCGAGGAGCCCCGCGTGCTTGAGGCGGCGCACAGGTTGTTGGAGGGGGGCGTCGCGAAGCTGACGTTGCTGGGCGCACCCGACGCGATCGCCGCGAAGGCGCAGGAGCTGGGGCTGGACGTGTCGGCGGCGACGCTGCTGGATCACCGCACCTCCGACCTGGTCGAGGAGTTTGCGCAGACCTTCGCCGAGTTGCGTAAATCCAAGGGCGTGACCCTGGAGCAGGCGCGCGAGGTAATGCAGGACGTGTCTTACTTCGCCACGATGCTGGTGCACACTGGGCGCGCGGACGGCATGGTCTCGGGCGCGGTGCACACTACGGCGGAGACGATTAAGCCGGCGTTCCAGATCATTAAGACGCGGCCGGAGGCGTCCGTGGTGTCGTCGATTTTCCTGATGGTGATGCAGGGCCGCCTCTGGGCGTTTGGCGACTGCGCCGTCAACCCCAACCCGTCCGCGCAGCAGCTCGGCGAAATCGCCGTGAGCTCCGCGTTGACCGCCGCTCAATTCGGTATTGACCCGAAAGTCGCGGTGCTCTCCTACGCCACGGGCAGCTCCGGCGCGGGCCCTGACGTGGAGCGCGCTGTCGAGGCGGTTGCCGCCGCCCGCGCTATTGATTCCGACTTAATTATTGACGGCCCCCTCCAGTTCGACGCTGCGTGCGATGGGGGCGTCGCGAAGCAGAAGGCGCCGGACTCCCCGGTGGCGGGGCAGGCGAACGTGTTCATCTTCCCCGACCTTGAGGCGGGCAATGCCGGGTATAAGATCGCGCAGCGTACTGGCAGCGCGCTGGCCGTCGGCCCGATTCTGCAGGGGCTGAACAAGCCGGTCAATGACCTCTCGCGCGGCGCAACCGTGGACGACATTGTGAACACGGTGGCCGTGACCGCGATTCAGGCAGGGGTGAAGTAAATGAGCTACGTACTGGTGATTAACTCCGGTTCCTCCTCTGTGAAGTTTCAGATCGTCGACCCGAATTCGGACGCCTCCGATCCGCCGTTTGTTGCCGGGCTGGTGGAGCAGATCGGGGAGCCCCAAGGCCGCATCACCATCACACACGGCGAGGACCGCTGGGTACTGCAAAAATCCATCCCCACGCACAAGGAAGGTTTGGAGGAGGCGTTCGAGCGCCTGGCGCTGCGCGGCGTGAGCCCGCGGGAGCTTGACGTGGTGGCGGTGGGGCACCGCGTGGTGCACGGCGGCATGGTGTTCAGCCAGCCTGAAATCATCGTGGACCCGGTGGTGGACATGATTCGGGAGCTGGTGCCGCTGGCACCGCTGCACAACCCGGCCAACATTGACGGCATCGAGGTCGCCCGCGAGCTGCTGCCGGACATCCCACACGTCGCGGTGTTCGATACCGGTTTCTTCCACTCACTGCCACCGGCGGCCGCGTTGTATGCCATCAACGCCGAGGTGGCGAGCCGGAACCAGATCCGCCGCTACGGCTTCCACGGCACATCCCATGAGTTTGTTTCCAGCCAGGTGCCGGGGCTGATCGGCACGGACCCGGACCATACCCGCCAGATCGTGCTGCACCTCGGCAACGGTGCTTCGTGCTCGGCGGTGGCGAACGGGCACGCGATTGATACGTCGATGGGGCTGACCCCGCTAGCCGGCCTGGTAATGGGGACCCGCTCCGGGGATATCGACCCGGGCGTGATCTTCCACCTCGCGCGGCACGGCGGCATGAGCATCGACGAGATCGACGAGCTGCTGAACAAACGCTCCGGCGTCAAAGGCCTAGCCGGCGTGAACGATTTCCGCGAGCTGCGTGCCATGATCGAAAACGAGGATGGCGACGCCTGGCTGGCCTACAATGTCTACATCAACCGGTTGCGCAGCTTCATCGGCAGTTACATGGTGGCACTCGGCAGGGTGGACGCGATCACGTTTACCGCCGGGGTCGGCGAGAATGACAAGTTTGTGCGCGCGGATGCCCTGGACAACATGGAGGCGTTCGGGGTGAAGATCGACCCGGAGCGCAACTCCTTGCCCAACGACGGCCCGCGCATCATCTCCGCGGACGATTCTCGCGTGAAAGTCCTCGTCGTCCCCACGAACGAGGAGCTCGCCATCGCCCAGAAGGCGGCGGCGCTTGCGCGCCGCGCGTAGCCTCCCGTGCGCCTGCCTGTCATTGTTCAACACCTTTGTTGTATGGCCGTTATTCGTTAGAATTTAAAACGGCATGTCAATAGCTGTAAAGGCAAATGTCTGCATAGTGAGTACACTGAGTAGCGTTTAGCAATTTACGGACAGTTTTAAGAAGGAACGATGATGGGCAACGTGAGCGGTCGCAACGGGGCGAAGCGGCGAGGTGGGGTGTCGGTAGCGGCATGCGCACTTGGGGCATCGTTAGTAATCACAGGCGCGCCGGTGGTGGCAGGTACAGCCACGGCGCAGGAGCCCACTGCTGAGTCCACATCATGGAAAACGCCACGCACTGAGGCGGCGCGTACGGACGTCAAGTTCCCGGACCTCGTCGTCGCGCCCGGTGAGACCGCCACGTCGAGGCCTGAACTGAAGCGCAACTTCTGGACCGCCGCCTGGAACAAAATCGGCACCCCCGTGAAGTGGGAACTTTCGGAGGGCTTTTCGGCGCCCACCGGCTGGCACCTCACCTTTTCCAAGGACGGCACCCTCAACGCCACCGCCGGCGAAGGCATCGAAACCACTACGTTCAAGGTGCCGGTGACCATCACCTTTGCTGACGACTCCACCAAGGACGTCGAAGCCAACGTCACCCTCGCCGACGGCCCAACCATCGAGCCGATCAAGGACCAGAAGTACTGGCAGAACCGCCTGATCCAGCCGCGCCGCGTGATGGCGTGGAACGTCCCGGCTGACGCCGTCATCGAGCTTGAGGGCCTGCCCGCGGGCCTGAGCACCTCCGCCCAGACCCGCCTTGGCTCCGGCTCCTACCTGTTTATCAACGGTCGCCCGACTGAGACCGGCACGTTCAACGTGACTGCACGCGTCACCGGCGCAGGCGACCCGCTCGAGGAAACGTTCGCCATCACGGTCGCCGACTCGGCTGAGCTCGGCGAGCCGGAGGACGCCGACATCGCACCTTCCGAGGTCCCGCCAGTGCGCCCCGGCACCGACGTGCACATCCCGCTCGACGTCGAGGATGCCTCCTCCGTCGAGGTCGAGGGCCTGCCGGAGGGTCTGAAGTACGACGGTGAGCAGCACGCGATCGTCGGCACGCCGACGAAGGAGGGCACCTCCGAGGTCGTTGTGGACAAGGTCACGGAGGACGGCACGCACAAGCGTGATTCCTTCGAGCTGACGGTGGACGAGAACGCACCGGAGCCAAGTGAGCCGTCCGAGCCCGCCGACCCCACGGATCCATCGGATCCTGCGGGTCCCGCCGCCCCTGACCAGTTCGAGTGGAACCCCATCAAGGTCCGCGCAGGCGAGGAAACCGGCGTGACGCCCGCCCGCTCCACGCAGGGCGTGCGCGTGCTCGCGGAGCCCGGGAACCCGGATTGGTTCACCGTCTTCGCCAACGGCGCCGTGTACGCCGCCCCGTCGCGTGACGCGAAGCCGGGCACCTACACCATGAAGGTTCGCACTGAGAAGGGCGAGCAGGACACCATCACCGTCGAGGTCACCGCAGCCGTCAAGGACTCCGTACGTTACGAGTCCTCCTACGCGGACACCTACGTCCGCGCCGGCGGCACCGCCACCTCACCTGCGCCGTACGCCCGCCTGGGCTACAACGGCATGGTCTTTGAGCGCCAGCCGCTGCCGAAGGAGGCGTCGTTTAGCACGAAGTCCGAAGGCGTGAAGCTGAACCAGCACACGGGCCAGATCACGCTTTCGGCGGACCTGACCGCGGAGGAGGGCAGCACTATCGAGGTGCCCGTCACCGTCACCTACCCGGACGGCAGCACGAAGGAGATCATCGCGCACTTCCAGGTGCTGGCGCCGCAGTTCGCGCAAACACAGAAGTTTGAGTACGAGCGCCGCGAGGCCTTCGAAGGCGAAACCATCAAGGTCAACCTCACCGAACCTTTCGACCCAGCCTCCGACCCCGAGTTCGCCATCCTGACGAAGGCCTCCAAGCTGCAGGGCTGGGACCTGTTTATCGACGCCACCACCGGCACCATCACCGCCACCGCCCCAGCGCAGGACGCGAAACCGCTGAACGTGGAAGTCGTTGCGCGCTACTCGGACGGTTCCCACAAGACGGTCGTGGCCGTGATCGGCGTGCGGGACGCGAAGCCGCAGGCCTACACGTCCAACCTGGACTTTGAGGACGCCGTCGTCGGCGACGACGGCACCGTCACCATCACCCCGAAGGGCGACATCCCGACCGGTGTGAAGTTCGAACCGGAAGGTGCAGCTGCGCTCGGCGGCGTTGCTGGTCTGCGCGTGGATGTCGACGAGAAGACCGGCCAGATCAAGGTCACCCTGCCGAAGGACGCCAAGCCCGGCCAGGGCTACGACCTGGGCGTGCGCATCAACTTCCCCGACGGTGGCTCGAAGGTAGTGCAGCTCAACGTCGCCCGCGACTCGCAGGCCCACCGCGAGCAGCCGTCCTGGACCCCGATCGGCGTGGCCATCGGTGCCAACGCCGTAACCCATGAGCCGAAGGTCGCACCGAAGGGAGCCACCTACGCCATCTCCGCCGACTTCGCCGCGGAGGGCTGGAAGGCCGCCGTCGACGCGACCACCGGCGCACTCACCGTCGCCGCCCCCGCATCGGCGCACGTCGGGGACCGCACCATGATCCCGATCGTGGTCACCTTCGAAGACGGCTCCCAGAAGCTCGTCGAGGCGCAAGTCACCGCCGTCAAGGCGATGGGCGGGGCAGTCTCCAACGCGTACGACCCAACCCAGGTCCGCGCAGGCGAAACCGTCACGCTCCCCCCGACGCTGCAGGGCGCGCACTACTCGCTGCTCAACCCAGTCGGCGGCCTCGACACCCGTATCGACGCCACCACCGGCGTCCTCACCGTCGGCGCTCGCCCGAACGCGGTCCCCGGCGTACGCGAAGTCCCGGTCCGCATCAGCTTCCCGGACGGCTCCACGACCATCGCGAACGCACGCATCTCCGTGCTGACCACCGACGGCAAACCGTCCCTCGCCGAGGCCACCCCGGAGTTCAACGACACCATCAAGGCCTACCCGGGCAAGGCGACCACCTACGTAGTGCCGAAGCCGGCCGGGGCCGCCAAGGAGGCGTTTGCCCTCGGCCAGCTGCCGAAGGCGCTCGCCGACTGGAAGATCGGCATTGACGCCGCCACCGGCGCACTCACCATCACGCCACCCGCTGGCGCGAAACCTGGAATCGTGCCAGTCCCAGTCGTGGTCAGCTTCGCGGACGGCTCCCAGGCCACCAAGCTCCTCCGAGTGCAGGTGGTGAAGGGGCCGCAGGAGGTGGAGAAGGGGTCGTCGACAAGCAGTGAGATTCCGCCAGGCGCGAAGATCGCGGGCTTCGTGCTCGGCCTCCTCGCCTTCCTGGGCGGGCTCGGGTACTCCCTGTACGAGCACCGCGACTTCTTCCGCACATTTCTAGCATTCCCAATCAACCAGCAGCGCTGAGAGGACAACGACAGTGACCGGCAAAACTAGCAAACAACGCATCGCAGCGATACTCGCAGGCGTTAGCGTCGCCGCAGGCATCGTCGTGGCCCCACACGCGGATGCGGCCATTACCCCAGGCAGCTTCGCCATCGGCGTCAACCGCGACTCCGACAGCGGCAACTTCCGCGTCGACGTGAACAAAGCGCGCGTGTCCTGGATGTACTTCAACCATCCCGAAGGCACCACGCGCCTGCTGCAGAACGCCTTCTACATCGACGGCGCCGTCAACGGCTCACCCATGAGCTACGTCGGCAACGCCACCGAAGTCGTCGAAGCGAAGCCCGTCGGGAACACCGACCGCGTCGTGCTGCGCCACACCGACCCCAACTCGGGCGTCGAGATGACCCGCACTTTCATCGTCGGCGACGACTCCATCCAAGTCACCGTCCAACTGCGCAACACCACCGGCCAGGCCGCCAACATGCGCGTCGAAATGGCCAGCGGCATCATCGACCGCGACTTCCAAGTCACCGGCGTCCCCCGCGGCGACGGCTACCACGTCGACGTCAGCAACGCCTACAAACTCAACATCGACTTCATGGGCGCCACCAGCAAGGGCAAAGGCGAACAGCGCCACGACGCCATCAACGGCGGCACAGGTGACGACGCCCACTTCGTCGCCGGCGTCTGGGAACAAGACGTACCCGCCGACGGCACGCTGCGCGCCACCACCGCCATAACCCTCGACGTCGCCCAAGGCACCATCGACACCGACGGCGACGGCTTCCCCGACGAATGGGAAGAAAACGGCTTCACCGACGAAAACGGCAAGGTCTTCCCGCTCCACAAATGGGGCGCCGACCCCAAGAAGGTCGACCTCTTCCTCCAACTCAACTGGATGAAGTCCGAATGGGAAACCAAGAAGTGCTCCGAGCAGCGCAAATACGCGCCAACCGAGGAAGACTTCCGCAAGTTCCTCGACTGCTCCGAAGCCAACACCAACGTGTACCGCCCATCGCGCCAAACCCTCAACGACCTCGTTGACGCCTTCGCACAGCAGAACATCAACCTGCACATCGACGCCGGCGACTACTACAACCCAATGCGCCTCGAGCACCCACAAGGTGGCCCGACCGAGGACTTCACGCCGTACTACTTCGAAGGCAAAGTCCCCGGTATCAAGATGCTCGAGGACCGCGACCGCCTCCTTAACGGCCGCCAAACCGTCTTCCGCGTCGGCGTCATCGGCGACCAACAAACCCGCACCAACTTCTCCTCAGGCAACGCCCTGATCGGGGACGGCGCTTTCTACGTCGCAAAGAACCGCATGATGACCTCGCAGGACCAACTGCGAAACACCATCCTGCACGAGTTTGGCCACAACCTCGGCCTGACCCACTCCGGGCCACTCGCCGACACCAGCCGACCAATCTCCGACTATGTGCCCGGCTACCTCTCAGTCATGAACTACCTCTACCAGTTCACCGACTTCCGGTACTCCAACGAGCGCTCTCGTCCGACGGGCAAGCTGCCGAAGGCATGCCAGACCGTCCAGTGCTACACCGGCGACTACGACATCGACCCCGACTGGCCAAACCTCGCTTTCATCGGCGGACAAATCGGGCGCGCCAACGGTACCACCGGCACTCCCGGCCACGACGACCACGACCACGAACACGCCGACGACGAACCAACCGTCCGCGAACTCGAGGTCTACTCCGCCGAATTCAACAACGGCAAGGCAGGTCTGCGTGTCCGCACCGAAGAAGGCGCCGGCAACATGATCATCGCCAACCGGACCGACTCCAAGGTCGCCATGGAGATCGCCAACCTGGGCATCGACATCCACAAGTTCCGCCTCCAAGCCACCTACCCCGGCGGCCGATACGAGCAGGAATACACCATCGAAGGCGCCCTCAGCGACGAATCCAAACTCCCGATCAGCGTCCCGATCACCAACACCGCCGGCTACACCGGCTCCACCATGCCGATCACTTTCCGTGTCTTCAACCAAGACAACGACATCGTCGCTGACGACACCATCGAGTTCTCCGTCCTCAACTACAACGGCGAAGACACCGCGAAGCTGATCAAGGAGCTGCGCAAGAAGAACTCCGACCTGCTCAAAAAGGCAGAACAAACCGTGGGCAAGGTGGAAGGCGGCGCCGGGCCACGCCCAACCAAGCCACTGGCAACCCAGGCCAACGCCGTCATTCCGACCCGCGCCGGCCAAGCACCAGTGACTTCGTTGAATGCCGCGCCAAGCGGGACCTACGACGCCCCAGCTCCCGCGCGCCCTGCCAAGCCGACCACTCGCCCAACCGCCCACCCAGCGCCTGCGCCGTCGACTTCGCAGCAGCATAACCCGGGTAAGGGTGGGGAAACCGGTGGCCTGTCCGGTGGCGCCATCGCCGGCATCGTCGTCGGCCTGCTGGCGCTGCTCGGTATCGCGGCCGCAGCCGTTGGCCTAGGCGGCTTCTAAGCTCGCTGATTGGGTTTGCACCAAATTCCTCCAGGTCCAGATTGTGACCTGGGGGAATTTCTTTGGGGTAGGGGAAATTGAGGAATTTGGTGCCGGGCTGGGTGGGGTGCAGTGCCAAGAGGTGCAACTCGAATTGGACCAGATGTTCAAACGTACTGGTAGTAAAAGGGCTAGGTAAAAGCGAATGCGTCTTTTAGCACTGTCATCTCAAGCGGCGCACCAAATTCCCTCCCGAGAAACCAACGACCTGGAGAAACGCAAAGCTTGCCCGTCAAAATCCCGGAATGTGGTGCCAGGTGGACGTGGGAAAGCAGTGACCCCAGCGATTTGCAACTTAATGCAGGGATCGTCCTAGGGCCTTCGCTGGTCGAGGTTATCGGATTCGAAGGGGTAAGTCAATGGAGTGGCACTAACGCTAATATCGTTTGGTATATATACTTCGCGCTATGACTGTGCGAGAGAGCCAGCCGATCTGTCAGAACCCGGAAGTCTCCGCCTCGCTCGCTGACCTAGGGTGTTGGTTCTCGGTTCCGCGAATGGAGACCTTTTCGAGCCAGAAAAATCCTGTGGACTTATACCTTTGGAATGCACAACTTGCCAAAGCGTTCCTTGAAGACATTGAACATTTTGAAGTACTGCTGCGCGATTGGATTGATCGATGCGTTGCTAAAGCTTGGGGGAGAGGTGGTATGACAATATAAACTCCCCGTCGAATCCCGCTGGGCTGAACTTTAATAGCATTGATCGGCGGGGGATGACAAAAAGCGAAAAGGCGTGCGGGAGAAGTGGATCCGCCTCCGGGGCGTGTGATTGCAGAGTTGACACTCGATTTCTGGGTTCACATTTTTGATAACCGGCATAGTGCAACTATCCACCCGAAGCTTATCTCGGCCATTAAACATCGTCATTCTATTGAAGAGTTTGCAGGCGAGATACAAATTGTTTATCGGCTGAGGAACCGGTGTGCCCATCACGAGCCCCTAGTCAAGGCTGATCGCATTGTGGAGGCTGAAAATGTTGACCGGGCACTGCGTGCAATTGAGGCTGTGTCCAGCTGGATAAGTCCTGATGCGGGTAGATGGATAATGGGAAATTCTCGGGTAAGAGGGGTGTATGCTCGACGCCCCTAGTGGAGTGCGCACCAGATTCCCTCCCGGGAAACCGGCGACCTGGGAAACGCAAAAACCTGCCAGCTAGGGGAAATCCCGGAATGTGGTGCGCCTGGCTAGGGGCCAGTGCCAAAAGACGCAACTCGAATTGGACCAGATGTTCAAACGTAATGGTAGTAAAAGGGCTAGGCAAACTCGAATGCGTCCTTTGGCACTGGCGCCTCAAACAGAGGCACCAAATTCCCCTCCAAAACCCAACCAAACCCTAGAACCACGTCACGGGGCGGATCTTGTTGGCCATGTCCACGAGGTCGAAGCGGTGTTGGAGGTAGGGCGCCACTCTGGCCAGGGCGCGCAGGGTCCTGGCGAGTTCGTTTTGTAGCTCGTGGGCGGTGAACCTCGTGTCCAGGATGGGGGAGGGGTCGGGTTGGTGGCCGTCGAGGGTGTAGGTGAGGGCGGCGCGGAGGATGAAGACCTTGATTTGGAGGTAGCGGGGTTCGGTGTTGGGGATGCGTTGGAGGCGAAGGGCGGCCTCCCGGATGCGGGGCTCGGTGGGGTCGGTGACCAGGCTGAGGATGGAGGTGAGTTGGGCGAGGCGGTTGTGTCGGGAAGCGACGGGGACGCGGTCCAGGGCTGCGGCGGCAAGCTCGGGTTGGTTTTCGTGCATGAGTTGGCGGGCCAGTCCGAAGGCGGAGGAGACGGTGGTGGGGTTGGTGCTCCAGACCAGGGCGTAGAGGCGGATGGCGTGGAAGCGCAGCATGGCCGGGTTGGTGGTGACCATGGACCAGTCGGGGTCGAGGGAGCCGGTTTCGTGGAGGTGCTCGAAGACGGTGTTGGGGAGTTCGTCGAGGTGACGGCTCATGCCGGCGGCGCCGCGGGCTACGCGGGGTTCCAACAACGCGGTGTCGTGGAGGTCGGCGGATTGGAGGAGGAGTTCGGCGACGGCGGCAAGCGCCAGTTTGGTGGCGGATTCGCCGGGCAGGATTTGCAGGACGCGGGAGAAGGCGACCTGGGCGTCGGTGAATTTGCTGGTCAGTAGGTTGGTGATGCCGGTGTACCAGTGGTAGCGCCAATTCTTCCGCAGGCCCTCGTCAAGTGAGTCGAGCCAGGTGCGCGCTTGGGTGGTGAAGCCGAGGTCGAGGAGGGTGCGGGCGACGGCGAAGGGGATTTCGATGGAGTCGGGGTGGCGGTCCTCGGCGAGGGCTTGGCGCAGGGCGGCAAGGGTTTCGGAGGGCTCGGAGTAGGTGGTGCTCTGCAGGGTGGCGGCGCCGGGGTCGGTGGCGTCGACAAGTGGGACGGGCAGGGCGATGTTGACTTCCTGGGGGGTGATGGTGACGGTGCGGGTGATGCCGTCGATAAGTTGGTCGGTGCGGAAGACGACGTGCTTGGTGCCGAACGTGCGGCGCTGCGGGGAGAAGAGTGAGTGCTGGGCGGGGAAGGTGCGGCCGTCGCGGATGGCGAGCACTTCGCGCAGGACGCCGAGAAGTTGGGCTTCGAGTTGGGTGACGGAGTCGAAGCGGTCGTCACGGTTGGGGGCGCAGCAGCGGGCGATGAGTCGGTAGAGGGAGATGTAGCGGCGGAAGAGGGGTTCGGTGGTGGGGGTGGGGATGTCGGCGTCGTGTGGGAGGTCGATGATGAGGGCGGCGAGGGTGCGGCCGATGGTGTAGATGTCGGATTGGACGGAGGGGCCGTCGGTAGCTACTTCGGGTGCTTGGTAGCCCTTGGTGCCGTAGATGAAGCCGTAGGAGCCGATGCCTGAGACGGCGCCGAGGTCGATGAGTTTGACCTGGTCTTCGGTGACGATGATGTTGTCGGGCTTCAGGTCGTTGTACACGACGCCGCGCGAATGCAGGTAGTCGAGCGCGGGCAGCACTTCGAGGATGTAGGCGATCGCGATGTCAACGTCGCACCTGCTTATCGACGGCCCACCTACGTACTCCATGACGATGAACCCGCCGGGCACGCGCGGGTCGTCGATGAAGTTGAAAATCTTCACGATGCCGGGGTGGGTGATGTCGGCGAGGAACTCGCGCTCGGCGACGGCGGCGGCCTCCTCGTCTTTGTTGCGGGCCGAGTGCAGCCCCTTGAGCACGACGTTTCGCCCGGAGACGAAGTGGTCGGTGGCTAAATAGATCCAGCCCATGCCGCCGTGTGCGATGGTGCCGAGCACTTCGTATTGTTCGGCGACCAGGTCGCCGGGCTTCAGCGCCGGGGCGGGGACGCCTTCGAAGGTGGATGGGTCCCGAAGGGCGTCGGTGGGGTTGATGGGGTGGACCCAGGGCAGTTCGACCATGCCGTCGGCGACGGTGCGGGTCTCGCGCTGCGTGCCGCGCAGCTCGCGGAACCGGTCGAGTGCGCGGCGCCGCGAGCGTTGCGAGGTATCCTCCTGCCGCTTCTCCTGGCGCAGCGCCTCGAGGTCTTCGAGGAGTGCGGACATGGAGTCGTCGTACTCGAAGAGGTCGTCGTCATCGTCGTCGTCGGCGAAGGGGTCGAAGGCGACGGCCTCGGTGCCTGGGTCATTCGTGCTCATTGGGTTCCTCCCGGTACATCAGCGGTGGGGGGTAGGGGTCTGTGGTGGAGTCCGACAGCCACTCCTGGAACATGCGGTGCCAGGTGCCGTCGGTGCGGATGCGCTCGATGGTCGCGTTGACTTGCCGCACTACTGAGTCGTGCTCAAGCGGGATGCCGACGGCGTAGTACTGGGTGGCCAACGCGTCGGGCAGGATGTCGGTGTGCGGGTCCTGGGCGAGCATGCCGGCGAGGATGGCGTCGTCGGCGATGATGGCGTCGGCCTGGAACTGCTGGGTGGCCATGAGGCAGTCGGACCAGGAGCGGGTGCGCAGCACCGGGGAGTGCGGAGCGAGGGTGCGCACGATGTTGAGCAGCGTCGTGCGGTCGACGACGCACACGGTGCGCTCGGGCAGGTCGTCCAGGCTCGTGATGCCGCGATCAATCGGGGCCAGCACCCTGACCTGGGACTTCAGGTAAGGGGTGGAGAACGCCACCTTGGAGGCGCGCTCCGGGGTAATGGACATCGTCCTGATCACAATGTCCACGCGCCCCTCCCGGAGCAGCTCCGCACGCGAGGCCGAGTCCACGAAGCGGAAGTCCACCGCCTCGGGGTCGTCGAAAAGGTCGCGGGCGATCTCCCGGGCCAGCTCCACCTCGAACCCGCGAAGCTGCCCGCGCACCATATCGCGGTAGGACAGCAGGTACTGGGACTGCTCCACGCCCACGATGAGCCGGCCGCGCTCCCGGATCTGTTCCAGGGCGGGGTCATCATCCGGGGAGGATGAGCGCGGGCGCAGCGAGCCCTCCCAGTCCAGTCCGTGCGGCACAAACTCCATCGACGGCTGCTTGCCCGCCCCGTCCAGCAGCGCGCCGGGCGGCAACGGGATTGCCTCGTGCGCCGTGGACGCCGCCCCCGTCGGCAGCTCTTCCAGCGAGGACCGCGGCGCACACCCCACTGCGCCCACCGCCACCGCGAGCGCCACCAACAACGAGCCAGCCCTGCGCATCATACGTACTCCCTGAATCGCCGCTGCACACCGAACCACATGCTGATGACCGCCAGCAGCGACAGCAGCGCGACCACCGTCGACACCAGCCTCGTCGCGTCCAGGGAGGTGTGAATGTAGTTGCGCATCTCGGCGCGCGCCGACTCAATCAACTCCACCATGTTCGCGTCCAGCTCCGTGTACGCGGTGGACGCGCTCGGGTGGTCCGCACTATCGACCATCAGCACGTCGACGGCGCGCTCAAACCGGCCGGCATCGAGCGTCGAGACGAGTTCGCCATGCGCCTGCGACCACTGCTCCAGCGCCCTTCTTGCCGACGCCACCTCCGGCGCATCCGACGCCGTATCCAACGCCGCGCTCACCCCCTGGTACGTGGACTCGAAGGACTCCGCCGACTCCGCAACGGACTGGCGACGCAGCAGCGCCATCGTCTCGTCGGTGCGGGTCTCCTGGGCGCGGAGGCGGGCGTCGGTAAGCTGGCGCAGCGGCGCCGCGGCCTGCTCGAACCCGATGACGCCCGAGCGCCACGAAATGAAGTTCGAGCCCGCGACCCACGCCAGCGCCACCACCATCGCCGCCGTCGCCGCCACGAAGCCCTTATTCCAACGGCGGCGGAACGTGCGCCACAGCCACCACTGCGCCCCCGCCAGCAGCAACAGCGCCGCCACCAGACCCGAAAGCGGCACCCACTGCGGCGCGTTGAGGCGCACCATCTCCACCGCCACCTGGCGCTGCGTCAGCGCAAACAGCGTGTTCGCCGAGGTAATCATCCGCTCACGCATCATGCCGGACGCCTCCGACATATACGACACGCCCACCGGGTTGCCCAGGCGCTGGTTCACCTTCGCGCGCTCCATGAACGCCACGTACAGCGGCAGGTCGCGTTGGATGGAGCGCACCAGGGACTGGATGCGCTCCTGGTCCTCAGGCCGCGTCAACTCCGAGGCGCCCTCGTAGATGTCGCTCGCCGCGATCACCGCCTGATCTATCGACGCCAAATACGCCTGCACCTCATCCGGCGTCATCAACCCTGTCTGCACGAAGCCCGTCGTGGCCACCGTGTCCGCCTGCGACAACGACGTGAGCAGGACGTGGGCGGAGTGGCTCATCGGCTCTGTTGTCTGCACCAGCACGTCGAGGGCGTGCTGGCGCTTACTCATCGACTGGCTCTGCGCGAACCCAATCGCGCCCACCGCCACCGTGAGCACCAGCATCATCGCCAGCATCTTGCCCGGCGTGGTGATCACGAAGTCCGCCAGGCGCCGCGCCGCGCGAATCGGCCCACTCGACGCGCGCTGCTGCGGATGCAGCGCAAGATCATCCAACCAGGCGTCGCTGGGAGGTGGCGTCGTGACAGTCATTCCTCAACCATAACCACCGGGCCCGACCTATTTCTAGGAAACGACCTACAGTGGAACACATGCAAGGAGACGGCAACGGATGGGTCGAAGGGCCCAACGGACAGAAAATGTGGGGCAAACACGGCGCCGCGGGGCTCTTCCTGCAGGCCACGCACGGCGGCGAGCCCGTCGTGCTCATGCAACACCGCGCCCCCTGGACCGCCCAAGGAGACACGTGGGGCATCCCCGGTGGCGCCCGCGACTCACACGAAACGGCCTCCCAAGCCGCCCTGCGGGAGACGGAAGAAGAATGTGGTATCGATGGGGGCGAAGTGGACGTCAATAAGGAGCTCGTCACCTCCGGGCCCGCCGAGAGTGGCTGGACCTACACCACCGTGCTCGCGCGCGTGCGCTCCGGCGAGCCACTCGAGACCACCGCCAACGAAGAAAGCGTTGAGCTGCGTTGGGTTCCCCTGAAAAAACTCGAAGAACTCGCCCTACACCCGGGGCTGCGTGCCGCGCTGCCAGACATTCTCAGGCATACTGTTTCGCATGATTGAAGTCCAAAACCTGTCAAAGGTCTACGGCCCCGTCCGCGCCGTCGACGACGTGAGCTTCCGCGTCAAACCCGGCATCGTCACCGGGTTCCTCGGCCCCAACGGCGCAGGCAAATCCACCACCATGCGCATGATCGTCGGCCTGGATAAGCCCACGTCAGGCAGCTGTCTTATCGACGGCACCAGCTACCGCAACCTCAAGCGCCCCGCCCAAAAAGTCGGCGCGCTCCTCGACGCCAAAGGTGTGCACCCCAACCGCTCCGCCCGGGCGACGCTGTTGTGGCAGGCGCAGGCCTCCGGCATCCCCGCCTCCCGCGTCGACGAAGTCCTCTCCCTCGTCGGCCTGACCGACGTGGCGGGCAAGAAAGTCGGCGGGTTCTCCCTCGGCATGGGGCAGCGCCTCGGCATCGCCGCGGCCCTGCTCGGCGACCCCGAATACCTCATCCTCGACGAACCCGTCAACGGCCTCGACCCCGAAGGCATCCGCTGGGTCCGCTCCCTGCTGCGCGCGCTCGCCCAGGAAGGCCGCACCATCCTGGTGTCCTCCCACCTCCTCGCCGAAATGGCGCAGACCGCCGACCACCTCATCGTGATCGGCAAGGGCAAACTCGTCGCCGACACCTCCGTCCACGACTTCATCAAAGCCCACTCCGGCTCCCGCGTTGTGGTGCGTGCTTTGGACGATGGCTTGGGGGCGTTGCGGGTGGCCGTGGAAGCAGGCGCGCCGGGCGCCACCATCAGCCCAGGCACCGACGCCGATGGCCGACCCAACCTCACCATTAACGACGCCACCCCCGAAACCATCGGGCGCATCGCCTTCGAAGCCGGCGTCATCCTCACCGAACTCAGCGAACACCACGCCTCCCTCGAAGACGCCTACATCCAATCCACCGAAGGCACCGAACAGTTCGCATCCCGCACAGTCCAGGAGGGCAAGTAACCATGAACCTCATACTTTCCGAGTGGACCAAACTCCGCAGCACCCGCTCCTTCTGGTGGACCAGCGCCGCCATGATCATCGTCGCCGGCATCTACGGCGCACTCTTCGGCTGGCTGGCCAACACCTCCGGCATGCCCTACACACCCCTGACCGTCGTCTCGACCGTCTCCATGACCATCGGGATCGTCGTCATCGTGCAAGCCGCCATGACCGTCACCACCGAATACCGATTCGGCATCCCCGCCACCAACTTCCGCCTCACACCGCAGCGCTGGCAAGTCGCCCTGGCCAAAGTCGTAGTGGGCGTCGTCGGCGTTGTGGTTGCGACGCTGCTAGCCGTGGTCGTGGCGTTCATCCTCGCCGACCTCACCACCGCCGTCCCCGCAGGCTGGACCACAAATAGCGCCACCCAGCGCGCCCTGTGGGCAGTACCCCTCGGCATGGCGCTGCTCACCCTGTTCACCCAGGGCGTCGGCTGGATCGTCCGCAACACGTCCGCCGCCATCGTGATCGGCCTGTCCATGATGCTCCTCCTGGAGACCATCGTCGGGTTCATCCCCAAATACGGCCAAGACGTAGCGAAGTTCCTCCCCTTCAACAACCTCATCGCCTTCATGATGAACCAACCCACCCAACACTGGGAGCTCGGCGCCTCCCTCGGCATCTTCGCCGTCTGGGCCGTGGCGTTGTGGGTGATCGGCGTGCTGTTGACTGAGGCGCGGGACGCGTAGCTTTTCGCCGCTTGCCTTCCCGCGCACCAAATTCCTGCTTTTGGGGCGCGGGTTTTGCATTTCCCCAGTTCAGCTCGGGTGTGAGGGGGAATTTGGTGCTTGTGCTGGATCGCGTGGCACCAAATTCCTGGTTTTTGGAGGCGCCGTTGGCGTTTCGTCAGGTGGCTGGAAGGCTGCGGGGGAATTTGGTGCACGCCTATCTATCGAGGCCTGTCGAGGAGCTCTACCATCCGTGGAACCACCTCACTAAACGTGGCGGCGGCGAACCTGACCACGGTCCAGCCCTCCAACGCCAGATCCAAGTTGATCCGGGCATCCTTCTGACGCTGGTCATACTCCCAATGGTGCTGGCCGTCATACATGATCCCGATTTTGAGCGGTTCGATGGCGAAGTCGAACGTCGTTACGAGGCGGCGGCCTCTATATACCGGGACTTGCTCACTTAGTTTCAGCTGACGCTCCTTCGTCACAGCCCGAAGCAGCAGACGCAGCTCCGTCTCGCGTGGCGAGTCCGCGAACCTACTGGACAGATTGAGTACCTTCAACAACCACGGGCGATCAACCCTGCCCCAAGCTGCCTCAAGCAACGCATCTGGTGAAACCTGCAGGTGCCTGCGTACGCAGTCGACCAGCTGTACTGCCCGCACTAACAGTGGGTCAAAGCCATCAGGCACTACCGCTGGCGGTTGGTATGTTCCCTTCCTCAGTATCTGTAATGCCTGGACAGTGGCATGAACTGGCGACGCTGCGAGAATTAATTGCCCCGGGTAGCGTACTTCTGTTACCAGGATGCGTTCGGCGCCACGGCGGGTGACACCAGGAACCTCCGGGGTCGGGGTGCGCGTTTTTCGGGTGGGGCCGATGAATGTGAGCGGCGCTGAGTCTACAAGGTAGGGCAGTTGATACAGGGCGAGCGCGGAGTACCCACTCGCGATGTGTTGAGGACGCGGCCTCGCAAAAGTGAGGATTCGCTGGAGCGCGTCTGACTGGTTCATTGGTGTGTATCGCATATCTTTTAGACTTCTCGGACCCCCGTTTGGTTCCAAGGTCTGCACCAGATTCCTTGTTTTCGGCGGATGTCATCTGTATTTTCCCTGGTGGTGTAGGGGTGAAAGGGGAATTTGGTGTCAGGCTGGGCGGGGTGTGCACCAGATTCCTTGATTTCGGAAGGGGGTGACGACGTTTTCCCTGTTCGTGCGGGGGCTGGAGGGGAATTTGGTGCACGTCCAACGAAGCGCATGAGATGGCAAGACCCACAAACCACACCCGCCACATGAGAAAACATTTAGAAAGTTGCGGAGGTTTAGGCAAAACGAATAATGGGGACTACCCTGGGAGTGTCATTGGCTTTTGCTGCAGAAAGGATTCGTTGTGGCGAATAATCGCGGCCGGGCAGCAGATGAAGCTCGCCGGGCGGGTTCGCGTGTGCGGACCCGGTTGCGGAGGGGTGTGGTTGTTGCGGCGGCGGCGTTGATCGTGACGCCGTTGGTGCAGGTTGCAGGGCCAACAGAGCTGCAGGTGCAGGCAAATGCGCAGGCGAAGGGCCCGGCGCTGGCCGAGACGAATCCAATCAAATATAAGCTGCTGGAGGTCAGGCCCGGGAAGCTGGGGCGTAGTGAGCTGGAGTCGGGGGACTTGACGTCGATAGGCAGGGTCGAGCGGCTTATCAAGAAAATTAAGTTTTCGGACGTGGCGTGGCACCCTACACCCACGAGCGGCATTGATGCGACGCATCGCTTTCAGGTGAGTGTGTGGGCACCGGAGATTGGGGTACTTGCCACCGAATATCACAAAGAAGTGCTGTCGGGGAAGGACTCCATTTATAAGTGGAATCCTCAGAAGTTTTTGGATGACCAGTCGAAGATCAACGAACTGGATTTCGACATTAGGTTCACGGATGGCTCGGTGCAGGAGAACGTGGTGTTGCCGCTGCGTCTCTTGGGTCTCGACGGCCGCCTCGCCAACGATCCGGATGGGGATTTTGATGGCGATGGTGTGTCGAATGGCGAGGAGGCCAAGAAGGGGGCGAACCCGTTCGACGCCAGGGATAGGGGTGTTGCGAAGAATCCGTTGCCGAAGCTTCCGGAGACGACAACGCCGGCGCCTACTTCAACAACGACGAGCGCAAAACCGCAGCCAAAGCCGTCGCCGTCGAGCAGCACCCCGCAGCCGCAGCCGAAGCCGAGCAGCGCGCAGCAGACGAAGCCTTCGAGTGCGAAGCCGACGTCGACAAGTGTGAAGCCGACTACGACGACGCGGAAGCCATACATGGCTGAGCAGTACGACCCGTACCCGGGCGAGCTGCTGGTGCGGCTGAAGCCGGGCCAGGAGTTCCGAAGCGGGACGCCGTTCGGCAATGCTGAGGTGAAGGTGCGCTCGATTCGGTATAAGGGCGAGCAGAACGGCAGGAAGTCGCCGGCGCTAGACCACGCGCTTGTCGACGCCTCCGACGGTAACCGTTTCGTTGTGAAGGCGAAAGGCCTGGAGGCGTTCGCGGAGGCCTACGAGCAGGAGTTTGGGAACTCGAAGCCGGAGTTTGAGCGGGTTTCGAAGTGGTTCATGAACACCTTCATCACGCATGCGCGCGTGGAGGTGGACTACCCGGATAACTCGTCTGATGCGAAGGATTTCTTGATCGGGTTTGTTGGCGAGGACGAGCGTGTGTTCTCCATCCCAGCCGCGGACTTCGACGGCGATGGCGTGAGCAACGAGGACGAAGTGAGCTTGGGGACGAACCCCTTCTCACCGGACAGCACTCCTCATGAGAAGCCGAAGTTCGCGATTACCTCGAAGAGCGTAAAGCCTGGCGAGGTGTACGAGTTCGTGCCGTCGGCGAAGTTGGACCCGAATACCAAGTTCCTGGGTGCGGAGGGCTACCAGGTGTCGCTGACGCCGGATGGCAACGTGCGTGTTGTCGGCAGTAGTGACAAGTGGAATCACAAGTTCTCCTTCAAGGTGTGGGACCCGCTGTACGAAGAGCTGGCGACGCTTCACGTCGAGTCTGACTTCTCGGAGGATTGGACGCCGATCAACGTGAAGGCGGGGACGACGCTTGAGACGAACGTGATGAGACCGGATGAAATCGCGAGCGGCATGGAGATCGTCTCGACGAAGGATGAACTGAAGGCCGGTGGGGTGCCGGATTGGGTTTCCATCGGTAGGGACGGCGAGGTGTTCTTGAAGCCGCCGCGCTCCGAGGGCGGATCGAAGGGTGAGCGCAGGTACTGGGTACGGCTCTCCACCGGCGAGCAGCGCGTGATTAAGGTCAACGTGCTCGACCCAACCCCGTACGCCGAAGAGTACAAGCTGCAGTACCCGGACGTGTTCGTCCGCCTGGGCGAAGAGACCCGCAGCCACGCGCCGCTGGCGACCCTGATGCAGGGCGCCGAGGTGTTCTTCAACCAGCCGATCCCGGAAGAGGCACAGGTCTCCTACTCGATCGAGGGCGAAACTGACGCGAGCGTCGTTGAGCGGGAGGGCACCGCCGAGGACGGCGAGCAGCCAGGCATGGTCACGTTCAAGGCCACAGGCGACGACCTGGAGGCCGGTGACGTCGTGCAAGTGATGGTAAAGGCCAGCTTTAGCGACGGCTCCACCCAGCACGTCCCCGTCTACTTCAACATCCTGCCGCGCCAGATCGCGGGCAGCTACAACCACGCCTATGAAACTGGCCGCGAGGTGCTGCCGGGGACGCCGATCGTCCTGCATAGGACGGATGTTCGCAACGTGCCGGAGGGCACCGACTTCGTGTTCTTCGAGGACGCCGAGGGCAACAAGAACCTCAATGGGTGGAAGGTGTCCGTGAACCGTGACACCGGCAACCTGGTCGTGCGTGCGCCGGAAAATGGTGCCCGGCCGCTGGACGCGGTGGTGACGGTGTCCTACCCGGACGGCAGTTCCACCGATGTGCCATTCCACGTCGGGGTGAAGCACAGCAAACCGGACGCGGAGACATTCACGCCGAGGTACGCGCCGGAAACGCTGACCGGCGGCACCCGCACGTCCTACGAGATGCTGACCCCGGTGCCGGAAAACACCACGTTCTCGATTGAGGAGAACGCTGGGTTGGATGTGAGCGTCGATACGAAGACGGGCCGCATCACCGCCGTGCTACCGAAAGACGCGCCGGGCGGCGCCAAGTACAACGTGCGCGTGCGCGTGAAGTACCCCGATGGCTCCGAGGAGTTTATCGACGCCGAGCTGCGCAAGAAGGCCATCGCCGACGAAGAGCGCCCGCGCTGGAGCGACATCTACGTCAACGCCGGCGACTTGGCTTCCACGCCGCAGGGCCAGCGCGTCCCGCCTGAGACCACCTTTGGTATCGACGCCAGCTTCGCCGCCAAGGGGTGGCAGGTGCACGTCGATAAGTATTCGGGCAGGTTGCAGGTGCTGCCGGACGCGTCGGTGAAGCCGAAGTCGAAGGTTGAGGTGCCGGTTGTGGTGACCTACCAGGACGGCTCGCAGCGCACCGTGAAGGTGTCGGCGTACGTGCGTGAGCCGCGCCAGACCGCTGCGCCGACACCATCGACAGAGGCACCCACGTCCACGCCGACACCGACCCCGAGCACCCCGGCGTCAACGCCGGAGCCGGACCCAGCCCCCGAGACTGGGAGTTCGGCAGCGGGGTGGATTACTGTAATTCTCGGTGCACTTGGGTTCCTGGTAGGCGCCGGTTTGCTCGCGCTGCAGGAAGTCCCAGTTGTTCAGTCGAATCTCAGACACCTTATGCGTGACCTGGGCTTGAGGAGGTAAAAGGATGCGTTTTCACAAGACAGTGATTGCAGGTGCAGTGACGCTCGCGCTCGGCATGGGCGCAGTGTCGGCCGTGCCTGCGACGGCGTCCCCCGTCAATTCAGATGATGATGCCATCCAGACCCAGCTCCACATCCGGAAGAGCTACCACGAGGCAACCCTGACCTACATGAACCCGAAGTCGGTTGCGGGCAAGTTGGAGAACCAGGTCGGTGTGATCGGCTGGGCCGATGGGCGCGTGGTGGCGCCGATCGCGAAGAGTACGACTGAGAGCTCCCCCGAGGACGGCGTCACGGTGCTGGAGCACACCGACCCGCGACGCGAAGTCACCATGAAGCGCACCTTTACCGTCAAAGGCGACGAGATCAACGTGGTCACCGAGCTGACCAACAACGCCGGAACCGCCCGTGAGCTGGCGATCCGCATGTACAACCACGCCAAGCCAATGAAGGGCACCATGACCGCCGCGCAGTTTGGGGACAGCCTGCGCGGGGAGGACAAGTCCGCCTACCGAGTCGACGCGAACTTCCCGGGTGCGACGGCACTTGCCACCGCTCAGGATCCGGCGACTCTCCCAGAGTGGAACGCGGGCTCTGACAACAAAAACATGGAACGTGGTGAAGTCCTCAGCGGCACCTGGGTCCAGACCGTCGAGCCTGGCGCGACGATGAAGGCCGAGATGACGGTCAAGATCGAAACGCAGCTGGGGGCGTTGGACTCGGATGGTGACGGCCTGCTAGACATCTGGGAAATGCAGGGTGCGAATGTAAATGGCGTCGATATGCCGTTGCACCGCTGGGGCGCCAACCCGTATGAGAAAGACATCTTCCTCCAGATGAACTGGATGAAGTCCGAATGGGAAACCGAGGGCTGCCAGGAAGCGGCGCGCTTCGCCGTCAACCCCGAAGGCTTCGCCCGCTACGACGCCTGCTCGAAGATGAACACGAACGTCTACCGCCCGTCCGGGCTCATCCTGGACCAGCTGGTGAAGAAGTTCGCCGCACACGGCTACAACCTGCACATCGACGCAGGTAAGGGCTACTCCAAGAACTTCGAAGCCCGCGACGACGAATACCGCGGCGGGCCGATCCTTGGCTACAAGGACCACTACTTCAACTCGCCCGAAACGTCCGGCTCGGAGCTGATCACCACGTCGGTGGACCTGCTCAAAGAGCGCGAAGGCATCTTCCGCTCCGGTGTCATCGGCGACCTTATGGACGCCCCCTCCGCCAACGGCTCCATCAACTACGCCACCGGACGCGCACTGATCGGCGGCACGAGCTTCTACGTGTCCAAGAACGCCCGCATGGGCGCCGAGGACAAAGTACGCAACACCATCATGCACGAGCTCGGTCACAACCTGGGCCTGAACCACAACGGCATGCTGTGGGTCGACGGCAAGCGCCAATCCGTCTACGAATGGACCAAGTACGGAGACTGGCTCAGCGATCGCCCATCCGCCATGAACTACGCCTACCAGTTCGTCACCTTCGATTACCAGGAGGAAGACAAGAGCGGCAACCAGGAGGCCCCGCACCCAGGCTGCGCCGGCGCCCCCGACTGCTACGTCGGCGAGTGGTCCGTCCCGTCCGAGTGGAAGAACCTCAACGTCAAGGCTGGCGGCATCGGTGACGTCTCCGTCAAGCCCGCCGAGTCCGACTCCGAGTCGGACAAGGACGCCGAGAAGCGCCGCGGCATCGAACGCGACGCCCGCGAACTCGACGCCGCCGCTGCCCTCAAGAACGACGGCAAGGCCGACTTCTACATGGCCGACGAGAACAGCATCGCCACCGTGCGCACCGACAACAAGGTTGTGGGCACCATCGGCAACCGTGGCTACCACGACCATGAGTTCACCGTGCGCGCATTCTACGGCAAGGAACTTTCCCGCATCGCCCCAGTCCAGACCATCAAGGTCAAGGGCATCGGCGACGCCAAGGAAGCCGGGCCGCAGTCCCGCAAGGAAATCCAGATCCCAATCCCGGACACGCAGCGCCTGTACGGCTCCTACGTGCCGGTCTACATCCAGATCGAAAACGAGTCCGGCGAAATCGTCTTCAGCGAGCTTTTCGACATCAGCCTCCTCGACTACACCGAGGACGAGCTGCGCCAAGTCAGCACCCAACTCGGTGACTCCGTGCTGGGCCAGCGGGCATCCGCACTGCTCTCCCAAGGTAAACTCGGCGACTTCCAGGACACCAACCGCCGCAACCTCGCGGACACCAAGGAACTGAAGCAACCTAAGCGGCCATCGACGCCACCAACCACGTCGGCAAAGCCATCGCCTTCAGCGGCCCCGAGCACCGCGGCGCCAGCTGACCCAACCACGCAAGACGCCAAGGCCACCGACAAGGGCGGCGTCGACGAGAAGACGCGCAACACGATCCTGATCGTTGTCGGCGTGCTGCTCGGCATCCTGGGCCTGGGCGGCGCGGCCGCCGCCGTGATGGCGAACAAGTAGGTCGCTTATTCGCCCGACGCACCAAATTCCAGTTCACCAAATGCGCGACCTGAGGAAACGTAGGGTTTGCTCGCGAAAATCCAGGAATCTGGTGTCTAGCTAGATGGGGGGGACACCAAATTCCCGGGTTCGAGCACGGGGCCTCGGCGTTTTCCCAGGTCGCTGGTCGGTTGTGAGGGAATTTGGTGTTTGGCGTTTGAGGGCGCGCACCAAATTCCAGTTCGCCCAATGCGCTACCTGGGGAAACAAAGGACTTGCTCACAGAAATCCAGGAATTTGGTGCGCGCGTCCTCAGCGAGTGGCTACTGCAGCGCCGAGGTCAGCTTCATCACGTTGTCGATGTAGCGGCGGTACCACGGCCGCGTGTTCCAGCGCTCCAGCGTGAGCTCCCGCGTCACGGACAAGTACGTGTCGGCGAGGTGGTTGAGGTTGCGGAGGAGGGGGCCGTCGCAAATTAAGAGTGAGCTTTCGTAGTTGAGTGAGAAACTGCGAATGTCCATGTTGGAGGAGCCGAGCACGCCGACGGCGGCGCCGGGCTCCTTCGAGGTGGGGTCGACGAGCAGGAACTTGGTGTGCAGGACGTAGGGGGCGGGGAACTCCCAGATGTGCACGCCGGCCTCGAGGAGCTGTTGGTAGTAGGAGGACTGGGCGTGTTGCACCATGAACTGGTCCGCCTTCTGCCCGACGAGCAGGTCCACGCGCACGCCGCGGTAGCAGGCGGTGGTGATGGCCTCCAGCAGTGAGTCCTCGGGGACGAAGTAGGGGGAGCACAGCACCAGGTGTTCTTTGGCGTGGTGGATGAGGGTGTTAAACATCCGCAAGTTCGGTTCGGCCTGGTAGCCGGGTCCCGAGGGGATGAGCTGGACCAGGTTGGCATCCGCGGGGGCGCCGAGGTCCAAGGGGGCGGTGAGCTCGATGGGTTCGCCGGATTCGGAGTACCAGTCCACGGCGAACAGCGCCTCGATGGAGGTGACGATGGGCCCTTGGAGTTCCACGAAGGCGTCGACCCATTGGCGTCCGGCGGCGCGGTGTTGGCGGGTGAGGTAGGTGCGGTCGATGAGGTTCATGGAGCCCATCATGGCGGTGTGGCCGTCGATAAGGATGAGTTTGCGGTGGTTGCGCAGATCCGGGCGGCGGAAGCGGCCCTTGAGCAGGCTCAGCGGCAACATGAGGTGCCAGTGGATGCCGGCCTTCGTCAGGCGCCGTTTGAGCGCGCGGAAGCCGGGGTATTTCATGGAGCCGATGTGGTCGAAGAGGAGGCGGACGTGGACGCCGCGGGCCACGGCACGCTCCAACGCCTCAAACACAATGGCGGTGGTGTTGTCCCAGGCCACCGCGTAAATCTCGATGTCGACGTACTCTTCCGCCTTATCGACGAGCTCCGCAATCCGCACCATCGTCTTCTCGTAATCCGCCCACATGGCGACCGCGCTACCGTGCACGGCGGGGAAGCCGGTCAGGGTGCGGTTCAGCGTGATCATCGAGGTCACTTCCGGGTTCGCCTGCTGACCGGCGGGAATGTCCGGGATGTCGGAGTAGACGTCGTTGAGGACGGCGTTCGCTTCCTTCTGGATGCGGTGGCGCCGCTGCGAGACGTACTTGGACCCCATCAGCAGGTACAGCGGCAGGCCCACGAACGGGAGCAGCAGAATGAGCAGCAGCCAAGCGTTCGCGCTCGACGGCTTGCGGTTCGACGGCACCACGCCAATCATGACGAACTTGATGGCGTAGTCGATGCCCATGGCGATGAGCTGCCACAGGGAGAGGCCACTGAACAGAGACAACATGGCTACCGCACCTGGTCGAGTGCGAGGTCGGCGGTGTCGTAATCAGCGATGACGGGCGTGTGATCCGATGCGCCCTTGCCGTCGCGCTCCGCCACGTCCACCCAAGCCTGTTGCAGGCGGCGGGCGAGAGGGGGCGTCGCTAAGTGGAAGTCGATGAGCATGCCTTCGTTCTTGGGGAAGCGCATGGACTTGTAATCCCAGAACGAGTACGGGTCCGCGTGGCGGATCTCCTCCAAGCCGGACTCCAGCAGCATCTGGAACGCGGCGCGCTCCGGCTCCGTGACGTGCGTCTTGCCCTCAAACCAGGCGATGTCCCACACGTCCTCGTCGCGCGGCGCAATGTTGAAATCGCCCGTGAACAGCTGCAACGTTTGCGGGTCCACGGTCTCGCGCAGAGAGTAGAGGAACTCGAGTTTGTAGTCGTAGTGTGGGTCGCCGATCTCGCGCCCGTTCGGCACGTACAAGCTCCAGATATCGACGCCCCCACAGCTCGCCCCAACCGCCCGGGCCTCCACAACCGGATCTCCCTTCTTCGCGAACGACGGCTGGCGCTCAAAGTGCGTCCGCACGTTCTCCAGCCCCACCCGCGACGCGATGGCCACACCATTCCACTGGTCGTAGCCCACGTGTGCGACCTCGTAGCCCGCCGCCTCGAACGTTGAGTAGGGGAACGTGGCGTCCTTCGTCTTCGTTTCCTGCATGGCCAACACGTCGACGTCGTTGCGGTCGAGGAAAGCGGCGATCCTCTCCGCCCGCGTACGTACAGAGTTCACGTTCCAAGTGGCGATGCGCATGCCAATATCCTAGCGCAGACGCAGGACACGCCGCCGATGATGGTCATCGCCCACGATCTCCTCCGGGCCGACCTCCCACAGCTCCGGGTGTCGCGCCGCGTGCTTCTCCGCCGCCTTGCCGATGCGCTCCGGCACCAACAGGCGCACTGGGAGGGAGTGGGCGTCGTAAAAATCTTTGAGCTCGGTGAGTGGCAGCGGTGCGAGTGCCGCCGACGGGCCCAACGGCACTGCCGTATTATCCTGCGGGTTCGCGGCGCCCGCGCGGGCCAGCCACCCCTCGACCCACTCCTGCACCGGTGCCGGGTTCGCCTCCGCGAGCTCCACCTCTTTTCGACGAATCTCCGAATTCCGAACCGTCTTCGGCGCCAGCGAACGCACCGCCACCGGTTCCGTGATCGTCACCTCGCGCCCATCGCGGCGGCGCACCCGCAGCGGGTCCAACCCCACGACCTCCCCGATCGCCTCATTGACCCCGGACTCCGTGCGGTAGCGAACCGTCACCCTGCCCCCGACAGCGGGCGCTTCTTGGCGGAACATCTTGCTGTTAGTGCCTTAGTGCCCGAACGGGTCTTCGTCCGTGCCCGGCAGCCACGTGTTGCCCGGCTCCGTCCACCCGTTCGCCTTGATCGCGCGCTTCGCCTCGCGCTTGTAGCGGCCGGTGAGCACGTCCGTGTACACGAAGCCGTCCAGGTGGCCGACCTCATGCTGCAGACACCGCGCGAAGAACCCAGTGCCCTCGACCTCAATCTCGTTGCCGTTCTCATCCAGGCCGGTGACCTTGGCCCAGTCCGCGCGGCCGGTAGGGAAGCCCTCGCCCGGGACGGAGAGGCAGCCTTCGTCGTCCTCGCCGTCGTCGCGCGGCATGGTCTTCGGGATCTCGCTCGTCTCCAGCACCGGGTTGATCACGGTGCCGCGACGCATCGTGTCGCCGTCAGGGCAGTGGTACACGAACAGGCGCAGCGGCACACCAATCTGGTTCGCGGCCAGGCCCACGCCGTTGGCGGCGTCCATGGTTTCGTGCATGTCTGCAATGAGTTCCTGCAGCTCCTCGACCGGTTGCTCCACAGGCTTCGTCGGGTTGTGCAGGACAGGGTCGCCATAAATAACGATCGGTCGAATGGTCATGGCTACCATAATAGGCATGCCTGAGCAGCTTTCAGATTCGGACCGCGCCATCCTCACCTTCGAGGCCCACGCCCCGCGTGCCATCGGCGCCAAAGAAGAGGCCATCACCACCCAGCTCGGGCTCACACCGGTTCGCTATTACCAAAAACTCAACCTCCTTCTCGACGACCCCTCCGCCCTTTCCGAATTCCCACAACTCGTACGCCGCCTGCAGCGCCTCCGCGACCGTTGAGCCGCTCCTCTCTTCGAGCTGTGAAAAAGTTCCCGCGCCCGGGAACTATTTTGCGTTTGGGGCCGGCTCCGGTCGACCAACGCTTTCGTTTCCCCAGGTCGCGACGTTTGTTTACGAAGATTGTTCCCCGACCCGGCGTGATCGCGCACCAGATTCCGGGTTTTCCCCTAGCGACCTGGGATTTTCCAAACGTGCCCGCCAAAAACCAGGAATCTGGTGCGCGTCCCTCCCACTCAGACACCACATTCCTGTTTTTCGGCAAGCGGATCTGCGAAAGTCCAGGTCGCATAATTCCATGCAGGAATTTGGTGCGCACCCGGCCCGCTCCTCGCCCCAAACTGCTCGTAGCGTGCGCTTAGAAGCGTGCGATGCAGGTCGCGCATTTGCACCCAGCCCGGTCGATTTCCGGCGACCAGCGTCGCACTCCTTAAACACCTCGACCGGAACGAAAGCGACAGGAGAGAGCACTGTATGTAGCGCTCAACTTGCGGCCGACACGGGCTCGCAACCGCCAGGTTTGATACCTTTTTCGCTCGTAGCGTGCGCTTAGAAGCGTGCGATGCAGGTCGCGCATTTTCACCCAGCCCGGTCGATTTTCGGCGACCAGCGTCGCACTCCTTAAACACCTCGACCGGAATGTACTGACGGTTGGCGAAACCGGGAACGCGGTGCGCGTGGGAAGGTGTAAACGTGTGCAAAAACGTTTAGAGTGGCGCATGTGACTAATGTGAATCCTGAGAACGAGTACCAGGGCGCCCACCGCCGCGCCGAAGAGGACGACTACGACCAAAACTACGAAGCGGCGCCGGCGGCGGCGTTCCCGAAGCGGGGCGTCGCGATGATCCTGCTGGCCGTCGCGGCACTTCTGCTGCTGTGGGGCATCTACGCCATGAACAAGGGCGACGGAAACCAGGACGCGGCCGCGCCGGGCTCCACCGAAGCCACGACCGCCCAAGCCACCCAAGCAACCCAGGCAACGACCGCGATCTCGGCGCCGGCGAACTCGTCGGAGCAGGCGCAACCAAGCGAGCAGGAAAAACCAGCCGAAGAAGCCAAGCCCACCGAAAAGCCAGCCGAGCAGGAACAGCCAGCGCCAGCCCCCGCCGGCCTGGCCCGGGAGCAGGCGCAGGTGTACGTCTACAACAACTCCGGCATCCCGGATCTGGCGAACCGGACCGCCGGTGACCTCGCCGCCCATTACAACGTGGCGAACCGTTCCAATGACGCCGCCGCGATGAACATGCCGGAGCAGACCTACGGCGCGTTCCCGCAAACCTTCGTGTTCTTTAACCCGAACACTCCGGGTGCTGACGCGGTTGCGGCGGAGCTCGCGCAGCGGATCGGTGGTACGCCTCGGGCGACGACGGATGTGCCGGCGAATACGAGTTTGCCGCGGGAGGCCGTCGAGAAGCCGGAGGCGATCACTGTCGTCCTTGCGGGAGAATAAAACCCCCGCGCGGGCCCAGCGCAGCGTTTAGACTGGCTACTTATGGATCCATACCGCGAGTTCGCCCGTTCCCCCGAGCCGACACTGGGAGTGGAGTGGGAGATCTGTGTTGTCGATAAGGAGACGCGGGACCTGGTACCCCGCGCCCCCGAAATTATCGACGCCATCTCCGCCACCAACCCCAACGTGCACCTCGAGCGGGAGTTCCTCCAAAACACGGTCGAGCTGGTGACGCCGGTATGTAAGAATACGAAAGAGGCCGTCGATAAGCTGGCGGAGAGCTTGGCCGTCGTGCGCGCCGAAGCTGACGCCCGCGACCTCGACCTGTGGGCCAGCGGCGGCCACCCATTTTCCGACTTCCGCGAGCAAGCCCTCAGCCCCAAAATTTCCTACAAGGAAATGATCAACCGTACTCAGTACTGGGGTCAGCAAATGCTGCTGTGGGGTATTCACTGCCACGTCGGCATCAGTCACGAAGACCGCGTCTGGCCAATCATCAACGCGGTGATGACGCACTACCCGCACCTGCTCGCCATCTCCGCATCCAGCCCCGGCTGGGACGGGCTGGACACCGGGTACGCCTCCAACCGCACCATGCTCTACCAGCAGCTTCCCACCGCCGGGATGCCGTACCAGTTCCAAAGCTGGGCCGAATGGGTCCAATTCATGGACGACCAGCGCACTTCCGGCGTGATCAACCACACCGGCTCCATGCACTTCGACGTCCGCCCCGCCGCCAAGTGGGGCACCATCGAAGTCCGCATCAGCGACGCCACCTCCAACCTGCGCGAACTCGCCGCGGTCGTCGCGCTCACGCACTGCTTGGTCGTCTACTACGACCAGCTTCTCGACGCCGGCGAAGCCCTCCCAACGCTCCAGCCCTGGCACGTCGCCGAAAACAAGTGGCGCGGGGCCCGCTACGGCCTCGACGCCCTAGTAATCACCAGCCGCGACACCGACGAACGCTGGCTCCGCGACGAACTCGTTACGTTGGTGGACACCCTGCAGCCTGTGGCTGCGCAGCTTGGGTGCACGCGCGAGCTGAACCTGGTGCTGGAGATCATGCAACGCGGCGCCGGCTACCAGCGGCAACGCCGCATCTACGAGATGACGGGCTCCTGGCACGACGTCGTCGCCGCCACCTGCGCCGAGATGCAGGAGATGACCTGGGAGTAGCTTGTTTGGGCCTAGTGCACCACATTCCCGCGGGGAGGTTGCGCGACCTGGGGGAATGCGTTGGGGTCTTCGCGGAATCCAGGAATGTGGTGTGCGTGCCAGCTGGGGTGACACCAAAATCCTGGATTTCTGCAGAGCGGGCTGGAATAAGCCCAGGTGGTTGGAAGCTCGTGAGGGAATGTGGTGCGCGTAGGGGCTGGTTGATGCTTGATGGGGTAGGGTTGGCGTCGATAAGTGTTGAGAGGGGAACAGCATGGCAAACGTGAATGATGTGGCGAGATACATTTTGGAGCGTCAGGGGGAAAGCCTGAGTACCATGAAGCTGCAAAAACTCGTTTACTACGCACAGGCTTGGAGCTTGGTCTGGGACGAGAAGCCGCTGTTTAACTCCCGTTTCGAGGCCTGGGCGAACGGCCCAGTGTGCCGTGAACTATACAACCAACACCGTGGGCACTTCACCGCAACTCCCGAAATGTTTCCCGGCGATGCTCACCGGCTCACAAACGATGAGCGGGAGACGATCGACACTGTGCTCGACGCATACGGACATCTCACTGGCCAACAGTTGAGCGACCTCGCGCATGGCGAGCGGCCGTGGCGGGAAGCCCGTGAAGGCGTTGCAGTGGGGGCACCTTCCACACATGAGGTGAGTCAGGAAGTCATGCAGGATTTCTACAGTTCGATGCAGTCGGCGTCTGCGGTGTAGTTCGCGTGGGTGGGGGAAAGCGTAGTCGGAAGAAGCTTGCGCGTCAGCAAAACAACTTCGGGGGTAAGCGTGTTCCGCACTTGTCGCCGGTGGCAAGCGATAAAAGTGTGCCCAGTGAGGCGACACAAAGTGCCTGGCGGGACATGCCTGTTCGGTGGACAGTCGCTGAATTGGACATCCCTCCCAGTGAAATCTGGTGCCGATGGTCGCTGGAGGCCAAAGAGACGAAAGAGCTCTTGACATTTTTGGAGAGCGTTTCACGGAAGACATGGAAAGAGTGCCTTGCTGAGACCGTCATGTCCGGCCGGAAGAAACGACCCCGAAACCATGACCAACACGTTTCGACCCTAAGTGTCGACGCCCAAAAGCGCATCCAAGCGCTGCCCTCTGCGGAGGAGCGCGTGTTTCGATTCCGCCTATCTGGCGAGACCCGATTATGGGGCTTCCGATCCGGTGACCTATTCCGGGTATTGTGGTACGACCCTCACCATGCCGTTTGCCCTGTAGAGAAGCAAAGTACCTAGTGGGTCTGGACCTTGAGCACCACATTCCCACGAGGGGTGCGCGCGACCAGGGGAAACACCTTGGGGCGTTCGCGGAATCCAGGAATGTGGTGCGCGCGACTCGCGCGGGAGCGCCAAAAACCTACTTCTTGGTGGGGTCGACGCGCTTGGGGTGGTAGGCGGCGGGGCGGTCGTTGCGGCTGAGGGAGTCGGGGTTGCCGTAGAGGCCTTCGCGGCGGGCGACGCGGCCGAGGCGCTGCGCGGTGACGGGGTTGGTCATCAGGGCGAAGATGAGCAGGATGAGGATGACACCGATGTCGTGAAGTTCGTGGGTGCCGACAGCCTCGCCGGTGCCGGTGGCCCCTCCGGCCTGCCCATTCGAGAGTCGAATAATCGTGCCGATGATCATGAGGACTAGCCCCGTGGTTTGGGGCTTCGTGATGGCATGGATGCGCGCCATGGTGGATTGGAAGCGGGCGGTGCCGATGGCGGCGGAGAACACCATGAATGCGCCGGGGAGGATGAAGACGAGGGAGGCGGTGTCGAGGAAGAATGCGAGTGTCATTGGTGGGTCCTTCCTAAGAGTTGTCGCGTTTGCGGAAGCGGGCGACGGACAGGGAGGCGATGAAGCCGAGGAGCGCGATCACCATCATGACGTTGACGACGGTGGTGTCGAGCGTCCAGCAGATGTAGAGGGCCAGCATGCATTGGAGTGATGCGGTGATGGCGTCGTTGCCGAGGACGCGGTCCATGGAGTCGGGGCCGACGATGACTCGCCAGGCCAGCACGAGGAAGCCGATGGCGAGGAAGATGCCGGCGACGATGAGGAATGCGTTGTATACCTGGGGGTTCATAGGCTATCGCCTGCTTTCGAAGATGTCGATCATTTGGCGCTCGAGTTTGGCTACGTTGGCGATTTCGCGGTCGATGTCGGTTTGGTTGTCGGCGTGGAGGACGTGGATGGTCCATTCGCGGTTGGCGATGTCGATGTCGGTGACGCTGCCGCCGGGTTGCAGGTTGTAGGCGCAGGTGGCGAGGTAGAGGACCAGGTCGTCGGAGACGCGCATGGGCACGCGGAGGATGGCATTCTTGGGTGGGGCGGCGGGCCGCAGCGCGAGCCAAGAGACTTTCGCGGAGGCGACGATGAGGTCGGCGAACCACTGCAGCACGAACAGCAGCAGTTTGCCCCAGTGGATTTTGTTGCCGCTGCGGGGGATATTCGGCAGCGGCAGCACGAGCACGATCAGGACGCCGAGCGCCAGTCCGGCGGCGACGTTGCCCCAGGTCAGGTCGCCTTGCATGAGGACCCACATGAATGCGAGCCAGAGGACGAAGGCGCCGCGGAAGCGGTTTCGGATGCCGGGAAGGAGGTGGTTCATCGGTCTGCTCCTGTCGGTTCGGCGGTTGCGCTGGCGGGGAGGGGGACTCGTTCTGTCGTGACGACGTCCTCTCCGTCAGCGGAGCGCGCTGACTTGCGGGCGAGCGCGTCTTTGCCGCCGCCGGAGTCGGTGGGTTGGCGGAAGGCGTCGAGGTCCCGGGTCGGGTTGGTGGGGTCGCCGGAGAGGACGGCGTGTTGGTAGATGCGTTGGTCGCTGGCGGATTCGGCGGCGCGGTCGGTAATGGCGGAGATCGGGCCGGCGAGGAACGTGATGGCCACGGAGGTCGCTACGAGGAGCGCGGTGGACAGCAGCATACCGACGGGGATGCGGCCGACGTCGGCGCGGTCGTCGACGGCGATGGTGTCGTGGCGCTCGGTAAGCGATGAGGGCCGCGCCATGGCGACGGATTCGGGGGCGTCGGCGCGGTCGCGGAGGAAGCCCTTGGACCAGACGAGGATCATGGCGTAGAGCGTCAATAAGGAGGTGACGACGGCCCCTGCGATGAGCACCCAGGCGAGCCAGGAGCCCTCGGCGGCGCCGGCCTGGATGAGCATGATCTTGCCGAGGAACCCGGAGAACGGCGGGATGCCGCCCAGGTTGAGCGCCGGGATGAAGTAGAGCAGAGCGATGAGCGGCGCGGTGTAGAGCAGGGAGCCGAGGCGGCGCAGCTGCGCGGACCCGGCCTGGCGCTCGATCAGGCCGACGACCAGGAAGAGCGAGGTCTGCACCAGGATGTGGTGGACGGCGTAGAAGATCGCGCCCGACAGGCCGGCGACGGTGCCGAGTGCGATGCCGAAGATCATGTAGCCGATGTGGCTGACCAGAGTGAAGGAGAGGAGACGCTTGATGTCGTTCTGCGCGAGCGCTCCCATCACGCCGATGACCATGGTCAGGAGTGCGACCCACATCAGGAGGGTGTCGAGGGAGCCGTCGATAAATATGGTGGTGCGGACGCGAATGATGGCGTAGACGCCCACCTTGGTGAGCAACCCGGCGAACACCGCGGTGACCAGGGAGGCGGCGGTGGGGTAGGAGTCGGGGAGCCAGGCGTCGAGCGGGAAGACGGCCGCTTTGATGCCGAATGCGACGAGCAGCGTGGCGAAGATCGCGGCGCGCGTGCCGTCCGGGACCTCGGCCATGCGCTGGCCGACCTGCGCCATGCTCACCGTGCCGGTGGAGGAGTAGATCAGCGCGAGCGCGAACAGGAACACCATCGAGGACGCCATGGAGACCATCACGTAGCCGATGCCGGCGCGCACGCGCCCCGGCGAGGCGCCGAGAGTGAGCAGCACGTACGAGGCCACGAGGAAGACCTCGAAGCCGACGTACAGGTTGAACAGGTCGCCGGCGAGGAAGGACAGGTTCACGCCCATGCACAGCAGCATGTAGACGGGGAGGAAGACGGCGACTGGGTCGTCCTCGTCGCCGTCGCGAAGCCCTTGGGAGATGCCGTACCACATGACGGCGAACAACACGATGGAGGAGACGAACACCATGATGGTGGACAGCCGGTCCGCCACCAACGTGATGCCGATGGGTGCTTCCCAGCCGCCCATCTGGACAGTCTGGATGCCGTGGACGTCTGCGATGATGATCATCGCACCCGAGATGACGGCCAGCGCGAACAGAGTCGTCAGCGCGATGGTGCGCTGCAGGGTGACGGCGCGCCCGGTGACCAGGATCAGCGCCGCTGCCAGCGCTGGCAACAGCAGCGGCATGACAGTGAGGATCGGCATGGCGGGCAGCGCCCAGTGGGCGAACTCGAACAGGTTATTCGTCATCGTCGGCCTCCTTGACGGGGTCTTCAAAGGAGCGTGGGCCGAAGGCGTCGCCCTCGGAGCTCATGCGTCCGGTCTCTGGGTCGTCGGAGGCGTCGTGGTCGGGGGCCGCCGCCGGGGTCTTCGGACGGGCGGCGATCGCGCGGTCTTCCTCGTCGCGCTCGATGATGTCGTCGGTGCGGTAGCGGTACTGGCGGTAGGCCAGGGCCAGCATGAACGCGACCATCGCCATCGAAATGACAATCGCGGTGAGGATCATCGCCTGCGCGAGCGGGTCGGCGGTGCGCTCGCCGAACAGGGTGGACATGCGCCCAATGATCGGCGGGGAGCCGGCCTGCCCGCCGGATTGCAGCAGCAGCAGGTTCGCGCCGTTGCCGAGCAGCAGCACGCCCATGATCATGCGGGTCAGTGCCCTATCGAGCATCAGGTACACGCCGGTGGCCACGAGCACACCCGACCCGATGAGCAGGAACAGGTTCGCTTCCATTACTCGCTCCTTTCGCGGCCACGCGCGGTGGTGTGCACCGGCGCCCCAATTGTCGACGCCCGGCCCCGCCCTGCCGTCGCGTCACCGTCACCAGTGACCGCTTCTCGACGCCTCTTTCGCGCCAACCGTTTCGCCGCCTGGGCTTCGCGGCGTCGTTTATTCTTCTCCTGCAGCTCACGAGCGCGCTGGCGAGCGTACTGCTTGCGGTTGTCTTCCTCTTGGTCGAGGTAGCCGCCCATGGAGGTCAGGATGTGCAGGGTCAGTCCGACCACGATGAGGTACACACCGGCGTCGAACACGAGCGCCGAGGTGACGTCAAACGAGCCGATAAGCGGCAGCGTGACCGTGGTGTAGCCGGACGTGAGCGGCGGGTTGCCGAAGAACATCGGGGTCACCGCCGCGGCGAAGGAGAACAGCATGCCGGTGCCCAGCAGCTTCGCCGGGTCCACAGGCAGGGCCTCCTCGATTTCCTGGCGCCCGCCCGCGAGGTAGCGCAGCGTGAACGCCAGCGCCGCCACCAGGCCGCCGGCGAAGCCGCCGCCGGGCGCATTGTGGCCGCCGAAGAAGAAGTACAGGGACAGCAGAATCATCGACGGGAACAAGATCCTTGTAGCGACGTCCACCATCAGCGAACGGTTCTGCGCCGTCTCCGAATCCACGCCGCTGGCCAACCAGCGCGGCTTGGTGGTGGACAGCGTCGGGCGCCTCGAGGAGCGCCCAAACTTGCCAGTGCCGAAGATCAGGCTGGCCACGCCCGTCGCCACGATCACCAGCACAGTGATCTCGCCGAATGTATCGGCGGCGCGCAGGTCCACGAGCAGCACGTTCACCGTGTTGCGGCCGTGGCCGATGTCGTGCGCCAGCTCCGGCATGAACACCGAGATCGGGTCGGCGGTGCGCGCGCTCATCGCAAACATGGCGATCACCACAACCGACACGCCAGTCAGGATCGACAGCCAGGCACGGGCCCGGTTGTCGTCGCTGCGGGGCTCGACCTCCGTCGGCATCTTGCGAAGGATCAGCATGAACACCACCATCACGATGGTCTCCACGAGCGCCTGCGTCAGCGCCAGATCCGGCGCGCCGTGCAGGGCGAAGATCGTCGCCATGCCGTAGCCGGTCAGCCCCACCATCACCACGGCGGATAGGCGGTTGCGTTGGACCGTCGCAAAGACAGCCATGCAGACCATGATGAACACCACCAGGCCCTGCCACGGCGAATCCCACAACATCATCCGAATATCGTTCGAGCGGCCCAGCACCAGCGCCGCCAGCGGCACCACGGCCAACACCGCGAAAATCACGCCCAGGTTGATCACCAGGGAACCGCGCTGCGTCGACGCCGTCAACCGCAGCGACGCAGTCCGCAGCTGCGCGAGCAGCGCGTCCCACAACGCGTCACCATTGCCGAGCGCAGGCTTGCCCGTCTGCAGCGGTTTCAGCAACGCACGCTGCCAGAACATGACGACGCCACCCAGCACAATCACGGCCGTCAGCACCAGCGGGATCGTAATCCCGTGCCACAGCGCCAACTCCTCCTGCTCGCCGCCGGGGAAGCGCACATCCAGGTACTCGTTGAACGCCGTCGACAGCAGCACCGGGAAGATTCCGCACACCACCGTCAACGTGGTCAGCACCGCCGGCGAAATCCACAAGGTCGGGCCGATCGGGTGCATCTCGCGCACCGCCTTCGACTCGCCGTTGTTGTGTGCTGGCTTCGTCGCAAAGGCGGACCACCAGAAGTACAGCGAGTAGGCCATCGTCAGGATGGACCCCGCGACGATCGCCACCAGCGTCATGTATCCCGGCATGCCGTGCAGCATCTCCTCGTGCAGGATCGCCTCCAGCGCGGACTCCTTCGCCACAAAGCCGAAGAACGGCGGAATGCCCGCCATCGACGCCGCCGACACCGCCGCCAAAAACGCCACAAACGGCTCCCGCTTCGCCAACCCCGACAGCTCGTGGATGTCGCGGGTGCCCGTCGAGTGGTCAATCGCGCCCACGATCATGAACAGCGTCGCCTTGAACATCGAGTGCCCGAACGTAATTGCCAGGCCAGCCATCGTCGCCTCACGCGACCCAATGCCGATCACCGTCGTGATAAAGCCCAGCTGAGACACCGTGCCGTACGCCAGGATCAGCTTCAGGTCACGCTGCTTCAGCGCCAACCAACCACCCAGAATCATGGTGAACACGCCCGTCGACAGCACCACCAGGTGCCACGTGCTTACCACCGCCATATCCGGCGCCAGGCGCGCCACCAGGTAAATGCCGGCCTTCACCATCGCTGCCGAGTGCAAATACGCCGACACCGGCGTCGGCGCCGCCATCGCCCCCGGCAACCAAATATGCCACGGGGCCTGCGCCGACTTCGTCATCGCCCCCAACATAATCAGCACAATCGCCGTCGAAATCGCAGGCGTATTCTCAATATTCGCAAACTGCGACACCTCGCTGAGGCGCCAAATCCCCGTCTTGTAGCCCAGCAAATTAATACCGACGAGCATCGCCAGCCCGCCGAACGTCGTAATCATCAGCGCCTGAATCGCCGCCCTGCGCGACGACGCCCGTTCACCGTAGTAGCTGACCAGCATGTACGAGAGTATCGACGTCAACTCCCAAAACACGTACATCAGCAAGAAACTGTCCGAAATCACCAACCCGTACATCACGGAGGCGAACATGGTCAGCTCCCCGCCAAACTTGGCCAACCTGCGCGGATTCGAATCGAAATACCCCCAGCAGTACAGCAACACCAAGGAGCCGACGCCCAAAATAATCAAACTGAACAAGCCCGCCAGGGCGTCCAACCTGAAATCCAGGTTCAACTCCGCCGACGGCATCCACGGAATCCGCGAAACGATCTCCCCGCCATCCACAAAGACACCCTTTGCGAACAGGTACACCATCCACGCGAACCCGCCCAGCGGCACCAACGCCACCAGCGCAAACGCCGATCTACCGATCGTACGGATCAACAACGGCGCCGCCGACGTCGCGACGAACAGCGCGACAAGTAGCGTCAACACAACCCGGGCCTCCTTGTTCAGCTTCTTCAGTTCTTCAGCTTCGGCGCGCCACAGCAACGCAGCTGCCCACCATGCACCGTCGAAACTAGAAACAAGGCGCGTCATGATCAGTGGCGCGACCAACAAAATCTCACTGTACTCACAGCTCCGACATTTTGCGAACGGCTTTCGCCCTGGCCGCCCCGCCGCTGGCTGGCCCCTCCTGTGCCCGCGCCCCGCGCCTGTGCCCTCTTTGAAAAAGTTCCCGCGTCCGGGAACCATTTTGCGTTTCGGACTGGTTCCGGTCGACCAACGGTTGCGTTTCTGCAGGTCGCGACGGCTGTCCACAAAGAAAGGTCCCGGGTTCACGCTGGGCCGGGGAACTTTTCCGGGGTGGCGGGTTCGCGCGCCGTGGCTTTCACGTGATTCCTGTTCGTGTCGAGGCGTTAAAGGAGTGCGACGCTGGTCGCCAAAAATCACGCCAGGCCAGCGAGAATGCGGACCTGCATCGCACGCTTCTAAGCGCACGCTATGAACTCTCGGAGCTGGGGCGGCGAAGATCCAGGCGAGCAAGACTATGGACAAACCGCACCAAAAACGGTACGGTTTGTCCATGGTTACGTATAGGGAAATGCTGCGACAAATCGCTTTGGAAAACGACGGGTATGTCACTCCGGCCCTCGCCCGTGTGCGGGGCGTGCCTGATGTTGAGTTGCGGAAGCTTGCGGCGCGAGGGGCCGTCGAGAAGCGGGAGCGTGGCGTGTATCGGGATCCGTACTATCCTGCCGCCGACGATTTTGATTTTCTCCGCGAAATTATTCTCACGCTAGGTGCTGGCGTGCATGCATGTGGGGAAACCACATTGCAGGTTACCGGGATCGGTGAGCTCAATCCCAAGAATGTCTATCTAGCTTCGCCGCGTCGACACCGCCGGAAGATGCCTGGAACATGGCGGATTAGGTCCGCTCCACCAGACGCTCAAGTGAAGAAATATCACGGTATTCCGTCGCAGCCCGTCGCGGAGGCGCTCGTGGAGGTTCGCCCAGCAGTTATGGCCGACCGTTGGGAGGCGATGGTGGAAGACGCCTACCAGGAAGGGTTTATTCGAGGCAAGCAGTATCGGGAGCTGAAGGGGCTGGTGGGATGAGTCGGCCGGTAAACATTGTGTCCTTACGACAGAAGATCAGAAACATAGAAAACGATCAGGCGCGTGAGGCACAGCGAGAGAACGTAATGGCGCTTGTTGTAGTTGCGCAGATGCTTACACAGGGAGTGGTCAAAGGCGGAAGTGCGATGGCTGTTCGCTACGGCAGTGGAGCTCGTGCCACAAAGGATCTCGATGCCGCGCGACAGCAGGACGAAGACCACTTCTTGGATGAACTGGAGGACAAACTTGAAGCGGGATGGCAAGGCTTTACTGGAAGAGTGAAGCAGGTGAAGAAGCCCAGCCCTGCAGGGGTTCCGCCGCAGTATGTAATGACTCCTTTTGATATCAAGCTCCAGTACGAAGGGAAGGACTGGAAGACCGTGAGGTTTGAGGTGGCGCATAACGAGCTACATGTTGCGGACTCTGTGGACAGGCAGATTTCGGATGAACTCTCATCGTTGTTCATGGACCTGGGGTTTGATGCACCGGACCCTGTACCGGTTATGAAGCCTGAACACCAAATTGCACAGAAAATACATGCGGCTACATTTCCTGATAGTCAGCGAGCGCATGATCTCGTAGATTTGCAGATACTCGTGGCTAATGAAGATATTGACTATAGCAAGGCGAAAGAGCTGTGCGAGCAAACGTTCAAGTACAGAGGCGATCACTCATGGCCGCCTGAATTTGTTAGGGGCGAGGGCTGGGACGATGTTTATAGGGCCGCGGTGGAGAATATGACGCTTCCTGGAGTCGAAATATTAGGTCTAGAGGACGCCATCCGCTGGAGTAATGACCTGGTCAAAAGGATAGATTTCAGTTAGGGGTACCGAATTGATTGCTTCCAACGTGGATCTCGCGGATCTTGCGGCAAACGCCTCACACCATGTGTTTGGTTTGGGCCTGTATGAGCGCAAGGTGATCATTGACGGTGGCGGGCCGGTGGCCGTCATCATGTCGGCGGGTGAGTTTGAGCGGCTTGAGGCTGAGCGGCAGGACGTCCTGGACCTGGCACTCGCGCTCACGCGAATGCTGACCGACAGTGGCAAGCGCATCAGCCTCCAGGATGTCCTGGCTGAGTTTGGCATCGACCCGTCGGAGCTTTAGATTCACCAGCTTTTCGACGCGCTCTCCGCCCCATTTGAACCAGCCAAATCTGCAAAGTGTAGTAGGTGGATTGTAGTAATCCTCGAAAAAAGTTGTGCGAAATGGGGATTACTACCATCCTGTTACTACAGTTTGGGTTTCGGCAGCGCCACAGCCAGCAAAAACAAGCCGAAACGCAGCCGAAACCTGGCCGAAACTGGCTACTTCCCGTACTGCTGCAGGAAGAGCGCTTCGGCGACGGCGATGCGTTCGATTTCGGTGGGGTCGACGGATTCGTCGACGCCGTGGATGCCACACTGCGGTTCCTCGACGCCGTAGAGGGCGATGGCGGCGTCGGGGAAGTGGTTCTGCAGCGTGATGGTCAGCGGGATAGAGCCGCCGGAGCCGATGAGGGCGAGGTCGGCGCCGTCGTAGGCGGTTTGGAGGCAGTCGCCGAACAGGGCGATGGCTGGGTGGTTGGGGTCGGTGGCGAATGGTTCATTGACACCGGAGATGTCCACGGTGACGTGGGCGCCGTTGGGGGTGTGGGCGTGGATGTGCTCCTTGACCGCGTTGGCGATGGCGGCCGCGTCGGTACCGGCGGGGACGCGCAGGTTGTACTGGGCTTCGGCGTGGTGGTTGACAGCGTTGACGGCGTCGGCGACGGGGGTGGAGGTGAACCCGATCATGGTGAGGGCGGGGCGGGCCCAGACCATGTCGGCGGGGTTGTCGTCGGGGGTGCCGTTGAGGGCGACGCCGTCGAGGACGCCGGCGTCGGTGCGGAAGGTGTCGGCGGGGTAGGGCTGGCCGTTCCAGGTGGCGGTGCAGTCGACGCCGTCGATGCTGGTGCGGCCGGTTTCGTCGAAGAGGGAGTCGGTGATGCGGACCAGGGCGTGGGCGGCGTCGGGGGCTGCGCCGCCGAAGGAGCCGGAGTGGATGGCGCCCTGCAGCGTCTCGACGGTCACGTTGATCTGGGCGCCGCCGCGCAGGGAAGTGGTGAGCGTTGGGACGCCGACGGCGGCGTTGCCCGAGTCGGCGATCATGATGGCGTCGGCGCGGAAGAGGTCGGGGTGGGCGTCGATAAGTTTGCCGAGGCCGTCGTCGCCGCCGAGCTCCTCGGAGCCTTCGACGACGACTTTGATGCCGAGGTCGGTGCCGCCGTTGGCCTGGATGAGGCGCAGTGCTTCGAGGTGCATGGCGAGGTTGCCTTTGCAGTCGGCGGCGCCGCGCCCGTACCAGCGGCCGTCGCGCTCGGTAAGGGTGAAGGGGTCGCTGATCCAGGCGTCGGGGTTGTTGGCAGGCACGACGTCGTAGTGGGAGTAGAGGAGGACGGTGGGGGCGTCGCCGACTGGGGCTTTGGTGGCGATGATGGTGTCGGCATTATCGACGGTCGCGTGGCGGGTCACGTCCAGTCCGAGGGCCTCGAGCGCGGAAACTGTCCAGGCGCAGGCGGCTTCGTGTTGGTCGGCGAGCTCAGGCGTGGAGTGTGGGGAGTTGAAGCCTACGAGGGCGGAGAGGTCGTCGAAAATTCGGTCGCGGTTTGGGGTAAAAGCTGTTTGTGTCATGTGGTCGAAAGTACCACCAACCGGAGGAGTACAATCCTTTCCGTTCGTTTTTATGCCTATATATTGAAAGGTCTTGCAATGGCCTCGACGATGCGTGAGTTGACGCTGCGCGGGATCATCATTGGTGGCTTGATCACCTTGGTGTTTACTGCTGCGAATGTGTATTTGGGGTTGAAAGTCGGGTTGACTTTTGCCACGTCCATTCCGGCGGCGGTGATTTCTATGGCGGTGCTGCGGAAGTTTGCTGGGCACAATGTGCGTGAGAACAACATTGTGCAGACGATTGCGTCGGCGGCGGGTACGCTTTCGGCGATTATTTTCGTCCTTCCGGGCTTGGTGATGGTCGGCTACTGGCAGGGTTTCCCCTTCTGGACGACCGCCCTGGTCTGTGCCCTGGGTGGCACGTTGGGCGTGATGTATTCGATTCCGTTGCGTCGCGCGCTGGTGACTGGTTCTGATTTGCCGTACCCGGAGGGTGTCGCGGCGGCGGAGGTGCTGCGCGTTGGCGACGGTGACAATGGCGGTTCGGAACGCGACCACGCGGAGAACTCTGAGGGCCTGCGCGTCATTATTCTTGGTGCGGTTGCGTCGGCGTTCTATTCCTTATTGACGGCCATGAAGGCGGCGGCCAGCGAGGTTGCCGGGTTCTTCCGTGTTGGTGGGGGCGGCACGATGATGGGTGGCTCCTTGTCCTTGGCGCTGCTGGGCGTGGGCCACTTGGTGGGCTTGCCGGTGGGTATTGCGATGCTGGTCGGCGTCGTGATTTCCTTTGCAGTCCTGCTGCCGATGAAGTCGGCGGCCCATATGGGCGACGGCCTGGAGCTTGCCGAGGTTGTCTCCACGACGTTCGCGGACGAGATCCGCTTTATCGGCGTGGGCACGATGGCGGTGGCGGCGCTGTGGACGCTGATCAAGATCGCGAAGCCGATTGCGACGGGTATTGCTTCGTCGTTGGCGGCGTCGAAAAAGAGGCACGAGGGCGTGGCCGTCGACGTGACGGAGCGTGACATCCCGTTCCCGATCGTGGCGGGTGTGATTGTGGCGTCGATGTTGCCGATTGGCCTGCTGCTGTGGAACTTCGTGCGCGGCACCGACATTCATGAGCACGCGCTGTCGCTCACCATGATTTCGGTACTGTTCATCCTGGTTATTGGCCTGATTGTGGCGTCGGTGTGTGGATATATGGCGGGGTTGATTGGGGCGTCGAACTCCCCGATTTCCTCGATTGGCATTATTGCGGTGCTCTCGTGCGCGCTGCTGATCGGTGCGTTTATGGCGGGCACGGACGCGAATGCGAGCTCGCTGGTGGCGTACACGCTGTTTACGGCGGCGATCGTGTTTGGCATCGCCACGATTTCGAACGATAACCTGCAGGACCTCAAGACGGGCCAGCTGGTGGGGGCGACGCCGTGGAAGCAGCAGGTGGCGCTGATTATTGGTGTGCTGTTCGGCTCGGTGGTCATCCCGCCGATCTTGCAGGTGATGCTCACCGGTTTCGGCTTCCAGGGCATGGAGGGCGCAGGCCCGGACGCGCTCGCGGCACCGCAGGCGGCGCTGATGTCCTCGGTGGCGAACGGCATTTTCAACAGCTCGCTGGACTGGGGCTTGATCCTGCTGGGCGCGGGCATCGGCGTTGCGCTCATCATTATCGACGAGACCCTCACCCGCACCACGGGCAAGTACAGCTTGCCGCCGCTGGCTGTGGGCATGGGCATGTACCTGCCGGTGGCGGTGACGGTCATCGTGCCGATCGGCGGGCTGATCGGATACATCTATAACCGTTGGGCGCAGGTGCAGCGCCACCCGGACTTCGCGCGCCGGATGGGCACCCTGGTGGCCACGGGCATGATCGTGGGCGAGTCCCTGTTCGGCGTGCTCAACGCGGCGCTCATCGCTGGCGCGGCGGGGGAGAGCCCGCTGGAGGTGTTCACGGAGCAGTCCTGGACGCCGTGGTTCAGTACGGCCCTGTTCGTTGTGCTGGTGTGGTTCGTGTACTCGAAGACGCGCTCCAAGGTCACCTCGGTTGCCGAAGATGGTTCCTTGCACTCGGCGGGCGAGAGTGCTAAAACTGTGTCTTAGCACTCGGGGCAATTGAGTGCTAACGCGGGTGAGGTTGGCCGCGCGCTAACCGTGCCGTCGCGGGCGCCTGCACTTTACGACGAATACAAGGAGAAAACTTACATGGCTAAGATGATCGCATTCGACGAGGAAGCACGCCGCAGCCTAGAAAACGGCCTGAACACACTAGCCGACGCCGTCAAGGTCACCCTTGGGCCAAAGGGACGCAACGTCGTCCTGGAGAAGTCCTGGGGCGCACCAACCATTACCAACGACGGCGTCACCATCGCCCGCGAGATTGACCTCGAGGACCCATACGAGAAGATCGGCGCCGAGCTGGTCAAGGAAGTAGCCAAGAAGACTGACGACGTCGCCGGCGACGGCACCACCACCGCAACCGTCCTGGCACAGGCGCTTGTCCGCGAGGGCCTGCGCAACGTGGCAGCTGGCTCCAACCCGATGGGCATTAAGCGCGGCATCCAGGCAGCCACCGAGAAGGTCTCCAAGTACCTGCTGGATAACGCGAAGGAAGTAGAGACCCAAGAGGAGATCGCTTCCACCGCTGGCATTTCGGCCTCCGACCCGGAGATCGGCAAGAAGATCGCTGAGGCGATGTACGCCGTCGGCAACGGTGCTGTGAACAAGGAGTCCGTGATCACGGTCGAGGAGTCCAACACCTTCGGCGTTGACCTCGAAGTCACCGAGGGCATGCGCTTCGACAAGGGCTTCATCTCCGCATACTTCGCCACCGACATGGAGCGCGGCGAAGCCGTCCTGGAAGACCCATACATCCTGCTGGTCTCCTCCAAGATCTCCAACGTGAAGGACCTCGTTCCGCTGCTGGAGCAGGTCATGCAGTCCGGCAAGCCACTGCTGATCATCGCCGAGGACGTCGAGGGCGAGGCCCTCTCCACCCTCGTTGTGAACAAGATCCGCGGCACCTTCAAGTCCGTCGCCGTCAAGGCCCCGGGCTTCGGCGACCGCCGCAAGGCAATGCTGCAGGACCTCGCCATCCTCACCGGAGGCCAGGTCATCTCCGAGGAGGTCGGCCTCTCCCTGGAGACCGCCACCCCTGAGCTGCTCGGCCAGGCACGCAAGGTCGTCGTCACCAAGGACGAGACCACCATCGTCCAGGGCGCCGGCGACCAGGCCCAGATCGACGGCCGTGTCAAGCAGATCCGCGCCGAAATCGAGCACTCCGACTCCGACTACGACCGCGAGAAGCTGCAGGAGCGCCTGGCCAAGCTGGCCGGCGGCGTCGCAGTGATCAAGGTTGGCGCAGCCACCGAGGTTGAGCTCAAGGAGCAGAAGCTGCGCATCGAGGACGCCGTCCGCAACGCGAAGGCAGCAGTTGAGGAAGGCATCGTCGCCGGCGGTGGCGTCGCACTCCTGCAGGCCGCCCGCGAGCTTGTCGACGACCTCGGGTTCGAAGGCGACGAAGCAACCGGTGTGAAGATCGTCCGCGAGGCGCTCTCCGCACCGCTGAAGCAGATCGCCCTCAACGCGGGCCTGGAGCCAGGCGTGGTTGCCGACAAGGTGGCCAACCTGCCTGACGGCCAGGGCCTGAACGCCTCCAACGGCGAGTACGTGGACATGATGGAAGCCGGCATCAACGACCCGGCAAAGGTGACGCGCTCCGCACTGCAGAACGCAGCCTCCATCGCGGCCCTGTTCCTGACCACCGAGGCCGTCGTTGCCGACAAGCCTGAGCCAGCCGGCGCCGCCGGTGCAGGCATGGACCCAGACGCCATGGCAGGCATGATGTAAACCGCTAGTTTCTGACTGGCTTTCTCCCGGGCGCCCCGCTTTCGCGGTGGGGTGGCCCGGGATTTTTGCGTGTTGTGGCGTTGTGGTTGGTCGGGCTTCGGGTTGGGGTATGGCTCTTCGGTTTGTTCGAGATTTTGTGAACAGAATTGCGTGTGGCTCGGCATAGGTTTCGCGCTGTTTCCACCTCGATTTCGTTCCCGTCGACCTCTTCCCGTCGACCAACCCAGGTCACGGCAATTTGGGCTGTTTCACGCGATTTTGCTGATTTCGCGCTGATCAGCGTTGGTCGACCGGAGGAGGTCGACCGGAATGATTGTGGCGGCAAAGGGCCTTGCGTCGGCAGCGCTGAAAACTCCCCCATAAGTGGTCAGAAAGTATGAGGAATCTCTAAGAGTTTTGGAGAATCCTGACGGTCAGAATGTCTAGCGTTAACTGACAGCCGGCTACATATGTAATGGTCAACGAATAAAACCGGTTTGCGCTGCATAAATGGGTCAATATGTCGGCTGAGAAACCTTGAGATTTCGTACTAAATGACTTGGACAAAGCGGGGGGGGGGGTGCTTAAATTCAATGCGTTCCCAAAGTTGGGCCACTGGCGCGTGCGCAAGAAACCTAACTTCTTGAAGTGCGCTGAGGGCCCCAAGAGACCTCTTTTGGAAGGAAACCAAATGATAATTGCCCTCAAGAAAACCGCCGCGATCGCAATCGCAGCAGGCCTGACCTTCGCCGGCTCTGCTGGCATCGCTGCGCAGGACGCGATGGCGCAGGAGAACGGCCCAGCTGTCGCGAAGTCGACGATCGATGTCGCCAAGAAGGGTTCCATCACCCTCTACAAGAAGGCTGACCCAGAAAGCCTTGGTACACCTACGGGCGAGGAAGACACCACGGTCAAGGGAGAAAACCTTAAGGATGCTGGGTTCACCCTGTACCCTGTCACTAATGCTGACCTGACGACAAATGCAGGTTTGGTGGCCGCATCAAAGCTGACCGCGGGTAGCGCGAAGCTTGGAACCCCGTTCGCAGAGGTGAAGACAGATAAAGACGGCAAGATTGTCTGGTCAGACCTCAAGGTTGGCGTCTATCTCGTTAAGGAAACTTCTCCTGTAGCGGGTTACTCCCCGGCAGCTGACTTCCTCGTGTTCGTGCCGATGACGAAGGCCAACGCTCAGGCTGGTGGCACGGAGTGGATGTACGACGTCGTTGCTTACCCGAAGAACTACAAGCAGAAGGAACCGAAAAAGTCTGTCGTTGACTCTGGCAAGAATGTAAGCCAGCAGGTTGAGTACACGATCGATACCTGGGCGCAGACGATCGATACTGATCGTCAAAAGCGCACCATCTACCGGATTGAAGATACTCTCGATCCGAAGGCTTCAACCACGGAGAAGGACGTCCAAGTTCTCGGCAACGACTTCGAGCCATCCGACTACAAGATCAAGGTTGAAGGTCAGAAAGTTGTTGTTACCTTCACTGAAGCTGGCGTAGCAAAGATTAAGAACGGCCAGCAGATCTCCGTCAAGATCACTGCGAAGGTCAACGAGATGCCTGCTAATGGCATCCTGAAGAACACCGCTGTGCAGATCGAGAACAACCCGAACAATGTTCAAGAGGAAAAGAAAAAGCCGACGAACGATGTCGAGACTCGTTACGCTGGCATCCAATTTAAGAAGGTGAGCAAGGAGCGTAAGCCGCTGGAGGGTGCTGAGTTCCAGGTCTACGGTGCCACGGATGGCCAGGACTGCAAGGCAGCGGTCACTAACGATAAGGCGCTTCAGACCACTGAAGGTAAGAGCACGTTCGTTTCTGGCCAGGACGGCATGGTGAAGATTGATGGTCTGCACGTCAACGACGGTGCAAACAACGATCCGAACACCAAGAACCAGTGGACCAAGTACTGCCTCGTTGAGACGAAGTCCCCGAAGGGCTTCGAGCTTTTGTCCCAGCCAATCGAGTTCACCCTGCTTTGGAAGAACGCTGGCACCCTCCAGAACATCAAGGTGGGCGACAACGATGGTGAGGTCGTCAACTTGGAGGACACTACGCCGTTCCTGCCAAACACCGGTGGTATGGGTATTGCCATCCTGATCCTGGCTGGTCTTGGAATCATCGGTGGCGGCGCATACGTCGCTCGCCGTAACTCCCAGGCCGCCTAGGTTCCATGGCCCTGATGTCGCGCTTTCTTAGCGCCACATCACGCCGTCGGCGGAGGGCGTAAAACTCCGCCCAGTTTGCCAAAATATTTCCCAACAAGAAAGACGTTGATTTCTGTGACTGCACCAACGAAGGCGAAGCACAGGCGGCAGCCTGGAGCGAAATCGCTGTTTCAGCGCGTCGGTGTTCCAGCTATCATCATCCTTCTTGGGCTGGCTGTTTTGATGTATCCGGTAGTTGCTACGCAGTGGAACAACCGAATGCAGGAACAGGTGGCAAAGGATTACGAAGCTCTGCTGCATGACCAGCCAGAGCCGCAATTGAATACTGAGATTGAAGCCGCCAGAGCGTACAACCAGGACCACAAAGACGGTCCAATCCTTGATCCATGGTTGGCTCGAGTTTCAAAAGATAATGCGTCGTATCAGGAGTACTTGCGGCAACTCGCAGGGTTTCCTGCGATGTCCCAGATTGTGATCCCAAGTACGAATACCCGCTTGCCGGTCTACCACGGTACTGCGGAGGATACGCTGCAAAAGGGTCTTGGCCACATGTTTGGCACGGCACTTCCGGTCGGTGGTGTGGGCACGCACTCCGTGATTACGGGACACACTGGGATTCCTACTGCCACCCTGTTCGACAACCTTTCCGACATCAAAGTCGGCGACGCCATCTATGTATCCACGTTTGGCGAGCGCATGAAGTACAAGGTGTACGACATCGAGGTTGTGCTGCCGGATGAGACCGACAGTCTGCGCGCCGACCCGGAGCGCGACCTGCTGACGCTGATCACCTGTACGCCGTACGGCATCAATACGCACCGGTTGCTCGTCCACGCGGAGCGAGTACCCATGGACCCCGACGAGGCCAGCATCCTCGACGACTCCACCTCCACCCTGCAGTGGTGGATGTGGGCACTCGGCGGGGTGTCCCTGCTGATCCTGCTGGCGCTGATCTGGTGGGTGTACCGCGAAAAGAAGAAGAGCGACCGTTCCGGCGCTGTGAACGAGGAGGTTCTGTCCTAATGCGCTTGTCCCAACTATTGGCAGCGTGTGGTGCAGCCACGATGCTCGTCGCGGGTGCGTTGACGCCTGCGGTGGCCGACGTGCGCCCAATCAGCGGTAATGACGCCAACCTGAACCCGGCGAGCATCGACAAGAGTAAGCCGATCCAGTTGCTGCTGAAGAAGCAGGGCACCAACCCGTACGACCAGGTCCCGGCCGGCCAGAAGCCTCCAGCCATCGCCGGGGCGAAGTTCACCCTGTCGAAGGTGCGGGGCATCGACATCACGACGCAGCAGGGCAGCAATGTGGCAAAGAAAACCACGCTTGACGACGCCCGCACGCGCGGCCTCGACGTCATCGAAACGAAGGCGACGAACCAGCGCGGCGAAGTTCTCTTCGACAACCTCACTCCGGGCCTGTACCTGGTGGAGGAGTCCGCCCCGGACACGAAGTACGAGTACCACCTGAGCAGCCCGAAACTGCTCATCCTCCCACTTCCTGACGAGCGCGGCATCCGCTACGAGTACGAGAACGTCCTCGTGATGAAGTGGGACAAGAGCTACGGCACCCCACCACCGTGGGAGCCCTCGGAGCCACCATCAACCACGCCAACAAAACCCGGCACCACGGTGACCACGACGAAGACGACGACGTCGACGCCTCCTCGAGTGAGCACCACCATCTCGACCACGTACACCACGACCCCACCTGGTGGTACCCCCACTACGGTGACGACCACGGTGCCGTCGACAATCGTCACAACGAAGCCGAACGGAGTGGTCACGACGGTGACCCACCCCCGCGCCGTCCCCGAGAAAGAGCGCGGGTCGCTGGCGTCCACAGGTGCGAACGTGCTGTGGGCCGCAGGACTTGGCGGACTGTTAATTGTGCTGGGGTTGTTCCTGGCGCGGCGAAGCAAGAACGAGACACGGTAAAGCGGAAGTAGGGAAAGAAAGATGCGAAACTTTATCAAACCTGCAGGATCTCCTGCTCGGCACCGTGCCCGTGGACTTGCGGCCGTAGTAGCCTCGGTAGCGTTGGCCGCCGGCCTGGGCGCGTACCCGTCTGTGCAGGCGGAGGAGACCACGGCGGTCTCCGACATCACCACCGACGACGCCGGCCTGCCCACCTACTCGTGGATGGACGACGGCACACCGTCTTCATCCGCCACGCCTTCGGCGCCTGCCGCAGCGTCGGCCTCTAATTCGGCCTCTGCATCTGCTTCGAAACCAGCAGAGGCCCCGGCTACCGCGAACCCCGTGACCGTCGAGCGCAAGGGCGACGTCGATCGCATCACGATCAACGACCCCGCAGGCGAGGCATGGGAGTTCGGCGGCAAGGCGTCGAAGGAAAACATCTTCGCACTCAAGCGTGAGGGCAAGGGTGAGATCAAGGCAGTCCTGTCCGTGACCGCTGACGGCCGCAAACTCGAGCCTTACGACTACGGCTTCGTCAACGCTAAGGACGGCTCGTTCGTGGCGTTCAACCTGAACGCCCTGCACACCATCCCGCCACAGGTCGTCGAGATCGAGGTCCGCGCTACCGATGCCGGTGAGTACGCGATCGCCGAGAGTGACGCGGTGCCGTCCGAGGCGCAGCTCGCCAATTCTGGTTATGGGAAGGGGCGTCCGGCGGCGGGCGTTGCGGATGCGTCGGTGGGGCAGAACCGTGCGGCGACAATCCCCGGCTATCCAGACGCAGAGCTAAACGTGAGTGGCCTGAATACGGAGTGGGTCAACAACAATCCGCAGCTGACGTTCAAGATCGGGGGCACGGAAAAGATCTACCGTATGACCCGTTTTGCAGTGAAGAAAACGCGCAACGACTCGAACACTAAAAACATCGAAGGCCCTGTGTCAATCCGTATCCAGCGCGATGGGGTAAGTATTGCACAGTTGCAGTATGGATTCACCACAGTTGGAGTTGGCGATAATCCCGACAAGCTCAATCAGCGGTTTTGGAATAAAAATGCTCTCGGGAAGTCTTACGACACGGAGTTCCGACTTGTTCCAGAGGTGAAAGATCTGGAGGTCAAACCCGGAGATGTCATTACCATGTCCCTGGTTGGGCCGCCGAATGGAGAATACGCAGTGCAAGCGTGGGGACAACCGATCGATGCTCCTGAAAAGGTTTCCTTCGTGATGAAGCCTGAGGATAAAGAGAACGCCATTCCCCTGAGTAAGTCGGAAACTACCGGCAACAGCCCGTACCGAACAACCTCTATTGTTGAGGCCGATTCAACGTTCAAGCGTGCCGTCATTGAGGTGAAAGCACCAAACAGTTTCCTCGCGAAGGAGTACTACAGCTTTCACATCGACTTGCTGGAGGAAGGCGTTACCTTCGAGCGGAAAGTAATTGAGAGCAACTCTGGCTTTGTAAAGATGGAGATTTACCCCGTCAAGGACGGTAAACGAGTCGAAGAGGGAGTGTTCATCCCAAAAGGCGCTCAAATTACGAGCACCGCTTCCTTCAGCGACCAACCCTCCGAAATCAACGCGGTCACGACCATTGAGGGCACGGTAAAGCCGAAAGAGAACAACCCGGAGCGCGAGACGCTGCCAGACTCTGGTGACTGGTTGCCCCAGCGGGTGCCGAACCCGGAGGTACCGAAGAAATGTGGCCTTAAAATCGCTATCGTCGCGGACCTTTCTCGATCGCTGAAATACGCAGATTTGGACCCCAACAAGAACAATGGCGAGATCGGCTTTGCACAAAGTCGCAAGGCAGCGACCGCTATGGTTGATGCGCTGGCAGGAACGTCTACGCGTGTAGGAATCTACAACTTCGCACGTACTCGCGGAACACGTGCCGGAACGACAGGTGATGCGGTTTCGATGATGACAGACCGCGGAGTGGAATCTGCGAAAGCAGCCATCAACGAGTGGACCATCAACAACACGCCCGGTGACGCAACCAACTGGGAAGATGGTTTGGCTCAGCTGCACGGCAAACACTACGACCTGGTGTACTTCATCACCGATGGTGTCCCTACCTGGGATAACAGTGGTTGGCAAAACCCAAATATGGAAAACACCGGTGCATTCCTGCAGGCAACGTCTGTGAAACGCGCCGTTGAATCTGCCAACCAGTTGAAACTTGAGGGAACTCGCATCGTGCCGATCATGGTGACATTGACCCTCGGTGCAGACAGGAAGCCGAATGGAATCGAGGGGCCGAACTACGTCTTCAACCAAGACTATGTGCTCAAGGATGTTTTGCCGTGGAACGTTGGAGAGACGACCCAGGGGCTTGAGAACAAGATTGTTTGGAAGCGTACCTCGCGATCTGCGGCCAATAATCGAACACCTCTCTACAACACGAAGCGCGAAAACATCATGGTCAACTTTGAGCGAGCGATTTATAAAAACATTGAGCTCATCGAAGTGCACTCGGTGAATGCCCGAGGTGGCACGTCAGAAATTACAAAGGACCAGGAAAAGTGGACCTATGGCATTCGCACAGTTGATCAGTTGGCTAAGGATATATCCAGTGACGATGCTCCGGCAAGGATCGAGAACTATTACGCTCTGAGCCAGCAACTTGGGGACCGCGCTAAGAAGATTAAGGAACTGTGCGAGGGTGAATTGATTGTGAAGAAGCGCCTCGTTGATTCGGCGGGCAAGGTCGTGGAAGGTGGCGATGGTGCCCCCGGGTGGACATTTGTAGCCAATTCGGACCAGCCAGTGCTCGACGCCGGTGACGGCGCATTGAAGAAAACGGATACCAAGGTCACCGTTAAAGAAGGCACGAAGTTTAACAATGCCGACCTTGAACTGTCCGTAAAGAAGGGCACTGTGAAGTGGCGTCTCGCGCCGACCAACGCTGAGACGGGTGCCATGGGGCAGACGGGCCTAACGGTTACTGAGTCCCTCGACCAGAAAAGCGGATACCGGATCTACCAACGCGATATGAAAAACGCTGTTTGTACCCAGGAGGTTGATGGCAAGAAATACGGCGCCGAGGTTGTCAATAATGGCGAGACTGGGTTCGACATTGTGGCAGCGCCTTACGCGAAGGTTCACTGCACCGTGGACAATACGCAATCGAATAAGTACGGCCTCACGCTGACCAAGGTCGATGCCTCAGACAACGCCGTGAGCCTGACAGGCGCTGGCTTCACACTCTCCTGGGTAGAGCAGGACGGGATACCTCAGTCGGTTCCGTTGACAGAAAAGAAGGAATCCGCTGGTACGTACGTAACCGAAAAGGTGCTGGAGCCAGGGCGCACCTATGTGCTGACAGAAACCAAGGCACCCAAGGCAGCCAATGGTGCGCAGTATTCGCTCCTTACCCAACCGGTGACGCTGCGTTTCGTATCAACACAGCAAGGGCTTGTTCCTGAGTTCCAAGGATCCGACGGTGCCTGGCTTCGTGGGCAACCCACACTACCTATCGTCAGCGCCTCGGTTGACAAGAACAAAACTAACATGGTTTTGACGCTCGCCAATGTCCGACAGGGCAACCTGCCAAAGACTGGTGGCATGGGTGTTCAGCTACCAATTCTGCTCGGCGGGGTGCTCATCGCCGCTGGTGCGTTGGTAGGACGACGACGGGTCGCAGCTTAGCCGAGGGCGCGATCTGACGACGTGTCTTTACGGACAAGCTGGAGGGGCTTGGTGCTGATCAACAGTGATCGGGGCCAAGCCCCTTCGGGCCTTTGGAGCGCAATCGACCAATTGCCGACAAGTGACGCTGCAGCGTGATGTCTTCGCTCCAGGTTTGAAAGTGAACCGTCTGACTAGAAAGCAGATTTGGTCACGCGTGAATCGGATTTGACTTTGGGCTTGTGGCAGCTCGTTGAGCGGACAAGGGCAAAACGACGGGTGGAGCCTTTCTATCTAGTCTCGTAGAAAAGCGTTAGTCTCGAGGCTACCGGCTCTAAAAAGGATTGCTTTTAGTTGCGTCTAGGTCCCTCGGGGGTGCTTGTTTTTAAGGGGGACATCGGGGGAGTCTGAACAGGCTTCCACTAGTTTCACAGCGCAGGAGCGTTGGTGGCGTCGTCAATTAGCCGGACCTGCACCCGCGGCGATGGGTACTCCCAAGTTCTGAATCCTTGCCCACGATCTCTGAGGTGTGTACATTGTGAGTACAAATATTTTGGGAGGTTGAAATGGCTGTGAAAGATAGACGGCTGAATCTGCGTACATCGTCAGTACAGGAGGAGTGTCTGCGGCGTGCGGCTGAGGTGACGAATTCCTCGGTGTCGCAGTTTGTACTGGAGAGCGCTGTTGAGCGCGCTGCCAGAGTGCTTGCTGATCAGCGGCTCTTCGTGTTGGGGATGGACGATTTTTCTCGTGTGGAGGAGTTGCTTGCTCAGCCTGCCGACTTTTCACGGCTAGGTACGCTTTTTGCGGAGGAAACTCCTTTTGGCAAGGAGTTCAGCTTTGGAAGCTGATGGGATTCTTCACCCGCCACGTCGGTTGGAGAAGTCGGATAATCGGGCTGAGTTTCGGTGCGGGGAGGCGTCGCTTGATACGTGGTTTCACCGCTACGCGATGCAAAACCAGCGTGCCAACAACTGTGCGGTGTATGTATCAACGTGGAATGAGCGGGTCGTTGGCTACTATGCGGTGTGTACCGGGGGTATCGTCGCTAAGGTGGCGCCGGAGCGTTTTGCGAAGGGGCGGCCGGATCCTATTCCGGTGATCATCCTTGCACGGCTTGCGGTTGACCAGAATGCTCAGGGGAAAGGCGTTGGCAAGGCGCTGCTGCGCGATGCGCTGGAGCGCTGTTTTACCGTTGCCGTTGAAGTCGGTGCCGCGGCGGTAGTTGTGCACGCGCTGGACGAGCGGGCGAAGCAGTTCTACATGCAGCACGCTGGTTTTCAGGAGATGCCGGGGCAGCCGCTGCATCTTCTGCTGTCGGTGAAGGGGATTGAGCGGTACATGGCGTGATGGGGGCTGAGGCAGGTTTTCGCCGACCAGCTGTTAGGACTACGCATTTAGTAACGTGGTGTTCCCCTCACTCGGGCGGGTTGTGCACAACTAGAGCCAAAAACTGCAGATACCAACTACGCTGTTTTGGGAGCCGACTCCCACGTCTTGGACGAACCGAATGCTTTGCCTCGGCCAGCTGCAAGTAGTGGTGTCTGGGTGCTCGCAAAACGGAAAATGTACAAAGGGGAACACACGTCGACTACGCCTGACGTGTTGCTTATTTGGAGTAATAAGTAATAGTGCTAGTGCTAATACTGGGGGTGGCACATGGGCGATCTCAATCAACATAGGAAATTTTTGTCCAAAAGTACTGAAGAGCGGTTGCCTTCTCAGCGGCTTAAGGTCAAGCTCCTAGTTTGTGGATTTCTCCTATTAATCGGTGTAATTGCTGGATACTATATTTGGTGTTCAGACCTATCATGGCCGTTTTATTTGTCAAGGGTATGCAAATATGTTTTTCCTAGCTTGACCCCAATAGTTGCAGCTATAGCGTTGATATCTGGGTTCAAGACTATTGAGCAGAAAAAAGAGTCAGATGATCGCACCGAGTACTACAAACAGCTGCAATGGGCAATTGACAACTCTCTTACCAACAACGCCCTCATGCGATTGCAGTCACCGAGTCTCATTAGGAGCGTTTTGACTTCGCGCAAAATCGCCGAAGAAGAAAAGGAAATCGCACAGGCAGCTGAAGATTACGCCAATGCTCTTGAGGCTCAACTGCGCAAGGAGTCGAGTAGTCCAGGAAACCTTACGCCAGGTGGGGGTCTCGCTTTTGCCGAACCGGAACGAAATAGGAGTGGAACAAACACAACTCTTCGTTCACTTGGGATAATCCCATATTCCGTTGGATTCATTTGTATTTTTGCGATGCTCCTGCCGGTGCTCATTTTGCACTACGATGACGAAGATGAGGGGAAGGAGAAACTCAAATGACGACACGCTATCCGCAGCGACGTAAAGACAAAGCGCACATTTCGTCAGTCGACCCTGAAATTGTTGCTGCCCTTTTGGAAGCTGCCGAAACTTCACGTCACCGCACAGATGAATTCATGGCACGTCGCTACCCTGAGGATCGTTCGAAAAATAGGTTTTGGAAATCGTATTTTCTGAAGAAGCGCGCGTAGCATTTTCGAACAACAACGTAGTGAGGAAGTAGCCACCGCGGGGATGGCGGGTACCCCACGAAACGTCGCGCTGTTTTTGCCGATAACACCCTCCGGGCAGCTCGGATGTAGCCGTTGCGTCTGTCAGTAATCCAGTTCCTTAACGATGTTGCTGCTGGGTGCCGGCCGGTAAAGTGTGCTACCCAGTCGCAGACTTCGGGTGTGGTCATTTCTTCGCGGTGTTTGTCGATCGCGGACTCGCGGATGAAGGCCTTAGGATCTCAACCACTTTGTTTAACAGGTGACCCCAATTTGTGTATCTCCGCGCTGGAGGTTTCTAGGTCGTAGATGGCGTCGTCAATGAGGCGGGCTTATGCGCGGGGTGACTTGCGCTGTATAGCTATGCTTTGTTGCTGTGAAGTTCGGCCTCTAGCTCGGACCGGGAAAACCCTAAATGCTCGATGACTTCGTCGAGGCCCGTGCGGTTGCCTTGTCTCTGGCGACGCGAACCAGCGCCAGCGTTGCGTCCTGAAGCGTTTCTCGGTCGCGGAAAATCGTTCTACCTCGCAAGCGTCAACGACTTCGGAGACGAGTTTTCCGTGATACGACCAGGCAACCTGCGTGTGTTCCTCGGCAGGCGAAACGGTTCCAGTGTTGCCGTGCTGCGACGCTTCAGTAACCGTGCCCAAAAAACTATTTAGAAATCTATGTAGTTGCAACGGGGGTACGTTTGCGTGACAGGGCTTTGGCTGGCCTTCGGACTGAGGCGTGAGGAGACATCAATCTCACGAAAAGACGTCATCCTTAGGCATTAGCTCTAAAAACGGATTCTCTGAGGTCTTAAAAAGCTCTGGAGCCTAGGCGCCTCCAGGCGACAACGCTCCGGTAACCGGCCCGTCGTCACTCCAACATATCCTCTTTTGCCGCCATGAGCCATAGACGTGACCCACTAATAACAGCGTGATAGAGTTCCACATGCGAAACTAGGCAAAAAGAAAACCCGCCTCCGAGGAGAACGGGGAAACTATGTATCGGATTTTACACGATTGAAAAGGTTTGTCGAGACCGAACCAACACGAGGAACGGTTGTATCGACGACAGTGATTAACATCTGCGGCCGGGCGAAAAATCTGGGCTAAAGCGTGCATGCCAGTCAACATGGCTTGGGGTGTTCGGTATTGCCGAACGTTCGCTAATGCCGAACGCTTTTTAGCTGGGGTGAGAGATCGTCGTGGCGGTGGGGTGGAAGCGAAAGCCGTAACGATCCGTGCTCAGCGAACTATCAGAAATAGGGGGCCGTGCAACAATGGTTCGAATGTCGCTTTTACACAGGAAGTTCAAAGAAACGGTGGAAGAATAGTTTGCGGTCACCTGTATGAACGCATTTCAGCAGCTTAAGTAGTATTTTATATTTTGTGGTGATGCGCTGGGGAAACTCGCCTGAACGTTTGCTGTCACGTCATGTATGTAAGGTACACGCGCCGGGTGCCCCTAATGTGAGGTGAATCATTCACGAAGCCTTGACATGAGTTAAAAATACGTGCAAAATTAACGGCTAAGACACACCATCACGGTGTGCAACCTTAAGAAATGTAGACACACGGGCACCCGCCCACAATGTCAAGACCTGTAAGGGGTAAGTATGGATCTCGCAGTCATCACCGACGCGTTGAAGGACTTCAGCACCTTCTCCAGCAATATCGTCAAGTTGTTCCGCCTCATTCCGGACCTGTTTATCAACTTCGGCAAGCTGGGCGACAAAGCAACTGCCCTGCCGAAATAATCACGGCTTAACTCTCAACATCCCACTGATTTTAAACTCAAAGGAGTAAACTCATGCAGGCACTCGAGAACTGGGCGTTCCTCTCGTCTGACGCACACGTAGCTGGCGCGCTGCTCACCATCCTGAAGCAGCTCGGTGAAGGTGCAGACGCTATCGCGAAGCTGATCGGTCTGATTTCCTAAGACCCCCTGATACAAACCCCGCCACAAGCGTGGCGGGGTTTTCTCGTTGGGGAAAGCGTGGGAAAACGGGGGTGGCGTCGATAAATAAAAACCAACAAACAGCGCCGATCCGGGGGCAATGGGGTTAAGCTAAATACATGGCTGACCACAAGGATGACGAACTCCCAATGATCGACCTCGCCGCCGTAGAAGGCTGGATCGTCGACGACACCGATGAAGATGACCCGGCGCTGCTCATGCCGGACGGGACGCCAATCGAAACCTGGCGGGAAAACTACCCCTACGAAGAACGCCTCAGCAGGCACGAATACGAAGAGCAAAAGCGTGCCCTCCAAATCGAGCTGCTGAAGTGGCAGAACTGGACCAAAGACACAGGTCAGCGCCACATTATCATCTTCGAAGGCCGCGACGCAGCAGGTAAGGGCGGCACCATCAAGCGCTTCAACGAGCACCTCAACCCGCGTGGTGCGCGCACCGTCGCCCTGGAAAAGCCCAGCCCACGCGAATCCACCTCCTGGTACTTCCAGCGCTACATCCAACACTTCCCGGCAGCCGGCGAAATCGTGTTCTTCGACCGCTCCTGGTACAACCGCTCCGGCGTCGAGCGCGTCATGGGCTTCTGCACCGAATCCCAGCACGCCGAGTTCCTCCGCGAAGTGCCGATGCTCGAGAACATGATCCTGGGCTCCGGCATCTCGCTGACCAAGTTCTGGTTCTCCGTGACACAGAAGGAGCAGCGCACCCGCTTCGCCATCCGCCAGGTGGACCCGGTTCGCCAGTGGAAGCTCTCGCCGATGGACCTCGCGTCCCTGGACAAGTGGGACGACTACACCAACGCGAAGGAAGAGCAGTTCCGCTACACGGACACCGACGAGTCGCCGTGGATCACCATCAAGTCGAACGACAAGAAGCGTGCCCGCCTCAATGCGATGCGCTACATCCTGAGCAAGTTCGAATACACCAACAAGGATCATGATGTGGTGGGGACGCCGGATCCGCTGATCGTGAAGCGTGGTCGTGATCAGATCGGGGACTAGGGAGTAGGCCTATCTGGGAGGCAGCAACGGAAGGGTGGGACTTTCCCGCTTTTCCGTTGCTGCTTTTGCTGGGGGCTACACGCATGATGTCTCTTCAGCCCCTGATAGGTCCTCGGAGCCGACTTCTTGGGGATAGGTATTTGGGGTGGGATAGTCATCACGAGCGGAGTCGGGATTTTGTGAACAGAATTGCAGATGGGAGTAATGCCCCTTTAGACCCTTAAGCCTGAGACTCGGCTTTCGATGAAGGTGCAACGCTAGTCGGACACTCTAGCATGGGTAGCCCGTCTGTCGTGCAAAGCCACGCTGCTAGCAAAGTGCTGCAGACGGCGGCTTCTACGCGGAGAAACTGTGGGATTAATGGCTGAAACGGACGGACAGGCGGTTAGAGAGTTAATCGTTGAGGCGCCTCAAACCTGCGGGAGGATGCCGGTCTAAGACCACATTCCATATGGACCTCGAGTGTTGTGAGCTGGTGAAACGTCGGGTTTGATGGGGATAAATCGAGGAATTTGGTGCGTGGACGTTGGAGTCTGATGTCGCCTGTACTTACCTGCCAGAAAGGGATGTCGATGGCATAATTGTCATAGTGTAATGGCTATGGGACAATAAACGTTCTTTACCAGGAGATGGAGGTGGGATGGCGAATGAGCACTCGAACGATGCGCAACATGACCCGTGGCAGGGTGATAGCTCGCTCCAGCGACGGTCGGATAATTCGGGAAGCACGTATCCACGATCCAGCGGAAAACCTGGAGAAAGCGTGGAAGCAAACGGGGCAGGCACTGCGGCAGGCGATCGACTCTCAGAACAAGATGATGTTTTAGAAGCCGAGGTGCTAGATCAGGTTAGTAACAGGGTCACGCACGATCTCATGAGCGTGATGCGAGTTGCTCCTTTGCCTCATCCTAGTGAACTTCAAGCTTACGAAGAGGTCGAAGCTGGTTTAGCAAACAGAATTGTCGCAATGGCAGAGGACTCTGCCATTGCGGCGAATGAAGCGACAAGGTCCAACGCCGCAGTCAACTACGCTCTAGCCGAATCAATCCGTGAAGAGGGGAGAGCGGTGAGAAGAGGACAGTGGATGTTTGTCTGCCTAGCGGTTTTGTTTTTGGCTGTGGCGGTAATTCTTGAGCTGCTTGACCGAACTCCATTTGCAACGGGTATGGGGATTCTCGGTTTCTTAAGCCTGTTGGGCAGTATGTTTATTCCCAAGAAGAAGCCCCAATGGGGTCCTTCAGGAAAAGGGGAAGAAAGCTCAGCAAGGTAATGCGGAGGGCCCCACAGTGCGCCCACCCAAAAAGCAAACCCCCACCCCCATTTACCTGGGGATTCTTAAGGCTCTGTAAGTATTGCTGTTCTCTCCTCGAGCACGGTACGATTGCGGTGTTTTACACCAATAGAAGCATCCATAGAAGCTGGAGCACAGCAAAAAGGGCGGTTTCATGACAACAGCGGGTTGGCCAGCATTTGGCGAACCGCCTCGGCTGCGACGAGCCGCAGCGGCAGTAGTTGTGTCCATGCTGCTCGCGCTGGTTGCCGTGCTCGGAGGCCTCGGCGGTCAAAGCTCAGCGAGCGCCGCCGACGCTAACGGCCGCGTCAATATTGGGGACTGCTCGTTTCGTAAGGCGGACGGGGACGCCAAGAAGTGGGCGAACCAGATATGTTGGATTGATGCGTCGGATATTGCGAAGCCGGGGACGCACAATGTGACGAAGCGTTTCGGGGATTACACGCTGACGTACACGGTGACGGTGGAGGCCTCGGATACGGGGACGGGGTCGAATAAGGGCAGCTTGTCGGCGGGGCAGCAGCCGCCGTGGAGCCGGGCTGCGTTCGGGAACCAGATTGCGGGGCAATCGTTCTTCGTTGCGGAGACGGGGGCTACCGCGAATGACATTTTCCAGACGGAGAAGAACCGCTTCGTGCGCCTTTCGTTCCGCAACGTGAAGTTCACGTACCGCGGGCAGCCGCTGCCGTCGTTTCGGATGATGGTTGCGGATGCCGAGTCGACGGGCAGTGTGCTCGGCGGCGAAATGATCAGCGTGGATGTCTCCAACTCGGGCGGCACGGGCACGGTCAATCCGCCGATTAGGCTGACGCCGAACGGCAGTCGTGAGGCGTGCCGGAAGACGTTCGGGGCGGGCGTCGAGAGGAATCAGTGGCAGTGGGCCGACATGGGCGGCAAGAAACGTGACTTCATCTGTGATAATGACTCCGGCGGTACCTACGGCACGTTCCTTGTTGGGTTGGATTCGCCGACGGCGTTTGAGATTGGCATCGCGTCGAACTCGGGCGGTACGGCACGCTTCCCGGACCCGCGCGGCAACCAGGCGTTCGCGATGGCGATCGCGCTTAACCGCATCTCCACTCAGGAAGGCAAGGAGCTGGGCACGGCGGACACGGCGGCGCAGCAGGCGTTCACCGGCCAGGCGGAGCAGCCGGTGACGAGGATTTTCACCCAGGATGGGCAACAGCGTAACTGGATTGAGCCAGTCGGTGGGTCGAGCACTACTCCGGTGCTGCGTCGTCTGAACGCGGACGGTGTGCCGGAGGATACTGTCGGGCTGCAGTCGACGATGGCTGGGAAGGATCTGGCCTTTCGTCGTTACTCCCCGGAGTGGACGTGTAGCGCGATTTCCGCTGACGGCGCCACGGACACCTTCGTGTACGAGCCAGGAGCCAACACTGACCAGGCCCCGGTGCGTTTGACGCACAACGGTGCGCCGCTGAGCCGCGCGGATGCGGAGCGCAGTGGCATTTGGTTCCGGGAAAACCGCGCGGAGGGCGTCTCCGAGGTGCAATTCGCGAACAAGGAAAACCGGGAAATCAACTGTAACGTGCACTGGAAGTCTCGCTTCGCCCCGGCATCGTTGGAGCTGAACAAGCGGGTCACCGGCACGGCGAGCAATTACGCGGAGCTTGCCGGCAAGAAGTTCACCATCGACTACGCGTGCACGGCCCCGGAGGGGTTCCAGGCCGCGTACCCGGATGTGAAGCTCAGCGGGTCCCGCGAGGTGCAGCCGGGTTCTCGCCAGCTTGTCGACGGCCTGCCAGCCGGCGCGACGTGCACCCTCAAGGAAACCGCGCCTGCGGCGGTGTCGGGCGCGGACCTGGATCTGCGGTGGAATGGCGCCACCCACGGCACCCCGAACCAGGGCAGCGCGCAGCATACGTTGACGCTGCAGCCGAATACCGCACCTGCGGCTGTTGAGGCGGAGAACCAGTACTCGGCGCGGACTGCGACGCTGCAGTTGCGTCATGTGGTGCAGGGCCCGGCGGCGACGCCCGTGCTGCAGAATCAGGAATTCACGTTTGAGCTCAGCTGCCCGGCCACCAATGCGCCTGCGCGGCAGATCACGGTCCGCGGGGGCGCCCCGGTGACCGTGGATGGTGTGCCACGCGGGCAGGATTGCGTGTTGCGCCCCGTCGAAGGGCTGACAGCGGAGCAGCAGAAGTACATCAGCCTGACCAGCAGGGACGCCACCGGTGCCGCCCAGCAGCAGGACGGGCTGGCGCTCCGCCTGCCTGCGACCGGGCCTGCGGCCGCCGAGCCGGTGGAAATCCGCAGCACCTACGACTACCGCACCGCCGATGTGCAGGTGCACCAGGTGCTTGCGGGCCCGGCGGGTGCGTTGCCGTCCGTGACGGGCCAGGGCTTCAGCGCGAACTATGCGTGCACGGCCCCGGACGCGACGAAGCGCACCGGCACTGTGACGCTGACTGATGGCCACGCCGTCATCCCGAAGATGCCGGTCGGATCTACGTGTACGTTGAGCTCGCAGGAGCCCACCGCGGCTCCCGGCGAGGGCCCGGTGCGCACGTTCGAGCTGCAGAGCACGACCGTCGCACCGCAGACGTTGACGGTCGGCGATGGGCAGGCGGACGCATTCACCATCACCCGTACTTACGACTACAAGTACGGCACTGCACAGCTTTCCAAGGTCGTGACTGCCAACGGGGTGCGCAGCTTGCCCGCGAATTACACGTTCAACTTCGCGTGTGGTTCCCGCAACGTCGTGAGCAATGGCACGGTCGAGGCAATCAAGCTGGAGGGCACCGCGACGGTCGCTCCGGGTGCGCCCGTCACGCTGAAAGTGGGGGATCCGCGTGTCGACGACGGCCCCGGCGCCACCATGCGCGTGCCCTACGGCAACACCTGTACCTTCACCGAGGATCGCCCTCAGCTGCCCGGTGGTGTGAACTGGGACACTGACGTGGATAACGTGGCGCTGACCATCACCGGCCAGACCAATACGGCCACCGTGAACAACACGTTTACCCCTGCCGGCAACGGGCTGACCATCACGCAGCGCTACACCGGGGAGCAGGCACTGTACCCGAAGGTGGGCGTCGATTATCAGTTGAGCTGCGGTGCATTTCAAGAGACCTTCCAGCTTGCCGACGGCGCCCAGCGCACCTTCAGTGCCGCCGAAATCCCCGCAGGTACCCAGTGCACCCTTGCGCGGCGCAGCCCGGTGGACACGCAGCGTACCAACAGCAAGGGCGCGGACTACCCAATCACTCACACTACGGTGGGCCATTACGCGCCGGGTGGCGAGCAGTCCACGGAGCTGGCGCCGGGAGTTGCCTTTACGGTCGGGGAGCGCGCGACGCTGGCCATGGAGGACGAGTTCGCCTACCAGCGCGCCACCCTCACCGGGGTCAAGCGCGTGCGGTTCGACCCGGCGACCAAGGGCCTGATCGCGCCTGCGAAGCAGGAGGCGTGGCTTGGTCGGGAGTATCCGGCGTCGCTGCGCTGTGTGCTGCCGGATGGGACGCCGGGGGCGTCGCTGCAGGCGTCAGTGCGCAATGGCGTGGCCGTAACCCAGGGCGACCTGGTGGTGGGCAGTAGCTGCACCGTCGCGGAGAACCCGCTGACCCCGGAGCCGGGCATCCACATGGCGGCCACGACCGCCGTGGACGGCACACCGGGCAACACGTTTACAGTCTTGCGGGCTGGTAACTCGGTGGAGTTCATCAACACGTTCTCCCGCCGGGTCACCGACGCAACCGTGCGCACCGGCGTGGTGCTGCCGGGGACGGCGCGCCAGGACTATGAGGCCACGGGGAAGACGCTCGGCGCGGTGCTGCCCGCCCACCCGGTGACGATGGTGTGCCGCGACGGGGACGCCGAATTGCTCCGCCGCAGCGCCATCGTCGACGGCGAAGGCGCCGTCAGCGTGGCAGGCGTGCCGGTTGGCGCGGCCTGCACGGTCGAGCTCGGCGGGTATGCGCCGCTGGACCTCCAGGCGGACACCCCGGAGGATTCGCTGCGGGCAACAATGCTGCCGGACGCGGTGGACTGGACGGTGAGCCGCCCGGACTCGACACTGGCGACGGGCAAGCCACTCGAGCAGGGGAATGAGGCGGCGGTTGCTCCTGCGTTCGTGGTCGAAGAAGACGCTGCGGCCAACGTGGTGCGTGCTACGAGCCGCTACGTGTACCAGACCGCGCCGCTGAAGCTGCGCAAAGACATCGAAGGCAATTCCGCGGACATGCGACTGCTCGGCGAGGCGAACACGATGCGATTCGCGCTGCAGTGCCGGGCGCTCGGCACCGAGTTGACCAGTGTGGAAGGACTGCCGCTCCAGCTGCAGCCCGGTGACTTCACGGCGGTCGACGGCGGGCTGCGCTACATCTCCACAGGCGGCGCGGAGTCCGCGGTGCCGGTCGGTGCGCACTGTCGCCTGCGCGAAATTGCGGTAGACAACGTGCCCGCCCAGCTCACCGTGGTCGCGGCCCAACCCAGCGTGGAGGCCGACGTCACCACCCAGGGCGCAGAGCTGCACCTGGTGAACAAGATCAGCCGACGCACCACCAACCTGCAGGTAGCGATGCGCCAAACCGGGTACCTCCACGGCGCGGACCCCGCAGGCTACACGGGCACGCTCGTGTGCAAAGACGGCGACGCCACCCTGGCCATCCGTCCAGTCCAGTTCAGCGTGGCCGAAGTTCCCGAGCGCCCGCTGCCCGGCGCGGACGCCGTGCCGGTGACCGGCCTGCGCACCGTGGAGGTGCCGGCGGGGACCTCGTGCACGCTGACCATGGATGCCGCGGCGGCACTCAGCGCGCGTGGCGAGCTCGAAGTGTCCGCGGGTGATCGCCGCCCGTACCTCGGCTTCGCCGCCTGGCACAACGGCACCTACGACGGCCCGGATACCACCGTGGACGGCGTCGCCCCGCAGGACGTGGGGGCCAAGCAGTACGAATACGCAGTGGACGTCCCCGTCGACGCTCCGGATACCACCGCGGCTGACCCGGCGGTGGTCGTCGGTGTGCAGGCGCACCACCCGCGGGCAACCGTGGACGTGGCATTCACCAAGCAGGCTGCCGGCGCCCCCGACGCAGAAGGCACCTACACCTTCCGTGCCAATTGCGGCGACGGCACCCGCGATCCGTTTACCCTGCGCGCCGGGCAGACCCACGTGCTGCGGAACGTGCCCGTGGGCAGCGACTGCACCGTGGAGGAAGAGCAGACGGCTGGTACGTACACGTTCGCGCTGACCTCCCAGGGCGCCAAGCTGGGGGAGGGCTACCAGCCTGAAACCGGCACACCGACCGTGGCGTTTAAGGTGCTCGCCCCCGAGGCCACCGACACCGCCCGCGCGGGCGAGGCCTGGACGGCGACCGCACTGAACAAGTACGCCAGCGTGGCGCTGAACAAGCGCATTGCAGGCACCCCGCTGTCTGGCGTCACCAACGTGGTGGATACCGCCCTGTTGCCGGATCACGCCACCACCATGGACGTCACCTACGAGCTGACCAACACCGGCCAGTTCGACCTGAGCAACATGGTGCTGCGCGACCCAGCCTTGGCAGGCATGACCGTGCGCACGCCCGACGGCCCGCACACCATCGGCGAGCAGGGCACCATCCCCGCCGCCGCATGTTCTGCGGTGCGGGCGGCGCTGGCGCCGGGCCAGTCCGCAACCTGCACCGTCACGGTGGACATCCCCGCGGAGGGAACGTTCCGCCACCGCGGCACCGCGACGCTGCAGGCAGCCACGGGCACCCTCGGGGCGGTCAGCGCCGAATCCACGTACGGGGCGCTGCGGGTGCCGTCGACCATTGGCTGGTTGTTGCCCGATACCGGCAGCACTACACTCGTGTGGATTCTGCTCCTCGGCCTGCTGATCTTCGGCTTCAGCGCCCGACGCCTGCTCACACAGACTTCAACCTCAACAACTCCAACAACAGAAAGTTAGACACCATGAAACACATCATTTCCCGTTCCGCACTCGCAATTTCCACCGCGGCGGCCGTCGCGTTTGTCGGCCCGGTGGGCGCTTCCATCGTTGCGACGCTGCCAGCTGCCGTCGCCCAGGCGCAGGTCGACGTCAACCACGCCACCAAGCTGACCATCAAGAAGTATGAGGGTGAGCCGATCGGTGAGGGTGGCAAACTTAACGACCTGAAGACGATCAAGGACGTCACCTTCAAGGTGGAGCGCATCGAGACCGCGCCGCTGAACACCGCGAAGGGCTGGGAAGACGTCGCCACTGCCGGCGAGAAGAAGGTTGCCGATCTGCAGGTAGACCCGAACTTCACGGCGAAGGAAGTCGCCACGAACGCTGACGGCGAGGCTGTGTTCACGGACCTCGGCGTGGGCCTCTTCCGCGTCACCGAGCTGCGCGCCGAAGGCGCGAAGCACTCCGTGGCAACCCCGTTCCTGCTCACCCTCCCAGCATTCGAGAACGGCGAGGCGAAGTACGAGCGCACCATCAGCCCGAAGAACCAGATCCTCGAGCCGAAGAAGTCGCTCATCAGCGAAAACACCACCTTGGGGGATAATGCGCGCTACCGTATCGACGCCCCCATCCCAGCATTCGGCCCGAACCCGGAAGGCGATCAGCTGAGGGTCGTCGATACGCTGGCGGCGAACCTCAAGTGGAGCCAGACCGAGCACCCCGTGCTGGTGCAGGTGCTGAAATCCGCCGACGATAAGGAGCCGGAGACGCTGGCTGTGGACAAGCACTACACCGTGTCCGACGCGGGCGGCAACACCATCAACGTGACGTTCACCAAGGAAGGCCTGCAGAAGCTGCGCGACCTGCGCGCCGCGAACCCCGGCCTGACCGTGCGCACCGAGTTCGACGCGACGCTGGTCGACCTGCCCGAGAACGGCACGATCGACAACACAGCGCAGGTGTACTATTCCAACGACGAGAAGCCGCACAACACCACCCCAACCGACGACCCGAACGACGGCGCCACGACGCTGAACTTCGCCAAGGTTGAGGTGACCAAGCTGCTGAACAAGCAGGCCAAGGACGGCGAAAAGAACGGCGCCGGCGCCGAGTTCCAGATCTTCACCTGCACCAAGCAGGGCGACGGCTCCTGGAAGGTCGACAAAGGCACCGCTGCCCAGCGCGTGGTCATCGGAGACGAGGTGAAAACGACCCTGACCGCCGACAAGACCGTCGCCAAAGGCGACCACGCCGGGGCAGCCCTGGCGAAGGCCGAAGGTCTCAACCTGACCAAGAAGGACAGCAAGTTTGCCGACTACTGCGCCGTAGAAACCAAGGGCGTGTCCGGCTACCTGAACAACCCGGAGCCACAGCCGTTGAACTACGACGCAAAAACCAAGACGCTCAGCGGCAGCGTGAACAACGTCAAGGACAACCTGTTCGGCCGCCTGCCAGCAACCGGTGAGCGCACCATGCTCATCATCCTGGCGCTCGGCGTGGTCCTCTTCGGCGGCGGCGCTGTCTACCAGCTGCGCTCCCGCAAGGCATAGGTAGGGGAGCACACAGCGGTGAGAAACCCGGGGACTGCGATGGCGGTGGCGTTGGCCGTAACGGTCGGCGTTGCCGGCGTCGGCATGCCCGTTTCCGGCCCACCCGCTGCGGTGGCCGCGGCACCGGGGAGCGTCACGGTGGACCTGCGCGCCGCTGCAGGTGTCGACGGCCTGGACACCATCGGGGAGCGCACCGTCACCGCCTCCCGCATCACCACCGTGGACATGAGCACCCAGGCGGGGCGCGAGGCGCTGACCTCCCTCGACGTGTCCCGGCTGCTGCGCACGCAGCCCGACGCGTTCGTCGAAGTGGCCACCGCGCGCACCAGCGGCGGCCGCGTCACCCTCGACGGCCTGCAACCCGGCGCGTACCTGTTCACGCTGGGCGACAGTGAGGCGAAGGCGGCGTCGCACGTCTTCTTCGCGCCCTTCGTGGTACCCGTGACGGAGGGGTCCGCACGCACCGTGGAGCCGAAAGCCCAGCATTTGAGCGTGGTGCTTGAGGCCAGCCGCCAGCGCGTCCACCCCGATGAGGACGTCACCTTTACCGTGCGCGGGGTGGCGCCCAACCCGTCTGACGACGGCACCATCAGCCACTACGAGCTCATCCTCACGCTCGCCGGAAACCTGGAGTTCTCTGCGGAGCCCGCGGTGCGCATCAACGGGGTGGCGCTCGGCCCGGGCGATGTCACCTTCCACCGCGAGGGCAACCGCCTGCGCGCAGTCTTGACCAAGTCTGGCCTGGCCAAACTCGCGCGCGCCCGCGCCACTGACGCCAGCACCACCGTCACGCTGGAGCAACGCGCACGCGCCACCGCGGCAGGCACCGCAGGTGCCGACGCCACCCTGACCACCAACGGCATGGACCCCGAACGCAACCTCGTCACCGTGGAGGCCACCCACGCCGACGTGCTCATCGAGGCACCCGCGCAGCAAGGCTCCTCCAAGGGGGATCGCCGCTGGCTGTGGGGGCTCCTCGGGTTGCTGCCACTCGTGCCGCTGCTGCCGGGGCTGGCAGGGCCGTCGGGTACGGCGCCGACTGGTCCAGCGGGGCCTGCAGGGCCTGCGCCGGAGACACCCCGACCGGGTGATAAGGAACCAGGGCGCGACCAGGCCCAGCACGAGCGGCAAGACGGACCGCGCGGGCGCGTCGACCAAGTACTCGCCTACACAGGCGCCAACGTCATCTGGCTCGCACTGCTCGCCCTCGCCTTGATCGTTGCGGGATGGTTGCTGGCGCGTCGAAAAGAAGACGAGAACGACCAGTGAGCCAACCCAACCGCAAACGCGCCGGGAACCTCATCTCGCTCATCGGGCTGATCCTCGGCGCGCTCCTGTTGCTCTACCCAATCGTGGCCACACTCGCCACCAACGAACAACTCCGCCGCCAAGCCGACGCCTACAGCGAACACACCACCAACCTCAGCGCCGAAGAACGCGACGCCCAACTCGCCCGCGCCCGCGACTACAACCAACGTCTCCTCGCCACCGGCACGCACGCACGCCCACCCGACCCAAACGACCCCGACATGCCCGACTACATGGCACAACTCAACCTGCCAGGCTCCGGGGGCATCATGGCGCGCATCCGCATCCCCGACATCGGCGTCGACCTGCCCGTCTACCACACCACCGCACCCCACGTCCTCTACGACGGCGCAGGACACATGTTTGGCTCCACCCTCCCCGTCGGCGGCGACGGCACCAACGCCGTCATCACCGCCCACACCGGCATGGTCAACGCCGCCATGTTCGACGCCCTCCCCACCCTCAAAGCAGGCCAAGACATCTATATAGACGTGATGGGGCAGCGACTGCGCTACCAAATGGTCGACCGCGAAGTCGTGAAACCGGACCAGTACCAGGCCGTACGCTACCAACCAGGCGAAGACCGCCTCACGCTCATCACCTGCACCCCCTACGGACTCAACACCGACAGGCTGCTCGTCCACGCTATTCGCGTACCTCTTGACCCTGACGCCCCCGAACCGCGCGTCACCGGCCTGGGGATTAGTTGGTGGATGATCCTCGTGGCCCTGATCGTGCTGGTGGTGTTGCTATTGATTCTGTACCGGCGGTGGAGGCGTCGGCGGGACGCTGCCGAGGAGTAGCTGGGAGTTAGCTGGGCACCACGATCCGCGGCGACGGGCTGGTGACCTGGGGAAACGCCCCGGGTGTGCGTTGGGAGTCGGGAATTTGGTGCAGTAGCATTCGAGCCTGCCACCTAGGGGGGTGCGTCTTTTGGCACTGCGGTCCGAAGGTGACCCCGAGCAGGCCAGGCAAAAACTACAAAATCGCCTGCGACAGCTTCCGGAGGTTCTTGAGCTGCTTGTGGTTGGCGGCGTCGAGGGCGCGTTCCTCTGCGGCGGCCACTTCTTCGGCGAGTTTGGTCAGGGCCTTGCCGCCCTTCTTGGTGGCGGTCACGATTTGGCGGCGGCGGTCCTTCGGGTCGCGTTCGCGTTTGACCCACGCGTGCTTCTCCAGGCAGTCGATGAGGCGGACCATGTCGGAGGCGTCGATGGCGAGGAGCTCAGAGAGCTGCGACTGGGAGCGTGCTTGCTCGGAGACGCAGCTGAGTATCCAGAACTCGCGCATGGAGGAGTCGTGCTTCGCCAGGGTGCGCTCCACCTCATCTTTGGTGTGCCTGCGCACGCGCTCGATCTGGAACGATGGCGAAGTAGTCAGCGCCTCTGGGAGTTCAATCGTGGCCATAAGTCCCAGAGTATCGGGCTGCTGGCCAGGAATGAAACCGTGTTACTCGGTGGGTAGCCCGTTGGCGATCCACTCCATGGTGCCGCCCTCCACGTTGATGGGTTCCCAGCCGTGTACCTGCTCGAGGTATTCGCATGCGCGGGAGGAGCGCCCGCCGGAGCGGCAGATGACGTAGATGTCCTGGTCGGGGTCGATTTTGTCGGTGAGGGTGGTCAGTTCGCTCAGGGGCAGGTTGGTGGCGCCTACGGCGTGGACTTCTGCGTATTCTTCGGGTTCGCGGACGTCGATGAGCTGGGCGTTTTCGGGTACTTCTTTAACGTTGATGGATTGCATGTGCGCGATTGTAGCGGAAGTGCCGGGTGCGTCGGCTACGATTTCCACTATGCGTACGCCTCCTCGAACTCGACCGCCTCAGTGGGTGTTTTGGGTGCGCCGGGTTGTGGCGTTGGTGCTGCTCGTGGCACTCATCTCGCTGTCAGCAAGGTGCGGCAAAGAGGAGCCTGCGCCTGCGCCCGAGCCTCCAGCAGAGGTTCCTGCAGCACTTGGTCAGTCGCAGCCGCTCGAGATGTTTATTCCCTCGGTCGGGCTTCGCGCGCACTTCGAGGAGGGCCCGTGCCGCGTGCGCGCGGACGCCTTGGATCCGGCCACATTAGATAAGGCATGTGTGTATACGGCGCCGGAGAAGCCGTATTCGCTGCCGGGGCCGGGTGCTGAGGATCTGGTGGTCGTCGCTGGTCACACGGGTGCAGGGGTGCACGGGGTCTTTGACCAGCTTTTCGACGGCTCCTCCGACCAGCACACCATCCGGGTGGGGGACATGCTGTACCTGCGCACCGCCGACTCCGAGGCAGCTGGTGGGAAGTGGTTGTCGTACCGCGCGACTGACCTGCACGATCCGGTGAAAGAGGTCATGGCCAGCGATGTTGATATTTGGGGTGATGGGCCACGCCCGGGCCGGCTGCTGACGATCTCCTGTATTCAGCCGCGCAATATTTTGGCGGACTCGGTTCGCAACGCGGTCATTGGGTGGCAATTTTCGTCCGTGCTGGATGCGCCACCGACCGATACCGGCGCAAAGTAACTGAAGTTTTTTGTGTAAACACTTGTGACTGGGGTGAAGTGCGTCTACAGTGGGGCTAAACCATGAAGTAAGACTTGAGACTTCATGTTGAGCAAAGGAGCCCCTAATGAAGCGCAACACCGTTTTGGCCGCCGTCATGACCGGCGCGCTCGCAACCGCCATCGTCCCCATGGCCCAGGCACAGGACATCCCGCTGCCGGCCGTGACCCACGACATCAACGGTGCCGAGTACTTCCTCACCCAGGACGGCACCCACTACGTGCCGGACCGCAACCTGGTCAACATCGCCTTTGACCAGCTCTCGGCGGCTGACCGCGAGCGCGCAGTGGACGTGGCGAAGGCGGCTGTCGCCGGGCTTATCGACGCCCCCGCCGCCGAAACCGCAGCGCCCCAAGCTCCCGCAGCCGAGGCAACGACCCCTGTCGAGCAGCCAGACCCGACCGGCGACCACCAGGACGTCCCATTCACCGCCGAAGACGTTGACCCGAACAACCCGGCACCAGCGGCAGCCGGCCTGATCGCCCTGCCAGCAGTGCTCGCTATCGGTGGTCTGACGTACTACCTCAACGCTGACGGCAAGACCTACGTCACCGACCTGGCCCGCATCAACGAGCCTCCAACCGACGCCGAGGTGAAGGACTCCAACGCGCTGCTCGCGGAGAACGCCGCTGAGGTCGCGCGTCAGGGCCTGGCAACCTCCAAGGCTGCAGGTCAGGTGCCGGTTGAGGTGCAGCAGCAGGCCGCCCCAGCGCAGGCTCCGGTTGCAGAGCAGCGTGGTATCGCGGCTGAGACCGGGTCGAACACCCTGGTGCGGGCGCTGTTTGCGTTGGTGGTGGCGTCGATAATTGGTGCAGCCGTCTTTGCATACGGGCGCCGGTTCCTCATATAGTAAACCTTTGTGAAAACTCGAAATGTTCTTGCTGCTGTTTGTGCTTTCTCCCTGGTACTAGGGGGTACGACGCCCGCTTCCGCGCACGTCGACGTGAGGCCCAACGGGTCCGAATGCAAAGCGTTGAAGTCGCAGTTCAAGCGGGGGCAGCAACTGGACATTTCGCGGTTTACGTTCGCGGGTGACCGCAATACGGGCATCCGCAACAACACCCTCTACCTTTACGACACCACCGGCCACCGCGCCGACATCCAGCGCGCCGCCGACCTGTGGGTCAAGGCCGTGCGCGACCGAGGTGGATACCTGGATATCAAGTTCATCGACCACAAGACGCCCGAGGCCGTCAGCGTGATCGTGGACCCAAGCCTGCGGCCGCTGGGGCGCGTGACCGGCGGCGGGCCGACACTGACCGTGCGGATTAGTCCCAGGATGTTTGGGCGCTATGTTGAGGCGAAAAGCCGCATTATGACCATCGCGCACGAAATGGGCCACGCGATGGCACTCGCGCACAGCTGCGACGACCTCCTTATGGTCGTCGGAGGCTCCCGTAAACCCGGCCTGGTACCCCAGCCTCTCGACGCCGAAATCCTCATCCAGCGCAACAACCTGCGCCAGAAGCCGACTCCTACACCGGAGCCTTCGCCTGAGCCTTCGCCTTTGCCACCGGTGGTGACGCCGACGACTTCCGAGCGTCCGAAGCCAAAGCCGACGACATCGTCTTCTTCGTCTTCGTCGTCGAGCCAGCCGTCCCTCCCGGACCTGCCACCGTTGCCGATGCCGACGATCCCGAGCGCCCTACCGCTGCCAACGACCTCGACGAGCTCGACGACTTCTGAAGCGCCCTCCGTCACTGTGACGATCGCTCCGGAGACCACGCCGTCTACCTCGACGACTGCTACCTCTAAGCCTTCTACCTCTAAGCCGTCCTCGACGTCTTCGCAGGTACCGAGCACCGACTACATCGTTGCGCCGGAATACGTCGCCCCGCCAAAGCCTTCCACGGTCGAAGAGGGCGAACGCATCGTCGCCGACGCAGAAGCCACGTTGAAGAAGGCCGAGCAGGCTGAGAAGAACGCTCGGAGTACGAAGGACCGCATCTTGGCGCGCCTGCACGTGGAGAATGCGGAGCGTGCCCTCGCGGAAGCCAAGGCAAACCTCGGGAAGCTGCGCGAGCAGCTCGCCAGCGAGACCTCAACGACCACGTCCACAACGCCTACCACGTCGACCACGTCCGCGCCGCGGACAACCGCGACTACGTCGGTTGCGCCAACTCCGACCACGTCGATTACGTCCGTTACGCCAACTCCGACCACGTCGATTACGTCCGTTACGCCAACTCCGACCACGTCGATTACGTCCGTTACGCCAACTCCGACCACGTCGACTACGTCGGTTACGCCAACTCCGACCACGTCGACCACGTCCGCGCCGCGGACAACCACTTCGGCGGCCCCGAGCGTGTCGGCAACGCCAACTACGTCTACGACTTCCGCTACGCGGACAACGCCGACGGTGGGGCCGTCGACAAGCGGGGAGACCTCCACGTCATCGCCTCGTTGCTGCCCGAACTGTGGAGCCACAACACCGCAGTACGAAGCCCCGAGCTACGCGCCCGCAGTGAAACCAAAGAGCGTTGAGGAAGCCCGCGCGGCGCTGGCGACCGCCAAGCAAGAACACAAAATCGCCGAAGCGCTCATGAAGGTTGTGCGCCGCACCGGTTACGCACCAGAAATCAACAAGGCGCAAGCCGAGCTTGACCGCACGTTCTTCCGCGTCGTCGAGGCGCAGGAAAACCTGGACGAGCTGCTGGCAAAGGAGCCGACGCCAACAACCACGGACGTCACTTCTTCTGCTGCGCCATCGTCGGTGACTACTTCGGTCACACCGTCTCCGACCACGTCAGAGGTTTCGACGACCACATCCTCGTCCGCGACCTCGTCCACGTCTTCGTCCGCGTCCTCGGAAGCACCGAAAGCGTCCGCGCCGCGGACAACCGAAACGACTACGGCGGAGCCTTCCACGGAGCCTTCGACTTCCGAGGCGCCGAAGGTGTCCGCGCCGCGGACAACCGAAACGACTACGGCGGAGCCTTCCACGGAGCCTTCGACCTCGGAGGCGCCGAAAGTGTCCGCCCCGCGGACAACCCAAACCATCGAACCTTCGACCTCGGAGACGTCGAAAGCGTCCGCTCCGCGGACAACTACGCCAACGACTACGCTGGTTGAGCCCGCACCAGAGTCTTCAACAACGCTGACTACGACGGCATCCTCTTCGACGACCGAGTCGACTACCACGTCCGAGTCGACTACCACGTCCGAGTCCGCCGCGCGGACAACTGAGGAAGTCCCAGAGCCGGAGGTGGGGACGTCGACAAGTGAGCCGGCACCCGAGCCGAGCGTTCCGGCGCCTGCGACCTGCGCGAAGGATGGTTCTTCAAGTGGATCCTCCGAGAATTGCGAAGGCAGCTCGAAGGGCGGCATCATCGCGGCGATCCTGGTGCCGCTGCTTGCGCTGCTGGGCGCGGCGGCGTTCTGGGCGAAAGATCACCTCAAGTTCTAGACGCTCGTGGTGTGCAGATTGGGCAGCCAGTGACAAAGGACGCAACCCTGCAAAAGCGCATCCTTATTTCCGCTGGTAGGAAAAGGGCTGGATGTATTGGGTTGCGTGTTTTGTCACTCAGGCCGACTCGGGCCTGCTGAGCCGACGCCAAAACCAGGAATTTGGTAGAGGCCCAAGCAAAAAGCCGCCCAGGTACAACCCAGGCGGCAAACACTTAGAAGCAGCGACCTACTTCTTGTAGTTGTCGATGGAGGCCTGCAGGATCTTTTCTGCCTCTGCCTTGTTGCCCCAGCCGGAGCCGGAAACTTCCTTGTTCGGCTCGAGATCCTTGTAGTGGACGAAGAAGTGCTCGATTTCGTCCTTGAGGAACTGGGAGACGTCGTCGATGTCCTGGTAGTGGTCGTAGCGGACGTCGTCGATGACGCAGAGGAGTTTGTCGTCGCCGCCGGCTTCGTCGGTCATCTTGAAGACGCCGATTGGGCGTGCCTTGACGATGACGCCTGGGAAGACGGACTCAGGGAGGAGGACGAGGGCGTCCATTGGGTCGCCGTCGTCGGCGAGGGTTTCGTCGATGAAGCCGTAGTCGAGTGGGTAGGCCATCGGGGTGAACAGGTGGCGGTCGAGGTAGACCTTGCCTGTTTCGTGGTCGAGTTCGTACTTGTTGCGGGAACCCTTGGGGATTTCGATGGTGACTTCGACAGCCATGTGCGCTCCTTTTGTAGTCGCGTTGATAATACCGGTACTTATCATACGGGGCTGCGTCGGCGTGTGGGTTTGGGCTACGCTTATGCGCCGTGAAGCTTTGGACTTGGATTGTTGGCGGGGTTGCGTTGGTCGCGGTGGGTGGCGCGGCTGGCTTCGGTGTGGCGGCGCAGCAGGAGCTCAGCCGTATTGAGCACGCCCCGGCGTATCAGTTGCCGCAGGCGGAGCCGGTATTGGTGCCGGCGGTACCACGCCCGGTGGATGTTGAGGCACTGCAGGCGCGCCTGGCGGAGCTTGCGGAGGACCCCGCGTTGGGCACGTTCCACGCGCGTGTGTCGGACGGTTCGACGGGTGAGGTGTTGTTTGATCGGTTGGCGGGGGAGGCGTTGCGCCCGGCGTCGACGACGAAGATTCTGACGGCTGCGGCGGCGGTGTTGGAGTTGGGGGCGGATGACAGGATCGAGACGCAGGTGGTGAGTGGGGAGCAGCCGGGCTCGGTCGTGATCAAGGCGAATGGTGACGTGTGGTTGGACGCGGAGGCCATCGACCAGCTCGCCGAGCAGCTCAAAAACCAGCAGGTTACCGCCGTCTTCATCGACACGAAGGCGTGGGAGGGCCAGCCGACCATGATGCCGGGCTGGGACCCCGTGGACATCGATGGCGGCTTCGTCGCGCCGCTGGAACCGGCGATGCTCTCGGGCGGTCGCCTCAACGGGGAGACGGAGGGGGACGTGCCGCGCTCGCATACTCCGGCGTTGGATGTGGCGCAGGCGTTGGCGGATCGCGTGGGTGCGCAGACGGTCGGTCTCGGCCCGGCGCCCGCGGAGACAGATACGCTGGCAAGCGTGGAGTCGCCGGACTTGGTGCAGCGCCTGCACATGATGATGAAGGAGTCCGACAACGTCTACGCGGAGGCCATCGGCAGGGAGGTGGCGGACCACGTAGGTATCGACGCCCCCTCCGCCACCCTGCACGTCCTGGCTGAGCACGGCTTTGACTCGGGCGGCATCACGCTGGTGGACAGCTCTGGCCTGTCGGTGGACAACCGGATCACCCCGCGCATGTTGGACAGCATCCTGAGTGACGCTACTCAGCACGAGCAGCTGCGCCCGATGCTGGACGCGCTGCCGGTCGCGGCCGGCGACGGCACCTTGGCCACCCGCTATGAGGACCTGGCCGGGCGTGGCTGGGTGCGCGCGAAGACGGGCACCTTGGACGAGACGTCCGGGCTGGCGGGCACGGTGACTGCGGAAAGCGGCAACGTGTACACGTTTGCGCTGCTCTCGAATGACTCGGACATTCTGGAGGCGCGCCGGGCGATGGACATGTTTGCCTCGGCGCTGCGGGAGTTCTAGCGATGGAGCCGTTCTGGCCCCGGCGCAGTCCCCACTTTTTGGCGTGCCGCCGTGCCGTGCGTGGATGGACGGGGCCTGCGGTGATTGGACTGTCGGGTGGTGCGGACTCGTTGGCGCTGGTGGCGGCGGCCGCGGCGGAGCGTTTGGATGTCACGGCGCTGGTGGTGGACCACGGGCTGCAGGAAGGCTCGGCGGAGGTGGCCTGGCGCGCCGCGGAGCAGGCGCGCGCGTTCGGGGTGCCCGCGGAGGTCACCAAAGTCAGCATCGCACCAACGGGTAAGGGCACGGAGGCCGACGCCCGCCAGGCCCGCTACGCGGCCTTGTTCGAGCACGCCGGCCCCGACCGGGATGTGTGGACGGCCCACACCGCGGACGACCAGGCCGAAACGCTGCTGCTCGGGGCGCTGCGCGGCAACCCGGCAGGGATGGCGTCGCGCGCGGGTCGGCTGGTGCGCCCGTTGCTGGGTGTCCGCCGCGCGGACACCGCGGGCGCCTGCGCCGAACTGGGCGTCGCACCCTGGCAGGACCCGATGAACAAGGACGAGCGGTACCGGCGTGTGGCGCTGCGCACCCGGGTGATTCCGCTGCTGGAGGAGATCGTCGGTGGGGAGGTGGTCCCGGCGTTGGCGGGCACGGCGGACCGGATCGCGCAAGCCGCGGCGCAGCTGCAACGCATCACCCCGGCCGTGAACGAAGAGACGCTGGACTGCACGGAGCTCGCAACGCTGCCGCCGGTGGTGAGGAGGGCGGTGTTGGCGGAGTGGGTCGTCGAGAAGCGGGGGGAGGTCAAAGGTGCCCACCTTGCGGCGATTGAAGCCTTGGTGACGAACTGGCGGGGGCAGGGCGCGGTGCAGCTCGGCGGGGGAGTGCGGGTGGAGCGGCGCGGCACAACGCTTCTGTTCGCGTAAATGGTTGTCCAAGGTGACGTGAAAGTGGCAAGATGATGAACTGATGCCAACCGAGAAGGGCTTGAGAAAGGGCACCCGATGACCGAGCTGTATGACAAGAAGGATTTCAACGTTGCGCCACACCGCTACGGAGACGACGTGGAGGCGGTGTTGATCCCCGAGGAAGACCTGCAGCGGCGCATCCAAGAGCTGGCTGACATGGTCTCCGAGAAGTACCGTGACTCCGAGCAGGACCTGGTGCTCGTGTGCGTGCTCAAGGGCGCGGTGTTCTTCTTGACGGACTTCGCCCGCAAGCTTTCCATCCCGTGCGAGATGGAGTTCATGGCGGTGTCCTCCTACGGCAGCTCCACCACGTCTTCGGGTGTGGTGCGCATTCTGAAGGACCTGGACAAGGAGATCGAAGGCCGCGACGTGCTCGTGGTCGAGGACATCATTGATTCCGGCCTGACGCTGTCGTGGCTGCTGAAGAACCTGTCGGGGCGTAACCCGAAGAGCCTCGAGGTGATTACGCTGCTGCGTAAGCCTGAGGTGCAGAAGGCCAAGATTGATCTTCTCGACGTCGGCTTCGACATTCCCAACGAGTTCGTCATCGGCTATGGCCTGGACTACGCCGAGCGCTACCGCGACCTGCCGTACGTGGGCACGTTGCACCCTCGCGTCTATTCCGACGCGCCTGAGGACATCTAATACACACAGAAGAGCTGTATGACCAAGAATAAAAACGTGTTGCGGTGGGGCCTGATCGGCGCCACCGTGCTTATTGTTTTGTACCTGCTCACCCTCATCGGGGATGACACCCGCGGTTACCAGCGCGTGGACACGTCGATCGCGATGGAGCAGCTGCAGAACAAGAACGCCAAGGAAGTCCAGATCGACGACCGCGAGCAGCGTGTCCGCATTGACCTGCGGGAGCCGATCAAGGTCGAAGAACGCGAGGGCGTCGAGCAGATCAGCGCCCAGTACCCGGCCCGCACCACGCCGGAGATCTTCGGCGCGGTGAAGGAAGCCGCCCCGGACAAGTACAAGACGAACGTGACGCAGGAGTCCTTCCTGATGTCGATGCTCGGCTTCATGCTGCCGATGGTGCTGATCTTCGGCCTGCTGTTCTTCTTCATGTACCGCATGCAGGCCGGTGGCGGCATGTTCGGGATTGGGTCGTCGAAGGCGAAGCAGCTGTCGAAGGACAATCCGACGAACACGTTCGCGGACGTCGCGGGTGCGGACGAGGCCGTCGATGAGCTGCAGGAGGTTGTGGACTTCCTGATTGACCCGAAGATTTACGAGTCGCTCGGCGCGAAGATCCCGCGCGGCGTGCTGCTGTACGGCCCGCCCGGCACGGGTAAGACGCTGCTCGCCCGCGCAGTTGCGGGTGAGGCCGGGGTGCCGTTCTACACCATCTCCGGCTCCGACTTCGTGGAGATGTTCGTCGGCGTGGGCGCCTCCCGCGTGCGCGACCTGTTCAAGCAGGCACGCGAGAACTCGCCCTGCATCATCTTTATCGACGAGATCGACGCCGTCGGCCGCCAGCGCGGCTCCGGCATGGGCGGCGGCCACGACGAACGCGAGCAAACCCTCAACCAGCTGCTCGTGGAGATGGACGGCTTCGGCGACCGCGAGGGCGTGATCCTGATCGCGGCGACGAACCGCCCGGACATCCTGGACCCGGCGCTGCTGCGCCCGGGCCGCTTCGACCGCCAGATCCCGGTGACGAACCCGGACATCGCGGGGCGCGCCCAGATTCTGAAGGTGCACGCGAAGGGCAAACCGTTGTCCAAGGATGTCGACCTGGATGCGCTGGCGAAGCGTACCGCCGGCATGAGTGGTGCGGACCTGGCCAACGTGCTCAATGAGGCCGCGCTGCTCACCGCCCGCATCGGCGGCAACGTGATCACCCCGGACGCGCTGGAGGAGGCCACGGACCGCGTGATCGGCGGGCCGCGCCGCTCCTCCAAGGTGATCTCGGAGAAGGAGAAGAAGGTCACCGCCTACCACGAGGGTGGGCACACGCTCGCGGCGTGGGCGCTGAAAGACATCGAGCGCGTCTACAAGGTCACCATCCTCGCCCGCGGCCGCACCGGCGGGTTCGCCATGACGGCCGACGAGGACGACAAGGGCATGTACAACCGCGACGAGCTCTTCGCCCAGCTCGTCTTCGCCATGGGCGGGCGCTCCGCGGAGGAGCTCGTCTTCGGCGAGCCGACCACGGGTGCCTCCAACGACATCGAGCAGGCCACCAAGATCGCGCGCGCGATGGTCACCGAGTACGGCATGACCTCGGCGCTCGGCACCGTGAAGTACGGCCAGGCGCAGGGCGACGCCTTCTCCGGCATGGGGGCCGGCGCCAAGATGGAGTCCTCGCCGGAGGTTGCGGCCACGATCGATAAGGAGGTACACACGCTTATCGACGCCGCCCACGCCACCGCCTACGGCATCCTGGAGCAGTACCGCGACCAGCTCGACACCATGGTGTCCAAGCTGCTGGAGAAGGAAACGCTGCGCCGCCAAGACCTCGAAGCGCTCCTCGAGGGCGTAGAGCCGCACCGGCCGGAGCTGCCCGCCTACGACATCCGCTTCGGCCGCCAGATCGGCCGCGAGCCCGTCAAGACCCCGGTCGAGCTTGCCGAAGAGCGTGGCGAGGAGCCACCAAAGCGCTTCTCCATCCTTGAGGCGTCGCGTGAGACGCGGGAGCGGCGTCGAAAAGAACGGGAGAAGGAGCACGGCGCTCTGCTGCCACCGCCGCCTGCGGGAGGTACCCCGACCTACGGCGGGCCGAAGCCGCCGAGCGACTGGACGTACCCGGGCGCGCCGAAGCGTGAGCCCGCGCCAGAGCCGAAGCCTGAGCCGAAGCCTGAGCCGGATACGCACCCGGGCATGGACAACTACCGCCCGGACGAGGAAATCGGGTTCCGCCTGCCGGAGCACGAGCGGCCCGACCGGCCCGACCGACCGTCAGAGGAAGAAACCAAACAGCTGCCACGACACAGGAGCAACGAGGATGACCAGTAAGTTCGACCGCGCCCGCGCCGAAGCCGCGGTGCGCGAACTCCTCATCGCAGTCGGCGAGGACCCGGACCGTGAGGGGCTGAAGGAAACCCCGGCGCGAGTGGCGAAGGCGTACGAGGAAGTGTTCGCGGGGCTGCACCAGGACCCGACCGCGGTGCTGGAGAAGACGTTCGCGGAGGACTACCGGGAGCTCGTTCTGGTGCGCGACATCCCGGTGTACTCCACGTGTGAGCACCACCTGGTGCCATTCTTTGGCAAGGCGCACGTCGGCTACATCCCGGGCAAGGAAGGCAAGGTCACGGGCCTGTCGAAGCTCGCCCGCCTGGCCGATATGTACGCGAAGCGGCCACAGGTGCAGGAGCGGTTGACGGCGCAGATTGCGGACGCGATCGTCGATAAGTTGGGGGCTTCCGCCGTGATTGTGGTGCTGGAGTGTGAGCACCTGTGCATGGCGATGCGGGGCATCCGCAAGCCTGGTGCCGTGACGACGACCTCCGCGGTGCGCGGCGGCTTCCAGAAGAACGCCGCCTCCCGGGCCGAGGTCTTGAGCCTGATAAGGAGCTAACAATGGTCAGTGTGCAGGATCTCACCGCGCCGGGGCGCACGACGGTGATGGGCATCGTCAACGTCACGGAAGATTCGTTTTCGGACGGCGGGAAGTGGCTCGCAGTTGACGACGCCCTCTCGCACGCCCACGAGCTGGTCCGCCTGGGCGCGGACATCATCGACGTGGGTGCGGAGTCGACCAGGCCGGGCGCGACGCGTGTGCCCGCCGAGGTCGAGGTGGCGCGCGTGGCCCCGGTGATCCGGGCCCTTCACGAGGACGGCATCCGCACCTCCGTGGACACGATGCGCGCCGCCATCGCGGAGGCCGCCGCCGAGGTCGGCGTGGACCTCATCAATGACGTTTCCGGCGGGCTCGCGGACCCGGACATGTATGCCACGATGGCGCGCACGGATCTGCCGGTGTGCCTGATGCACTGGCGTGCCCAGCAGTTCGTGAACGCCTCCGGTGCCGCCGACCACGGCGGGGACGTGGTGGCCGATGTGCTCGGCCTCTTCGACGAGCTGGTTGCCAACGCCACGGCCGCTGGGGTGCGCCCCGAGCAGATCACGCTGGACCCGGGCCTCGGCTTTGCCAAGACCCCGCAAGAGAACTGGCAGCTGCTGCAGGCCCTGCCCGCACTCATGGACTGCGGCTACCCGCTGCTGGTGGGGGCCAGCCGCAAGCGCTTTCTCCGCGGGGTGCGCGCCGCCCGCGGGCTCGAGCACGGGCCTATCGACGCCGACCCAGCCACCGCCGCCGTCACCGCCCTGTGCGCGCAGGCTGGCGCCTGGTGCGTGCGCGTGCACGAGGTGGCCGTCTCCCGCGACGCCGTGGACGTGGCCGCCGCGTGGAAGGCGGGCAACCTTGGCTGACCGCATTGAACTCAAGGGCCTGTCCGTCTACGCGCACCACGGCGTGCTGCCGCACGAGCGCGAGCACGGGCAGCGCTTCCTGCTGGACATCACCTGCTGGCTCGACTTCGCAGGCGCCGCAGCCACCGACGACCTGACCCAGACGATGAACTACGCGGAGCTAGCCCAGTTGGCCAGCGACATCGCCTCGGGCACGCCGCGCCAGCTCATCGAGACGGTGGCCACCGAGATCGCCGAGGCCGCCATGGAGCGCTTCGACATCCTGCACGCGGTGGAGGTCACGCTGCACAAGCCGCACGCGCCGATCCCGCTTCCCTTCGAGGACGTCGCCGTGGTGGCACGCCGCTCCCGTAAACGGATGGGGGCCCGCTGATGCGCGCGGTGATTTCGGCAGGCTCCAACATGGAGGACTCGCGTGCCCACCTGCAGTCGGTCGCCGACGAGTTCGCCGCCGAGCTCCTCGACGCAAGCTCGATTTACGCCACCGCGCCCTGGGGCGGGGTGGAGCAGCCAGACTTTCTCAACCAGAGCTTTCTTATCGAAACCGACAGCGACGACCCGTACAGCCTCCTCGCCCGCTGCCAGCGCCTAGAGCAGCAGGCGAACCGGGTACGCGACGTGCGCTGGGGCCCGCGCACACTGGACGTGGACATCATCGACTTCGAGGGCTACCGTAGCGACGACCCTGAGCTGACGCTGCCGCACCCACGCGCGCACCTGCGCGAGTTCGTGCTGGTTCCCTGGCTGGAGATTGACCCGCACGCCAAGCTGCTCGATCGCCCGGTCAGCGAGATTCTCGCGGAGCTGGAGCCTCAGGGGGTTCGCAAGCTGTGAAACGCACGCCGCTGTCCGGAGTGATCGCCGTGTTCGGGTTTTGTACCGCCGCGGCGTTCATTGTGGTGCGCCGCCTGTTCGGCCTGCTTGAGTCGCTGAACATGGTGGTGCCGCTGAGCCTCTGGATCGTGGCAGCGGTGTGTTTCTACGTTGCGTTCATGGTGCACAAGCGCCGCGATGAGGGCAAGGTTGGTCTGGATCGCAGCCAGCTCAACCCGATGATGGCGGCGAACTTCATGCTGTTTGGCAAGGCCTGCACCTGGGCAGGAGCGGTCAGCGGCGGGCTGTATGCGGGCTGCCTGCTCTTCGTGCTGCCCCGGATGCACGTGCTGATGGCCGCGGCGCAGGACGTGCCGCCCTTGGTCTCCGGGGCGTTGGGCGGCGTCACGCTGGCGGTAGCTGGTGTAGTGCTGGAACGGGTGTGTGAGGTGTCGCCGCCCTCAAGTGGAGAACAGGTTAGCTAAGGTAGTGGGCATGAAAAATACTTGGGTGATTGTTCCATTTGTGGCTGCGCTTGCAGGCACAGTGGTGATGTTGTTTACCAACTCCGCGAACATACTCAAGCTTTCGCTGATCCTGGCGCTGTGGGCCGCCGTCGCGGGCCTCATTGTGATCTACCGCCTGCGCCGCGACAACGAGGAGGCCGTGCGCCTGCAGGAGGAGCGGGAGAAGACGTTCGCCGCAGAGCTGGAGGCCGCGCGCGCTGGCGCACCCTCGGGTGTCGACGCCCCCTCCGACGAACTCTTGCGCGACATCCAGGAGGAGCTGCGCTCCCTGCGCTCCACGATCGAGGAGATGAGCGGGCACGTCTTCGAGTACGAGCCCGCCGCCGTGCACGCCGCGGCGCGCCGCATCCAGGAGATTGAGTCCTTCACACAGCCCACCTACGAACCGTCCGAAGACCGCCCGGCCGGGGCGCCGTCCTCCGACGCGATCGCCGGGCGCATTGGAAGTCAGCCGAGCCGGGAGACGCAGAACCCGCTCACGGCGCTGATTAGCGAGCACCAGGCGAAGCAGGAAGCGCAGGAAGCGCAAGAAGCACAAGAAGCGCAGAAGTCGGCGCCTGAACCGGCACCAATCCCGGAGCCTGAGCCCGTACCCGAGCCAGTGCCTGAGCCGGAGCCCGAACCGGAACCTGAGCCTGAGCCTGAGCACGGCCGCCACGAGCAGCCCGCCGCTGGGGCCACTGAAGTCATCGAGGCCGTGCCGGAACCAGCCCCGCGTGTTGGGGGACGCCGCCGCCGTGACGCGGCTGGCGAGAACGCTGTTTCCGTCGCCGAGCTGCTAGCGCGCCGCAACAAATGAGCCCAACGCTGACCATCGCCGCCTGGCGCGGCCCCAGCGCGCTGAGTGATCAGCTTGCGCGCGCCGGGCACCGCGTGACGTACCCGTGCGTGGCCGCGGACATCGCCGCCGCCGACCTGGTGCTCCTCGAGGGCTCCGCTGACGTTATTGAGCGCGCCGCCGCCGAGTGCGCGCCGTGCGTGCGACCGAAGCAGATGTTCTGGCACACCAACTTGGACCACGGCGCCCAGCTACTCGACGAGGTGGAGGTCGCAGGGGCCGTCGTCATGTGCGCGCACAACATCGTGGACAACGTGTGGGTCACCTCCGCAGCCGACGAGCTGGGGGAGACCGTGATCGCGCTGCTGCTCGGGGAGCTCGGGCAGGTCACGATGCCGATCACGGATGCGGATCGCCCACTGGTGGCCACCGCCCAGCACCTTCGCGCCCTGCAGCGCGTCGTCCGGGAGGACGCACTCGCGCTGTTGCGGCAGGCCAACCCCAACTTCGAGGCGGTCGCGGACGCCTTCGACAGCGCCGAGCTGCCGCCGCTGCGCCCGCTCGACCGAGAGCCGGTCGGGGGAGAAGGGGTGCGTCGATTAGTAGAAGTATTGGAGCGCCGCGCGGCGCAGCAACGAGAGGAAGACCTGTGACTTTTGAACCGGGCAACGCGGTTGTCGTGCGTGATGAGCAGCTGCTGGCCACCTACGGGCGCGCATTCCGCAAGATTGGCAAGACGATTGCGGTTGTGCCGCTGGGCGCCGACGTGCACGCCGGGCACATCGAGCTGATCCGGGCGGCGAAGTCGCTGCTCGGCGCGTATGTGTTTGTCACCTACTCCGGCGAGGAGGTGCCCGAGACCTTCCGCAACGAGGGCGTGGACGTGGTCTTCCACGGCGAGCTGCGCACCGCCGTGAGCGTGCGCACCGGCATGGAGCACCTCGACGACGCCGACGCCGTGGCCTGCGACGTCGCCCGCATCCTGGCGGTGCTCAACGCCACGCACGCCACCGACCTGGTGATGGGGGAGAAGGACTTCGAGCTGCTCGTGGCCACACAGCTGGCCGTGGCGGGCCTGCGCATGGAGGTCAAGCTGCACAGCGCGCCTACCGTGCGCATGCCGAACGGGCTGGCGCTTTCACTGCGCAACGAGCGCGTCGCTGAAGACGCCCACGACCAGGCGCTTGCGCTGTCCGCGGCGCTGACCGCCGGGGCCCACGCCGCCGAACACGGCGCCGAGACCGTCCTGGACACCGTGCGCGGCGTGCTCGAAGCCGCAGGGGTCACGCCTGCCTACCTCGCCGTGCGCGACCTGGCTATGCGCGAGGCCCCTGCCCAGGGCGACGCCCGACTGCTCGCCGCGATCGACCTGCCCGCCACCGACGGTGGCACGGTGCGCCTCCACGACAACGTGGGTCTGCCGCTTGGCATCGGGTTCAAACACATCGAGGACTAGGACGGGAAGACGAGGGCGGATAGCAAGCAACGGCGAGTTATTCGCTACACTCTTTGGCATGCCTATAGACCTGATTGCTGGAATCCTGAACAAGCGCTTCGGCATGGACTTCACCCCCGAGCAAGTCCAAGCCACAGGGCGCACCGAAGACTCACAGCTCTTCGTCGCCAGCAATGATGCAGGCCAGGCCGTCGAAGTCGAGCTTTTCGACGCCACCCAGCCCGAGAACCAACGCCGCGACATCGCAGGCCTGAACCGGGCGCTTGCCGCCTCGAACCACCCCGGCGCGTTCCAGCCGCGCAGCGCCGGCTACACCGACGACGGCCACCTCTACGTACTGCGCGAAGCCCCGACCGGCGCTTCGCTCGCTCGCCTGATCAGCGACAAGCGTGCTGACGGTGGCGTATTCACCCCCGCCGAGGCCCGCGAGCTGCTCATCGGCGTGGCTGAAGCCATCGACGACTACGACGCCCAGGGCCTCGGCGCGTTCGTGGCCCGCTCCGTGGATGCTTCCCGGATGCTGGTGCAGCCAGCCTGGTCGAGCGTCCCGGTCAAGCTCACCCTGATCGGCCCGACGGCCACCGCGCCCGAGCACGCCGAGGAGCAACACGCGGCGAACGTCGCAAGCTTTATCGACCTTTTTAACTCTATGACCGGCCTTGACGTCGACGAGGACGCCGCCAACGCCGCCACCGGCTGCGTCGGTTACCTCAACGCCGTCGCCGGTGAACCTCTCGATGAGCCGGAGGTCTCCCCGGTCGCGCCGGGCGCCACCGACGGCTACCGCCAGCCACCGCAGCCCTACCCGTATGGGCCGACCGGCGAGTACGTGCGCCCAGAAGACGAGAAGAAGTTCAAGCTCTGGCCGTGGATCGCGGCCATCGTGGCGCTGCTGCTCATCGCCGCAGGCGGCATCTGGTACTGGATGCAACACCGTGGTGAGGAGTGGGTCGGCGTCGAAGCCGAGATCGCCGAGACCTACCCCGGCATCGTGTCTGACAAGGCCGGGCAGAAGGGTTGGCACGGCCTGATCTGTGACTCCGCCACGCCGGACGAGGGCCAGGAGGGCAAGATCCGCTGCGCGAACGAGACGTTGGGGGTCTCCGTCGCAAAGTATGTTTCCTCTGATGCGCTCGATCGTGTCCTGCCGGACCCGAAGGAAGCCGTCGTGCTGGGCTCCGGTGAGTGCCTCATCTACGACTACCAGCTTCCCGACGCCACCCCGCCAGCCTTCGTGCTGACCCCGCGCACTGAGCGCGAGTACATGGTGGTCATCAACGGCGATGATGCCGAGGCACAGCGCCTCGACCTGCCTCTCTGTGCCCCAGCGGCCGACGAGGAGTAGCCTTAGCGGGCTATGAAATCAACGAACCCGGTACTGCTTATTGGAGTGCTGGTGGTCTCCGCGATGATGATGATCTTCAACGAGACCACCGTCGCTGTTGCCCTGCCCGCAATCATGGCGGACTTCGGCGTACCCGCCGATACGGCCCAGTGGCTGATGACCGGCTTCCTGCTCACCATGTCCGTGGCGATCCCGGCCTCCGGCTTCGTCATCCAGCGCCTCAGCACCCGCGCCGTCTACTTCGCCTCGATGGCGCTGTTCATCGTCGGCTGCGTCATGGCGGCCACCGCGCCCTCGTTCGGGGTGTTGCTCGCCGCGCGCGTGGTGCAGGCACTTGGCACGGCGGCGATGTTGCCGCTGCTCATGACGGTTACCGTGACGGTGGTCGCCCCGCAGCGCCGCGGCACGGTGATGGGACTCAACGCGGTGGTGATGTCGGTGGCGCCCGCCCTTGGCCCCACGCTCGCCGGCTTCGTGCTCGGCGCGTTTACCTGGCACCACATCTTCTGGGTGATGGTGCCCATCCCAGCCGTGGCGGTGCTGCTCGCGGTGTTCGCCCTCCCGAACGTCGGCGAGCGCCACGACGCTCCACTCGACATCCTGTCGGTGCTCCTTTCAGCACTCGCGTTCGGCGGCCTTGTCTACGGCTTATCGACGATCACCTCCCTGCTCACCGGCGATTCCTGGAACCCTGCCGCGGCCCTGGTCATCGGCGCGGTGTTCCTGGTGCTGTTCGTGCGCAGGCAGCTGCGCCTGGCACCAACTGGGCGCGCGCTGCTTGACCTCAGCGTCTTTACCCACCGCAACTTCGCGTTCTCGGTGGTGGGCGTGTTCATCGCCTTCGGCATCCTGCTGGGCACCGTGAACATCCTGCCCGTCTACATGCAGGTCGGCCTGGGGATTTCCACGGTGGCCACCGGCCTGATCCTGCTGCCCGGCGGCATCGCGCAGGGCATCGCGTCTCCAATCACGGGGCGCTGCTACGACGCGTACGGGCCCCGGCCGTTGGCCATCCCGGGTGCGGTGTTGATGCTGGCTTCCCAGTGGATCCTGGTCGTGATCCTCGCCGATGACACCCCGCAGTGGCAGCTCGTCGCCGTGCTGATCCTGGTCAACGTGGCGATGTCCATGATCATGACCCCACTGATGACTGTGTCGCTGTCCTCGCTGCCGTCGCAGCTCTACGCCCACGGCTCCGCGGCGCTCAACACGCTGCAGCAGCTCGGCGGGGCGGCCGGCACCGCAGTGTTTATCGCCACGATGACGATGGGTACCCAGGCCACCGGTAGCGCGTCCGAGGGGACGGCGCGCGCCTTCATCGTTGGTGGCGTCGGCATGCTACTCGTCGTTGTGGCGGTGTGCTTCGTGGGCGGCAAGCCGAATACACGACTAATTGACCGAGGCTAACCCCAACCGACTAGGCTAAGTCAGCGTGAAGAATCAAACAACGCAGGACCTCTCCGAACAGCAACAGTTCCGTCGTGCGAAGCGCGAAAAGCTTCTGAGCGAAGGCCGCGACGCCTACCCAGTCGTCGTCGACCGCACGACCTCCTTGCGCGAGCTGCGCCAGAAGTACCGCGCCGTGCCCGAAGGCGAGGGCGACGGCCAGTTCAACCTCGCGCCGGGCGAAGAAACCCAGGACGTCGTCGCCGTCGCGGGCCGCATTATGTTCCAGCGCAACACCGGCAAGCTGTGCTTCGCCACCCTCCAAGAGGGCGACGGCACCCAGCTGCAGGTCATGCTTTCCCTCGCAGAGGTAGGAGAGGAGGCACTTGCATCCTGGAAGGCCGACACTGACCTCGGCGACATCGTCTCCGTCCGCGGCCGCGTCATCGCTTCCCGCCGCGGTGAGCTCTCGGTCCAGGCCCAGTCCTGGCACATGGCCTCCAAGGCACTGCGCCCACTCCCTGTCGCGTTCGCTGACATGAACGAGGAGCAGCGCGTCCGCCACCGCTACACCGACCTCATCATGCGCGAGGACGCCCGCAAGAACGCCATGACCCGCATCAAGGTCATCGCTGCCGTGCGTAAGTTCCTCACCGGCCACGACTTCGTCGAGGTCGAGACGCCGATGCTGCAGACCCTGCACGGCGGCGCCGCAGCCCGCCCGTTCATTACCCGCTCCAACGCGCTCGACATGGACCTCTACCTGCGCATCGCGCCCGAGCTCTACCTCAAGCGTTGCGTCGTCGGCGGCATCGAGCGCGTCTTCGAGCTCAACCGCAACTTCCGCAACGAGGGCGTCGACTCCTCCCACTCGCCCGAGTTCACCATGCTCGAGACCTACCAAGCATGGGGCACCTACAAGGATGGCGCGAAGACCATGAAGGACCTCGTGCAGTTCAGCGCCAAGGAAGTCTTCGGTTCCACCACCGTCACCCTCCCCGACGGCACCGAGTACGACCTCGGCGGCGAGTGGAAAGTCATGGAGATGTACCCCTCCCTCAACGAGGCGCTCCAGCGCAAGTTCCCAGGCCAGCCGGAGGTCACCATCGAGTCCTCCGTGGAGGAGCTCAAGGGCATCGCCGACGTCATCGGCCTGAAGGTGCCGAAGGATGAGGGCTGGCTGCACGGCAAGCTCGTCGAGGAGATCTGGGAGCACCTCTGCTCCGACCAGCTCTACGAGCCGACCTTCGTGATCAACTTCCCAGTCGAGACGTCCCCGCTGACCCGCGACCACCGCGAGCTGCCCGGCGTCACCGAGAAGTTCGACCTCTACGTCCGCGGCTTCGAGCTGGCCACCGGCTACTCCGAACTTGTCGACCCCGTCATCCAGCGCGAACGCTTCGAAGACCAAGCCCGCCTCGCCGCCCACGGCGACGACGAAGCCATGGTCCTCGACGAGGACTTCCTCGCCGCCATGGAACAGGGCATGCCGCCAACCGCCGGTTGCGGCATGGGCATCGACCGCCTGCTGATGGCCCTGACCGGCCTCGGCATCCGCGAAACCGTCCTGTTCCCACTGGTGAAGCCGGAGGCGTAGGGCTGGCTTCTTGTCGTTGAGCCCTGCCGGGCCCTCGGCTTCCCCTCGCACTTTCAGAAAAGTTCCCGCGATTTCAGGAATGGTGGGAACTTTCTTCGTTGACAGGCATCGCGACCTGGAGAAACACGAGTGCCGGTCGACCAGAACCGGCCTCAACCGCAAAATGGTTCCCGAGCGTGGGAACTTCTTCTCGTGCCTTGAATACAGAGGACCATAAGAATGTGCGACCCGTGTTGATGCGGGTTGACCCAAACACAGGTCCTCAGTCACGGAGCTGAGGGCAACCGCCTGAAGGTTTACTTCAGCGGAATCCCATTAGCGTCGGTGTCGTAGCCTCCGCCGCCGACGAGGACCATAATCATCTCGATGATGCACCACACCCATAGTGCCAGGAAGATCGGGGTGGAAACGATCCAGCCGACGAACGGGATCAGGCTGAAGAGGCTGCCGGTAAGGAAGAGTCCCACTTTGGTGACGCCACGGAAGTTCTGCCCAAGGTAGAAGTTGCCGATACCAAACGAGCCCAGGAAGAAGAACAGCGCCGCCGCGAGGAACTTGTTCTTCTGGGGCACGGCATGTCCGTAGGCCATCTGCATCTGCTGCATTTGGGGCATTTGTGCAGGTGCAAACTGTTGCATCTGCGGCTGTCCGTACGGTGAACCCTGCCCGAACTGCCCGAACTGCCCAGCCTGCCCGTATTGCCCGAATCCCTGGAATCGGCTGGTTGGTTGCGAGATTGGGAGCCCGTCTTTGTCGTACATGGGCTGCTGTTCGTTCATGTGCTTCCTCTATTCAAAGCAGTCGGGAAAGGATTATTCCGTAGTGTAGTTCATTTATGTCGGTTGTCATCGGTATGATGCGCAGAGTTAGGCAGCAGAGTTAGTCAACAGTGATGGGCGTAAGGCGATGCGATGGTGAAGCAGGTTTCGTTGTGGGTGTGGGTGCTTGTTGGTGTGCTCGCGGCTGCGAGTGGGCTCAGTGAGGTCTTTGGCAGTGCGGCGCGCGGCGAGCTGCTGGACGTCGGCGTGTTTCGCGACGCCGGCAACGCCCTGACCAGCGGCGCAGACCTGTACGACGACTTCCCGACGCGCAGCGGCTTCCGCTTCATCTACCCGCCATTCGCGGCGTTGCTGTTTGTGCCGCTGACGTGGATGCCTGAGCCGGTGATGGACGTGGTGTGGACGTTGGCGACGATGGCGTGCGTGGCGCTCATTTCGTGGTTGGCGTTGCGCAGGCTGGACGTGAAGGTCACGCCGCTGGTGTTGGTGGGGGTGATTGCGTGGTCGCTGGCGATTGATCCGTTGCAGGCGAATTTCTTCTTCGGCCAGATTAACGTGTTCCTGTTTGCGCTGGTCGTGGTGGATGTGCTCGGCTTGTTGCCGCGGCAGTTGCGCGGTGTCGGCGTGGGCATCGCGGCTGGGATTAAGATCACGCCGGCGGCGTTCGCGATTCTGTTTTTGGTGAAGAAGGATTGGGCGTCGGTGGCGCGTGCGGCGGGGACGTTCGTCGGCACGATTCTGATTGGTGTGCTGATGCGCCCGGCGGAGACCTGGTACTACTTCACCGACGAGTTCTTCAATACCGACCGTGGCGGCAACGCGATGTACCCGCCGAACCAGGCGCTTTCCGGTCTGTTTGCCCGCGCGGGGCTGGAGGCCCCGACTGGCGTCATCTTCCTGGTGTTCGCGCTGCTCACAGGACTGGGGGCGTGGTACCTGCAGCGCCGAGGGCTGGACGTGCACGCGCTGTTCTTCGTCGCGCTCGGCATTAGCGTGGGTGGGCCGTACGCGGTGTCGCACCACTTCTCCTGCGTGATGTTGGCGGTCCCGCTCATTTTCGCGGCGGTGCCGTCGGTGTGGAAGCTCGCGTACGTGCTTTACGTTGCGGTGCTGTTTGTGCCGTCGTATCAGCTGTACCCGGAGGTTGATGCCTACAGCTTCTCGACGCCCCTTTGGTACATGGGCAACCTGATCGGGTTGGCCTCGTTGGCGATGTGGGTGGCACTGCTTCTGGAGCGCTGGTTCCCAGCTGAGAGCAAACTTATTGCGCACTAAAACGTTCCGTCATATAGTGGAACGTAATACCAACCACAGGGTTGTTACCTGCCGGTTCCGGCGGGGCAAGACCTGGGACGTTTTTGCGTCCCGGGTCTTTTTTCATCCCTGGATCTATGTAGAAAAGGAGTGAACATGGCAACCAAGCAAGCCGGCTTGCAGGAGCAGGCGGCGGATATCCTTGCGGGGATCGGCGGTGCGGACAACATTGCGTCATTTACGCACTGTGCGACCCGTTTGCGCTTCGAGCTGAACGACGCCTCCCTGGCTGACAAGGAGCGTCTCGAGGCCAACCCGAAGGTGATGGGCGCGGTGCCGCAGGGCGGGTCGCACTACCAGGTGATTGTTGGCGGAGACGTCGCGACGGTGTACAACGCGATGAACAACCTGCCTGAGATGCAGTCACGTGGCAGCCAGAGCAACGACGACGTGAAGGCGGCCCAGCGCGCGAAAGCGCAGGGCAAGGTGCCTTGGATGGATGCGTTCTTCGAGTACCTCTCGGATTCCTTTAGGCCGATTCTGGGTGTGCTGCTTGGGGCGTCGTTAATTATTGCGTTTGCTGCGGTGATGGACGCGCTGGGCTTTGTCGACTTCCGTGCGGAGGTCAAGACTCCGGGTTGGCAGTTCGTCGACGCGATGTGGCGCTCGGTGTTCTACTTCCTGCCGGTGATGGTGGCGTACAACGCGGGCAAGAAGCTCAACATTGAGCCGTGGGTGCCTGCCGCAGTCATCCTGGCGCTGTTTACCCCCGAGTTCATGGGGCTGGCGGACCACCCGGATGCCGTGACTGAGGTCAACAACCTGCTCGGCACCGAGGTCAGCCGCGTGACGGTGATGGGCTTGCCGATGCTGCTGCCTGACTACGGCGGAAACGTGTTCGTGCCGCTGATCATGGCGGTCGTGGCGGCTCTGGTGTACAAGGGCTTCCAGAAGATCATTCCGTCCGCGGTCCACATGGTGTTCGTGCCGTTCCTCACCCTCTTGGTGATGATCCCGGTCACCGCGATCGTGATTGGCCCGCTCGGCTACGCGCTGGGCGCGTGGATTGGTGTTGGCCTGGCGTGGCTGAACGGCAACGCGCCGTTCGTGTTCGCCATCCTGATCCCGATGCTGTACCCGTTCCTGGTGCCGCTCGGCCTGCACTGGCCACTCAACGCCCTCATGCTGGTCAACATTCAGACGCTGGGCTACGACTTCATCCAGGGCCCAATGGGTGCTTGGAACTTCGCCTGCTTCGGTGCAACCGCTGCTGTGTTCGCGCTCTCGCTGCGCGATAAGGATCCAGTCATGCGCCAGACCTCCGGTTCAGCGCTGGCAGCTGGTCTGTTCGGTGGTATTTCGGAGCCGTCCCTCTACGGCATCCACCTGCGCTACAAGAGGATCTACCCGCGGATGCTGGTGGGCTGCTTCACCGGTGGTCTGACCATCGCGATTCTGGGCACCCCGTTCGGCGGCGTGCAGACCAACGCGTTCGTGTTCACCTCGCTTTTGACCACCGTGGTCTTCAGCCCGATGTGGGTCTACATCATCGCTATTGCGGTCGCGTTCTTCACCGCGTTCTTCGTCATCTACTTCACCGACTACCGCACGCCGGAAGAGCGTGAAGAGGCCCTGGCTCGCGCACGTGCAGCGCAGGAGGAAAAAGAGCAGGAGGAAGCTCCGGCAGTTGCAGCAGCTCCGGCGGCGGCCGCTCCAGCCGCTGCAGCAGCAGATGCCGACGCGCCTGCAGCTGCGGCCCCTGCAGCGGACACACGCGAGGTCACCGCGCCGATCGCAGGCAAGGTTGTCCCGATGGACCAGATCCAGGACGCCGCGTTCGCATCGGGTGCGCTCGGCCAGGCGATTGGTGTGCTGCCGGAAGGTGGCGTCGAGAAGGTTGTGGCGCCGGTTGCTGGCAAGGTGATCTCTGTTGCGAAGACGGGGCACGCCTACGGCATTAAGACTGACGACGGCGTCGAGGTCCTCGTCCACATTGGCATCGACACTGTCAAGCTGAAGGGCGAAGGCTTCACTCCGCTCGTAGAGAAGAAGCAGCGCGTCGAGATTGGCGACGCCCTCGCGGACGTCGACTTCGGCGCAATCGCAGGTCACGGCGTGGACACCACGGTGATCGTGACCGTGGTCAACTCCAAGTCGCTGGCCGCTGTGGAAGATATCGCCACTGGTGAGGCCGAGGTCGGCCAGCCACTGTTGGGGGTAACCAAGTAGGGTCGAACACATGCAAATACTGCGCATCTTTAACAACAACGTCGTCCTGGCCCGCCGCGGGTCGGAGGATGTTGTGGTGACCGGTCGAGGCATCGCCTTTGGGGCAAAGAAGGGCGACGTCCTCGACGAGTCGAAGGTGCAGCGAGTATTTGTTCCGGCGGATGGTCGGGACCCGGACCACTCCGGCCAAATGATTGCCGGGCTTCCCGCCGAAGATATACACCGTGTGACCGCAGCGTTGGAGGCCGTGGGCGCAAAGCCCAGCATCACGCTGGTCACCGCGGTGACGGACCACATCATCAACGCGTTTGAGCGCGCATCTCGTGGCGAGGAGATCGCCTACCCGTTGCGCGCCGAGGTTCAGCACCTGTACCCGGCAGAGTATGCACAGGGCGAGCGGCTGCTGGAGCGCATCAACGAACTTTTCGACGCCGCCCTGCCCGCCACCGAAGCCACCGCACTTGCGATGCACCTGGTCAACGCCGGTTTCAACACAGGTGACCTGGCGCATACGTACCGGATGACGGGGTTGATTCAGCAGATGATGCAGATCATTGAGGCTGAGTTTGGGGTGGAGTTCGAAGCGTCGTCGATAAATGTGGCCCGGTTTATTACTCACATTCGTTATCTGTTTGTTCGCCTTGAGCAGGGGAAACAACTCGAGCGCGGAAATTCTCCGTTGGCGCGTGAGTTGACGCGCAGTTACCCGCGGGAAGTTGAGTGCGCCCGAAAAGTGGCTGCTGTAGTGGAGCTTCGCTTCGATACGGAGTTGACAGAAGATGAAATTGCGTACCTTGCTCTGCACGTTGCGCGCCTCAGCGCGTACCATCAAATGTAATACCATTAGCTTGATTGCTGAAAGGACACACTCATGACTGACCGCACCGTCTTGTATGGGATCGGGGTTTCCTCAGGTACTGCCTCTGGCCCGGTCGCAGTTGTTACACCCGCCGTTGGTATCGACGAGCACGAACAACCATGCACCGACCCAGACGCTGACGGCGAGCGCGTCGTCGCGGTCCTGGAAGAAGTCTCCGCGTCCTTGACGGCGCGCGCAGAGCACGCAAACTCCGAAACATCCAAGGCTGTCCTCGAGGCCACCGCCGCCTTGGCGAAGGACCGCGGCCTGGTGCGCGGCATTAAGAAGGAACTGAAGAAGGGGACCGGCGTGACCAAGGCGGTCCACGACGCGGTGGAGGCGTACGCGGCGAAGTTCCGCAAGCTCGGCGGCTACATGGCTGAGCGCGTCACCGACCTCTACGACATCCGCGACCGCGCCACCGCGCGCCTGCGCGGGCTGCCGGAGCCGGGCGTTCCAGCGCTGACCGAGCCGTCCGTGCTCGTCGCGAACGACCTTGCACCTGCTGAGACGGCCACGCTGGATCCGGAGTTGGTCGTCGGCATCGTGACGGAGGCCGGCGGCGCGACATCGCATACGGCGATCCTCGCGGCACAGCTCGGCATCCCCGCAGCGGTGCAGGTCAAGGGCATTAGCGAAGCGCTTGTCGACGCCCCAGCGATCGCCCTCGACGGCGGCGTCGGCGAGGTGATCGTCGCCCCGAACGAGTCGGACGTCGCCGAGCTCGAGGAGCGCTCCCGCCGCCGCGCCGCAGCCCTGGCTGGTTCCTCCGGCGAAGGTGCCACCCGCGACGGCTACCGCGTGAAGCTGCTGGCCAACATCGGCACCGCGGACGACGCCGCGAAGGCCTCCGGCTACGACCTGGAAGGTTCCGGCCTGTTCCGCACCGAGTTCCTCTTCCTGGACCGCGACTCCGCCCCGAGCGTCGAGGAGCAGACCGAGACGTACACCAAGGTGCTGCGCGCATTCGGTGACCGCCGCGTCGTCGTGCGCACCCTGGACGCAGGCGCCGACAAGCCGCTGTCCTTCGCCGACCTCGGCGAGGAAGAGAACCCGGCACTGGGCCGTCGCGGCCTGCGCCTGTCCATGGCCCGCGAAGACCTCCTCGACGACCAGCTCAAGGCGCTGGCCGCAGCACGCAAGGCTGTCCCGGAGGCTGAACTGTGGGTCATGGCCCCAATGGTGGCCACGGTGGAGGAGACCCGCTGGTTCACCGAGCGCGCACGCGCCCACGGCCTGCCGAAGGTCGGCGTGATGGTGGAGACCCCCGCGGCCGCGATCCGCTCCTCCCACATCCTGGACATCGCGGACTTCGCGTCCATCGGCACCAATGACCTGTCGCAGTACACCATGGCCGCCGACCGCATGCAGGGCGAGCTCGCAGAGCTGCTCACCCCGTGGCAGCCGGCAACGCTGGCCATGATCCGCGAGACCTGCCGCGGCGGCGAAGCCACCGGCAAGTCCATCGGCGTGTGCGGCGAGGCAGGCGGCGACCCGCTCATGGCGCTCGTCCTCGTCGGCCTGGGCGTGAGCTCCCTGTCCATGGCGCCGGGCAAGGTCAACGCGGTGCGCGCCGCGCTACGCCTGCACGACCGCGACACCTGCCGCCAGATGGCAAACTTTGCCGTCGACGCCCCGACCGCGAAGGAAGCACGCGAGAACGTGCTCAAGATCGCGGATCCGGTGCTGCGCGACCTGCTCTAAACTGGCCGGTTGGGGCCGGAGGAGGCGTCGAAAAGCCTCTGTTCGCTACGAGCGAACACCCGACCTGAGCTGGTGCGATGGCCCCTGAATCCATGAAGTGACGCCCTCGGCGGGACGATGTGTCCGCCGGGGGCGTTATGGTTGGTGACAACTCTTTAAAAACCGTTATTAGTAAGGGGTCAGCCAGTTGTTTGAGAGGTTTACCGATAGGGCCCGCCGCGTCATCGTCTTAGCCCAGGAGGAGGCGCGCGAGCTGAACCATAACTTCATGGGTACCGAGCACATCCTGCTCGGGCTTATTAAAGAAGGCGAAGGCGTCGCAGCAAAGGCGCTCGAGTCCATGGGTATCAATCTTGACGACGTCCGCTCCGAAGTCATCGAGATCATCGGACACGGCACGCAGCCGGTCACTGACCAGATCCCATTTACCCCACGCGCCAAGAAGGTACTGGAGCTCTCCCTGCGCGAAGGCCTGCAGATGGGGCACAAGTACATCGGCACCGAGTTCCTGCTGCTCGGCCTCATCCGCGAGGGTGATGGCGTCGCAGCCCAGGTGCTGATTAAGCTCGGCGCCGACCTGCCGCGCGTACGCCAGCAGGTCATCCAGCTGCTCTCCGGCTACGAGGGCGGCGAAGCACAGAACCCGGAGACCCCGCAGGGCGGCGGCCCCGGCTTCGCGGGCGCCGGCCAGGGCCCAGGCATCATGGGCGGGCCGCGCCCGGGCCAGCAGGGCGAGCGTTCCAACTCGCTCGTGCTCGACCAGTTCGGCCGCAACCTCACCGCAGCAGCCCGCGAGGGCAAGCTGGACCCGGTGGTCGGACGCGACAAGGAAATCGAGCGCATCATGCAGGTGCTCTCGCGCCGCACCAAGAACAACCCGGTGCTGATTGGTGAGCCGGGCGTCGGCAAGACTGCCGTCGTGGAGGGCCTCGCGCTCGACATCGCGAACGGCAACGTCCCCGAAACGCTCAAGGACAAGCAGGTCTACTCCCTCGACCTTGGCTCCCTGGTTGCAGGCTCGCGCTACCGCGGTGACTTCGAGGAGCGCCTGAAGAAGGTGCTCAAGGAGATCAACCAGCGCGGCGACATCATCCTGTTTATCGACGAGATCCACACCCTCGTCGGCGCCGGCGCTGCCGAAGGCGCCATCGACGCTGCTTCGCTGCTCAAGCCGAAGCTGGCACGCGGCGAACTCCAGACCATCGGCGCAACCACGCTCGACGAGTACCGCAAGCACATTGAGAAGGACGCCGCCCTCGAGCGCCGCTTCCAGCCCGTCCAGGTCGACGAGCCCTCCGTCGAGGACACCGTCACCATCCTGCGTGGCCTGCGCGACCGCTACGAGGCGCACCACCGCGTCTCCTACACCGACGACGCCCTCAAGGCCGCCGCCACCCTCGCGGACCGCTACATCAACGACCGCTTCCTGCCGGACAAGGCCGTCGACCTCCTCGACGAGGCCGGCGCCCGCATGCGCATCAAGCGCATGACCGCCCCTTCCGAGCTGCGCGAAGTCGACGAGCGCATCGCCGACGTCCGCCGTGAGAAGGAAGCCGCCATCGACGCCCAGGACTTCGAGAAGGCGGCTGGCCTGCGCGATACCGAACGCAAGCTCGGCGAGGAGCGCAAGGAAAAGGAAAAGAAGTGGCGCTCTGACGACCTCGAGGAAATCGCCGAGGTCGGTGAAGACCAGATCGCCGATGTGCTCGCGCACTGGACCGGCATCCCAGTCTTCAAACTCACCGAGTCCGAGTCCTCGCGCCTGCTCAACATGGAGTCCGAGCTGCACAAGCGCATCATCGGCCAGGACGAAGCCGTCCGCGCCCTGTCGCGCTCCATCCGACGCACCCGCGCCGGGCTCAAGGACCCGAAGCGCCCATCCGGCTCCTTCATCTTCGCCGGCCCGTCCGGCGTTGGTAAGACGGAGCTGTCCAAGGCACTTGCCGAGTTCCTCTTCGGCGACGAGGACTCCCTCATTCAGGTCGACATGGGCGAGTTCCACGACCGCTTCACCGCTTCCCGCCTCTTCGGTGCCCCTCCGGGATACGTCGGCTACGAGGAGGGCGGCCAGCTCACCGAGAAGGTCCGCCGCAAGCCGTTCTCCGTGGTCCTCTTCGACGAGATCGAGAAGGCGCACAAGGAGATCTACAACACGCTGCTCCAGGTGCTCGAGGAAGGCCACGTCACTGACGGCCAGGGCCGCATGGTGGACTTCAAGAACACCGTGCTCATCTTCACCTCCAACCTGGGTACCGGCGACATCTCCAAGCCAGTCGGCCTCGGCTTCACCGGCAACACCGCCACCGACGCTGACGCCCAGTACGAGCGCATGAAGAACAAGGTCCACGACGAGCTGAAGAAGCACTTCCGTCCAGAGTTCCTCAACCGCATCGACGAGATTGTGGTCTTCCGCCAGCTGACCCAGGAAGAAATCGTGCAGATGGTGGACCTGCTCATCAGCCGCGTGGACACCAACCTGGCCGCGCAGGACATGGGCATCGAGCTTACCGAGAAGGCCAAGAACCTCCTGGCCATCCGCGGCTTCGACCCAGTGCTCGGTGCGCGCCCGCTGCGTCGCACCATCCAGCGCGAGATCGAGGACCTGCTTTCGGAGAAGATCCTGTTCGGCGAGATCGGCGCCGGCGAGATCATTACCGTCGACGTCGAAGGCTGGGACGGCGACGTCGAAGCCGCCCGCAACACCCGCGGCAAGGCAGCGCCGGACGCGACCTTCACATTCACCCCGCGCCCACGCCCGCTGCCAGCGGAGACGTTCGGTGAGGACGCCGCGTCCGACGAGCCTGAGGAGAAAGCCGTGCGTGACATCGCCCCTTCCGAGGGCACCCCGGAGACCGAGGCCTCCCAGTTCCCGGACGAGCGCGCAGAGTCTGGTCCTGAGCCTGACTCCGACTCCGATTCCGACGGTCGGGGACCTGAACCGGTCTAATCAATAGGTTGGAAAGCCGCACCCTGGTGGTGCGGCTTTCTTTTTGTCTTGGTGGGGCGGGTATTGGTGCCAATAGACGCAACCTTATACGTCTAGCGCTTTTCTGACCTGCAAGAATGGAGGCCGTGGATTTTAGAATTGCGTCCTTTGGCACTCAGCGCATCCAAAGATGCACCAAATTCCCTCGCGCGGCGGCAGCGACCTGGGGAAACGCAAAAACGCGCTCCCAAATCAGCGAATTTGGTGCGCCCACACCAAAGCCGGGTTCGGCAGGCCGGAGCTAACGAGCCAGGTGCCTAAACCTACAGCGCTGAGTACAGCGAAGATGCCGAAGAGGATGGCGTCGGCGACTGGTCCGGTGTACTGGTAGTTCGAGGCGGTGTTGATGGAGGTGTTGTCGGGGATGTTGCAGTTCGGGGTGAAGGCTGGCGCGTGTGGGTCGAAGCGCTCGTCGAGCCAGGTGATCACGTGGGCGGTCTCGAGGACGATTGGCAGGGCGTGGCCAGCACCGGCGAGGTTTGCGAATGGGGTGGTGGAGGACCCGGAGTCGAGTGGCGTGGATCGGGTGCCGGGGATAGAGACGCTGCGGTACTCCACGGGTGAGCCGAGCGCGCAGTAGTCGCGGGCGAGTTGGACGGCTTGTGGGGCGGGGACCATGTCGTCGTCGGGGTTGGTGAGCACCAGCGTTGGGACTTTGGTGGGGACGCGGCCGAGCTTGTTCTGGTCGAGGCGGGTTCGCAGCACGGGGTTGTCGTGGGCGAGTTCGGCCAGGTTGACGCCACGTTTCGTGTAGGCCTTGAATTTCTTGGGCGCGATTCGGACGGCGTCGAGGATGCACGCCTTGGACAGGGCGTCGAGGGTGCGAACGCCTTCCTCGTTGAGTTCGGCGTAGAGGGCTTCGCGGAAGTCGGGGTAGGTGGAGGAGTAGGAGACGGCGGCGAAACCGGCGACTGGGGTGATCAGGGTCCCGCGGGACTGTTCGAGTACGGCCAGTGGGTCGGCGGGTGGGGCGCCGACGAATGCGGCGACCACGTTGAGTTCGGGGGCGTAGTCGGCGACGAGTTCGGCTGCTGCGGCGGAGGCGCCGCCGCCTTGGGAGTAGCCCCAGAACGCGACCTTTTCGTCGTTGTGGGCGGCGTAGCGGGCGGCGTCGATGACGGCGTGTCCCTGGTCGACGCGGTTGAGATACGTGTGCGTACCTGGGGTGCCGAGGCCGACGTAGTCGGTGACGATGACGCGGTAGCCGGCGTCGAGAAGCATGTGGGCCATGGGGCGCTCGTAGTCGACGCTGAAGGAGGTCCCTGAGTCGGAGGAGATCAGCGAGGTGTTCTTGCTGGGTGCGCAGTGGTCGGCCATACCGCGGGTGCCGGGCGCGATCACGACGAGCCCCTTCGCGTTGTCCCTGTCGTAGAGGGTGGCGGTGACTGGCGCGCGCGTGCCGGACTCGGTGGTGGTTTCGTAGCGCACGACTTTCGGCGCGGGGCGGAAGGCGGATTTGATGGCGGAGGAGCCCACCTCCGCCACGGAGCTCAACGGGTCGAGCGAGCTAGCGGCGGCGGAGGGGGCGAGGGAAGCGGCGAGCGCGAGGACGCACACAGCGGAGATCACAGGACGATGCAGCACGATGAAAAATACTAATCGACAATGCTTTGGTTTAGGTGAAAAGATGCGTCAGTCCTGTGCTGGTGAGCCAGGCGCCCATCCCAACGGCGCTGAGCACGCCGAGGATGCCGAGGAAGATCGCGGCGATGGTTTCGTTGGTGTACTGCAGGATGAGGTGGTCAGACTGGGTTGGTGGGGTGTTGGGGATGGGGCAGGTGGCTGTGAAGGGGGCGGAGTTGGGGTCGAAGCGCTCGTCGAGCCAGGTGATGGCGTTAGAGGATTCGAGGTAGAGGGGCAGGGTGTGGGCGGAGCCGTCGACGTTGGCGAAGGGGGCTTCGGGGCGCACGCCTTGCATGGCAACTGCTCGGTACTCCACCGGTGCGCCCACGCTGCAGTAGTCGCGGGCGAGCTGGGTCACTTGTTGGGATGGGACGAGGTCGTCGGCGGGGTTGGTGAGCACGAGGGTCGGCATGCTCGTGGGCACGCGGCCGAGTTTGTTCTGGTCGAGGCGCGCCCGCAGGGTCGCGTTGGCCTGGGCGAGTTCGGCGAGGCTTTCGCCGCTCTTGGTGTACTCGGTGAAGGGTTTCGGCGCGACGCGGGGTGCCTCCGCCATGCAGGCATTGGAGAGCGCCTCGAGCGTATCGACGCCTTCTTCGTTGAGTTCGGCGTAGAGGGCTTCGCGGAAGTCAGGGTAGGTGGACGCGAAGCTGACAGCGGCGAAGCCGGCGACGGCACTGATTTGTTTGCTGGTTGCTTGCTCGAGCACGGCCAGTGGGTCGGCGGGTGGGGCGCCGACGAAGGCGGCGACGACGTTGAGTTCGGGTGCGTAGTCGGCTACCAATTCCGCTGCTGCTGCGGAGGCGCCACCGCCTTGGGAGTAGCCCCAGAAGGCGATTTTTTCGCCGTCGTGTGCGGCGTAGCGGGCGGCGTCGATGACGGCGTGGCCTTGGTCAACACGGTTGAGGTAGGTGTGGGTGCCGGGAGTGCCAAGCCCGACGTAGTCGGTGACGATGACGCGGTAGCCGGCGTCGACAAGCTTGCGCACGATGCCGCGTTCGTAGTCAATATTGACTGATTTTTGGTGGGCCGTGCGCAGAATAGCGGGGCTGTTGCTGGGGGCGCAGTGGTCGCCGAGGCCGCGGGTGCCGGGGGCGAATGCGACGAGCCCTTTGGCGTCGGGGGTGTCGTAGAGGGTGGCGGTGACTGGGGCACGGGAGCCGTCCTCGGTGGTGGTTTCGTAGCGGACGAGCTGTGGCTTCACACGTTGCGTGAAGCGCTGGGAGGTGGCGCTCTCGGAGGAGAGTGGGGTGGCGTCAACGATGGGCGCTGTCGAGGCGCCGAGGGCCATAGCGCAGGCTATGGTCAGGGAAATTTTTGACCAATGATGTTTCATGGTCGGGAGTTTAATGTACAAATGTCTGTGACGTACAATTGTCAGGGCAGCAGCATGAGGCTCACGGCCATGATCGCCATGCCGCCCATGACGCCGTAGACGCTGTAGTGGTGGTGTCCGGTGGCGATCGCGTTCGGCAGCAGCTTGTCGAAGCTGATGAACACCATGATTCCGGCGATCACCGCGAAGGAGTAGCCCATCGTGGTCGGCCCCATAAAGGGCGCGAGGATGAGGTACCCGACGAGCGCTCCGAGCGGTTCAGCAAGCCCTGAGAGGGTGGCCCACCCGGCGGCCCACCAACGTCGGCCGGTGGCTTCGCGTAGCGGGACTGCCACGGCGACGCCTTCTGGGATGTTGTGCAGCGCGATCGCGACGGCGATCGGGATGGCCAGGTACGGGTCGGCGAGCGCGGACATGAAGGTGGCGAAGCCCTCGGGGAAGTTGTGCAGGGCGATTGCCACGCCGGTGATCACGCCGGCGCGCCGCATCGCTTGGGCGCGTTTGTCCTCGTCGCCCTGGATGCTTTCGTGCGGGTTGATGTCGTGCGGCACCAGCTTGTCGATCACCGCGATCAGCGCCACCCCGCCGAAGAACCCGAGGATCGCGCGGCCCTGGTCGAGGGCGTCAATGCCCGCGGGGAGCAGCTCCGCGAGTGAGATGTAGACCATCACTCCAGCGGAGAACCCGAGGCTGCCGGCGAGGAACCTGTCGCCAATGGTGGACTTGAGCGCCACGACCACCCCGCCGATGCCGGTGGAGATGCCGGCCAACAGGGTCATCGCGAATGCGATCAAAACGCTCGAAGTCATGCGGACAGTCTATGTGTAGTCTGAGCGCATGGGAATTTATTATCGCAAGAAGCACAAGGTGAGTAAGAACTCGTGGCTGAACTTCTCCAAGTCTGGTGCTTCGGCTTCCACGAAGGTCGGCCCTGTCACGTTCAACTCGCGCGGTGGCGTGTGGGTGAAGCTGCCCGGTGGGTTCAATTACCGCGGTAGGTGGAAGTAGCCGGCGTCGTCTTGGACGGCGAGGCCGTCCTCAAGCAGTGAAAATAGCGCGCGGGAGCGTTGCGCTGCATCGGGCCACACCACGTCGATGTCGCGTTGCGGCACGGGTGCCGACGCCCCTCGCAACACCTGCATGATCTTGCCGCGCACCTGCCGGTCGGTGCCGGCGAAGCGCTGCGTCTTCTTCTTGCGCTGCTCCTCCGGGTTCGGCTCCGGCTTGCCCGCTGCCACCCACGCGCAGCGGCTGACCGGGCACGCCCCGCAGTCCGGGTTTGTGGCGGTGCACACGAGGGCACCGAGCTCCATCAAGCCGACCGAAAAGGTTGGGCCGTCCCACTCCGAACCGTCGTCGGGCAGCAGCGCCGCCACCTCCTGGAGCTCCGCCTTGCGCGGGTGCGCGACGGGCCTACCACGCTCGGCGCGCGCGACCACCCGGCGCACGTTCGTGTCCACCACCGGCACGTTTTCCCCGTAGGCAAAGCAGGCCACTGCGCGGGCCGTGTAATCGCCGATGCCGGGCAGTGCCAGCAGCTCCTCCACGCTGCGGGGGACGTGGCCGTCATGAAGCTCAGTGATCACTCGCGCGCACTCCAGCAGACGCAGCGCGCGGCGCGGGTAGCCGAGGCTGCCCCAGGCGCGCAACACCTCGTCGGCGCCGGCGGCTGCGAAGGCTTCCGGGGTGGGCCAGCGCCGCATCCACTCCTCCCAGATGGGGGCGACGCGCGCCACCTGTGTCTGGTGGCTCATCACCTCGCTGAGTAGCACGCCCCACGCGCTTGTGCCTGGTGCGCGCCACGGAAGCTCACGCGCGTTGGCGCGGTACCACGGGTTAATCTCGGCGGGTTGGAGGTTTGTTCGAATTTTGGCCATATCCTCAGTCATCTCTGCCAAAATATAGCCTATGAGTACAGAAAAGACGCCTCGTGAGGTGTGGGAACTCCTCAGGGCAGGAAATGAACGATTCGTTGCAAGCCAGGAGACGCACCCGCACCGCGACCCCACGTGGCGCGAACAGCTCCGAGACGGCCAGAACCCGATCGCCGCCGTCGTCGCTTGCTCGGATTCGCGTGTCCCAGTTGAGCTGCTTTTCGACGTCGGCTTCGGCGACATTTTCGTCATCCGCACAGCGGGCGGTTGCGTCGACGCCGCGGTGTCCGCCTCCGTCGAGTACGCGGTGGAAGGGCTGAACGTGCCGCTGGTGATGTTCCTGTCGCACGAGTCCTGCGGCGCGGTCGGTACGGCGCTCAACGCGGTGGAGACCGCCGAGATCCCTGACGGGCTGGTCCGCGTGTTCGTTGAGAAGATCGTGCCGTCGGTGCTCGAGGCGCCGTCGCGCGACCCGAAGGATGTGGAGGTCACGCACGCGAACCTGAGCGCCCAGCACCTCATCGAGCGTGTGCCTGTGCTCGCCGAGCGCCTTGCCAACGGCACCCTCGGCGTGGTGGCGGCACGCTACCAACTTGCCGATGGCGAGGTTCACCCGACCATGGAAACCTTCGGTATAGAGTAAGGGGCATGACTAACCAGCATCCGCTTCCACCCGAGATCTACCGGCGCCGCCGCGTTGCGGCGCTCGTTGCGTTGTTGGTGCTCGTGGTGTTCCTGGTGTGGGGGTTGAGCGCTATGGCGCGCTCAGGCGGCGGCGACGCCGACGTATCGACGTCCACTTCGCCCACCACCACGCCTGTCACGGAGCCGACGGTGCCGGAACCGGGTGCCGCGACGCCGAGTGAGTCCGAAACTGCAAAGGAAAGCGTATCCGGTGAGCCGACCGAGCCGACCTCGTCAGCAGAGCACACGCAGGCTGCGCCTTCGGGCACCTGTGAGCTGAAGGATTTGCGTGTGGTGGCGTCGACAAACCAGCCGTCGTACGCGGTGGGGGAGCAGCCGGTGTTCTACATGGAAGTGCAGAACCCGACGGACGCGGACTGCGTCATCGACCTGGACACCAACATCATGCGTTTTGAGGTCTACGACATGGCTACCAACAACCGCGTGTGGTCCGACGTCGACTGCTTTGACCCTGTCTTTGCTGGTCAGGAGACGTTCCCGCGTGACTCGAAGCGTGGCTTTGAAGCCCGCTGGTCGGGTACCAGCTCGCAGCCGAACGTGTGCACTGACCGCCAGCCAGTACCAGCTGGGTCGTACTACCTGCACACCGTGATCGGCGACAACGCCTCCGACGCAGTCCCGTTCAACCTGACTTAGCTGAGGCGGCGCAACCCCTCGTAGATGTGGCGCGCCCACAGGCTGGTCACGTGGTCTGCGGAGCTCAAGTCTTCCGGCTGCGCCTCCAAAATGGCGGGCAGCGTGCCGAAGACGGCCACGATCTGATCCATCAAGAACTTCTGCACGCGAGGCACGCGCGCAAGCGCCCGGTAGCCACGTGGGATCAGCGCTTGCACGAGGTTCTCCTCGTTCGCGGGCAGCCCCAGCTGGCGCGCCAACGTGGTCGTGTTCAGCAGCTCCGAATCCGGCAGGGTGTCCAAGGCATCGAGGGCCTGGTGGACCTGCTCGTCCGTGGGCACGGTGGTCGTCGCGATGTAGTCGCGCACCAGCATCTCAACGTCGTGGGCGTTGTTGCCCTCCAGCTCGGAAAGCTGCAGGCTGAGCTGGCGGGCGTCGACACCCAACTCCACAATGCTCAGCTCCAGATCGGTGACGGCGCGCTCGAGCATCAGCTGGCGCTGCAGCACGTTGAGCACGTCGGCGACGGTGGCATAGTTGTTCATCTCTGCCACGAACAGGCGGTGGTTCGACATGTCGAGGCGCTGGCGATAGCGCTCCACCGTGGACAGTGCCTGGTTCGCCCGGCCCATCAGGACCGCCGGCTCCTCCAAGCGGTGGCGACGCCCACCCGCGTACACCGTCACCGTATTCATCGACGCCGACACCGAGATGACCGGCCTGCCGGTCTGCAGCGCGGTGCGTTCCGCGGAGCGGTGGCGGGTGCCGGACTCACTGGTGGGGAAGTGCGGGCTGGGCACGAGCTGCACGTTGGCGTGGGTGATGCGGGAGCCGTCGGCGGATAAAACGACGGCGCCGTCCATCTTGCACAGCTCGCGCAGCAGCGGTGGCTGGAAGGCGACGTCGAAGGCGATGCCGCCGTCGCAAATCTCGACGACCTCCGGCCCGTCGCCGAGGACGATGAGGCCACCGGTGTGGCCACGTTGGATTCGCTCGAGGCCGTCGCGAAGTGCGGTGCCGGGGGCGAGGCGCTCGAGGGCGGCGCGCATCGTGTCATCACTCATGCTGTGCAAGTGTAGCGATAGCCTGGCCAACCGTGGCCACCTGCTCAATTCGCAGGCCCGGGACCTGCAGTGACTCGCCCGCGGGCACGATTGCGTGCTCGTATCCCAGGCGTGCTGCCTCTTGCAGGCGACGGCCCAGGTTTGGCACCCGCCGGATCTCGCCGGCCAAGCCGACCTCCCCGATCACCACCGTCTTTGGTGGCAGCGGTGTCTCGTGCAGGCTCGACCAGGTCGCCAGCGCCACCGCTAGGTCGGTCGCGGTCTCCGTGATGCGCACCCCACCCACGGTTGCCACGTAGGCGTCCTTGTCGTTCGTGCGCTGCCCGCAGCGCGCCTGCAGGACCGCCAGCACCATCGGCACGCGGTTGCCGTCCAGGCCCGTGACCACGCGCCGGGGCGACTTGTTCACCGGGTCCACGGTGAGCGCCTGCACCTCCGCGAGCATTGGGCGCACCCCGTCCATCGCCACGGTCACCGCGGAACCATCCGGGGTGCGGCCGCGGTGGGAGAGGAACAGCCCGGACGGGTCCGGTACTTCGCGGATCCCCTCGGCGGTCTGCTCGAAGCAGCCCACCTCATCGGTCGCGCCAAATCGGTTCTTGATGCCGCGCAGCATACGCAGGCTTGATTGCCGGTCGCCCTCGAAGTTCAGCACCACGTCCACCAGGTGCTCGAGCACTCGCGGGCCCGCGACGTTGCCGTCCTTGGTCACGTGCCCTACCAGCAGAATCGGCAGGTGAGTGGTCTTCGCCAGCGTGGTCAGCGCGGCCGTGACCGCGCGGGACTGCGCCACGCCGCCCGGCACGCCCTCCACACCGGGAGCGTGCATCGTCTGTACCGAGTCCACGATGAGCAGCGAGGGCTTGATCTGCTCCACGTGACCAAACACGATGTCCAGGTTGGACTCGGCCGCCAGGTAGAGGCGCTCCCGCAGTGCGCCGGTGCGTTCGGCGCGCCCGCGGACCTGCCCCGCCGACTCTTCGGCGGTGACGTAGAGCGCCTTGCGCCCATCGATCGCCGCCCAGCGCGAGGCCACCTCAAGCAGCAGCGTCGACTTGCCGACGCCCGGCTCGCCCGCCATGAGCACCACCGACCCAGGCACGACGCCGTTGCCCAACACCCGGTCAAGCTCGCCGATGCCGGAGCGCACCGTCTTGGTCGCGGCGGCGTCGATAGTTGTGATTGGGCGCGCAGGCGTTTGCGGCGTGAGTGCAGCGGCACGCGGCGCACTGGAGACCCCCGTCGCGCGGGTGGCGGTAACCACCGGCGCTGATTCTTGCAATGTCCCCCAAGAGCCGCATTCAGGGCAGCGGCCAAGCCACTTAGGAGAGGAGTATCCACACTCGGAACAGGTGTGGATCACCCGAGGCTTCTTCGCCATAGAGCCTTACTTGTTCAGGTCGCGGTGGACCTGGCCGGAAGGCAGCAGCGGAGCGGAAACCGGGGCGTTGACCTCGAGGGTGCCGGTGTCGAACGTGAAGGTCACAGGCACGGTGCCGCCGTACGCGAAGCTGTCGTTCGGCAGGGCGGTGCGGATGTACTCGATGCAGTTCTTGCCGTCATCCTGCGGCATGCGGTCCAAGCCTGCAGCGGAGTCACCAACAAGCACGCAGTTGTAGCCGATTTCCTTCGAGGATTCGATGCTGACCGGGGTGCCGTCAACGGAAACGGAACGCAGCGAGTGCGACGTCATCGACGTGTCCTGGTTCAGCGCGCTGAACTTCAGTGCTGCGGAGCCGGTCTCGTCGAGGACGACGGTGACGTCCTGTACGGCCAGCTCGCCGTTCTCGGTTTCGACGTTGGCGCCGTCAACTGCAGCCACCTGGTCAGAGGTCTGAGTGATTTGGCCTGCGGAGCATCCGGCCATGAGCAGTGCGGTTGCGAGTGCGAAAACCGGCTTCAGGGACTTCACGTGGGTGTCCTCCATCGTTCTTGTTTCACATATATGTTTCTCCGCACAACCCTAGCGCCTGGACCTAGACTTTTCACAGTTTCCTCACGCGTACCAGGCCCAGGCGGCGCGGGTGGGGTTAAACTTTAGTTGAGTTCGGCGCATCGCGGGTGCGCGTCCCCATTACGGCCCGTAATGGTAGGGTGGTGAGGTTACTGAGCCGGTTGTCATCCTCAAGGAGTGTTCATGGAATTCAAAGTCGGAGAAGTGGTTGTCTATCCGCATCATGGTGCGGCACGCATCGCCGACATCGAGCAGCGCGAAATTGGCGGAGAAACGCTCGACTTTCTCGTACTGCAAATCCTCCAGTCGGACCTTGAGGTCCGCGTTCCTGTAAAGAACACCGAGCTTGTCGGTGTGCGCGACGTCGTCGGCAAGGAGGGCCTGGAGAAGGTCTTCTCGGTGCTGCGCGAGACCGACGTCGAGGAGGCCGGCAACTGGTCCCGCCGCTACAAGGCGAACCAGGAGCGCCTCGCGTCCGGTGACATTAATAAGGTGGCGGAGGTTGTCCGCGACCTGTGGCGCCGTGACCAGGGCAAGGGCCTGTCTGCGGGCGAGAAGCGCATGCTGGGCAAGGCGCGCCAGATCCTCGTCGGCGAACTCGCGCTGGCGGAGCCAGTCGACGAGAAGAAGGTCGAGGAGCTGGAAGAGGGCGTCCGCAAGATTATTGAGGAGCAGGTCAAGGCCGGTATTTCCTTCGCGCCTGACGTGGTGGTTGAGGACGAGGATGACATCGACCTGGATGACCTCAGCTTCGACGACGATGAGGACGACGAGAAGTAGCGGGACGTAGCCAAATGTCTCGCAGGGTAGTGGCCGTCGTCGCTGCGGCAGGCCAGGGCACGCGGCTCGGCGCGAGCGTGCCGAAGGCGTTCGTGCCGCTGCGCGGTCGCAGCCTGCTGGAGCGCTCGGTGACCGCGATGGAGACCGCCGAGGTGGTGGACTCGATCATCGTGGTGGTCAGCCCCGAGATGGAGGAGATCGCGCGCACCACGCTGCGAGGCCACGACGTCCGCTTCGTGCACGGGGGCGCGGAGCGCGCCGATTCTATCTACGAGGGCCTCAAGGCGATCGAGCACGAGGACGCCTGCGTGCTCATTCACGACGCCGCCCGGGCCCTGACCCCGCCCGGTATGATCGCGCGCGTCGCCCGCGCCGTGCTCGAGGGCGCGGACGCGGTGGTGCCGGTGCTGCCGGTCGTCGACACCATTAAGGAGATCGACGCAGCTGGGCGCGTCGTCGGCACCCCGGATCGCTCGACGCTGCGGGCGGTGCAGACGCCGCAGGGCTTTGACCTGCGTTCTCTGCTCGCCGCGAACCGCGCGTACTACGAAGGGACGCCAGACTTCGTCGCCACGGATGACGCGAGCCTGATGGAGTGGTTCGGCGTGGACGTGCACACGGTGCAGGGGGACCCGATGGCGTTTAAGATCACCACGCCGATTGACATGCGCCTGGCGCAGAGCATTACGGACGAGGCGGAGCCGACAATCTTCGAGGTGCCGTCGGGGAGCACGCGGTAGGCTTGCGCGCATGACGTCGCACACAGATTTTCCACAGTTCAGAGTCGGTACCGCGTTTGACGCGCACCAGATCGAGGCCGGGAAGCCGTGCTGGATCGCGGGCATCCTCCACGAGGGCCAAGACGGCTGCGAGGGGCACTCGGACGGCGATGTTGTCAGCCACGCCGTGGTGGATGCGGTGCTTTCGGCGACGGGCCTGGGGGACCTGGGGTCCTTCGTCGGGGTGGGTAGGCCGGAGTATGACGGGGTGCGGGGCACGCAGCTGCTCAAGGAGCTGCGGGAGTTGCTCGAGCAGCATGGGCACCAGGTGATCAACGTGTCGGTGCAGATGATTGGCCAGACCCCGAAGATGGGCCCGGTGCGCGAGGAAGCGCAGCGCGTGCTCTCGGAGGCGCTCGGCGCCCCTGTGTCGGTGACGGCGACTACGACGGACCACATGGGTTTCACCGGTTCGGGTGAGGGGCGCGCTGCCGTCGCTACTGCGCTGGTTGCACTAAGCTAAGGGCCGTGACTGCCGAGACCCAACAGATTTTTGACACCGCGACGCGCACGCTGCGTCCATTCCGCCCGCTGCGTGAGGGCCACGTTTCCATCTACTTGTGCGGGGCCACGCCACAGTCCGCCCCGCATATCGGGCACTTGCGCTCGGGGGTGGCGTTCGACATCGTGCGCCGCTGGTTCGCGGCCAAGGGCTACGACGTCGCGTTCGTGCGCAACGTCACCGACATCGATGACAAGATCTTAAACAAGGCCGCCGAGCACGATCGGCCGTGGTGGGAGTGGGTCAGTACGTACGAGCGCGAGTTCACGCGCGCCTACAACACCCTCGGCGTGTTGCCGCCGTCTGTCGAGCCGCGCGCCACGGGCCACGTCACCCAGATGGTCGACTACATGCAGCGGCTTATCGACGCCGGCTTCGCCTACGCCTCCGAGGGCTCCGTCTACTTCGACGTGGCCGCCTGGACGAAGGCGAGCGACGACTACGGTTCCCTGTCCGGCAACCGTGTCGAGGAGATGAACCAGGGCGAGAGCGACGTGCACGGCAAGCGTGGCAGCCACGACTTTGCACTGTGGAAGGCCGCCAAGCGGGGCGAGCCGAGCTGGCCGACCCCGTGGGGCGACGGCCGCCCCGGCTGGCACCTGGAGTGCTCCGCCATGTCCACTTGGTACCTGGGCGCCGAGTTCGACATTCACGGCGGCGGTCTGGACCTGCAGTTCCCGCATCACGAAAACGAGCAGGCGCAGTCCCACGCCGCGGGTGATGGCTTCGCCCAGTACTGGATGCACAACCACTGGGTGACCATGGCGGGCGAGAAGATGTCGAAGTCGCTGGGTAACGTGCTGAGCATCGACAACATGCTGGACGCCGTGCGCCCGGTGGAGCTGCGCTACTACCTGGGATCCGCGCACTACCGCAGCGTGCTGGAGTATTCGCCGGAGGCGCTGCAGGAGGCCGCGGCGGGCTACCGCCGCATCGAGGACTTCGTGCATCGCGCCGGCACGCCCGAGTCGACCACCTGGACCGAAGGCTTCGCCCAGGCGCTAGACGACGACTTCTCCGTGCCCCGCGCGCTCGCCGAAATCCACAACGTGGTCCGTGAAGGCAACAAGGCGCTCGCCGCGCACGATACCGCCAAGGCAGCCGAGTTGGCTGCTCAGGTGCGTGCGATGGCCGCGGTGTTGGGGGTGGACCCCGGTGTGTGGGACGATGGGGCGTCGAAAAATAATGGAGTAACCGAGGCACTTGATGTGTTGGTTGGTGCCGAGCTTGAGCGCCGGGCCGCCGCGCGTGCCGAGAAGGACTGGGCCGCGGCCGATGCCGTGCGTGACCGCCTTGCCGCCGCAGGCATCGAGGTCACCGACACCGCCGACGGCGCGCAGTGGCAACTGAAGGAGAACTAATGGCCAAGCCATACCACCGCCCCGATAAGCAGAAGAAGAACAAGAAGACCGCCACGAAGGGGTCTGGCGGGCAGCGTCGCCGCGGGCTGCGCGGCAAGGGTGCGACCCCGAAGGCCGAGGACCGCGTCTACCACGCGGCGCACAAGCGCAAGCTGGAGCGCAAGCGCCGCGACCAAGGCCGCCACGAGCGCGAGCTGCCGGACATGGTTGTTGGCCGCAACCCCGTCGTGGAGTGCCTGCACGCCAAGGTGCCAGCCGAGGCGCTGTTCGTGGCGCGCGGCACCGGGCACGACGACCGCCTCAGCGAGGCCGTCACCCTGGCGAACTCCCGCAACATCCCGGTGCAGGAGGTGGACCGCCACGACTTGGACATGATGACCGGAAACGGCATGCACCAGGGCATCGGCCTGAAGATCCAGCCGTACAAGTATGCGGACGTCTTCGACCTGGTCGCTGGTGTGGCGGACCGCGGGGAGACCGGCATGTTTGTCATCCTGGACAACATCACCGACCCGCGTAATCTCGGCGCGGTGATCCGCTCGACGGCCGCGTTCGGCGGCCACGGCGTGATCATCCCGGAGAGACGCTCCGCGCAGGTGACGGGCGTGGCGTGGCGCACCTCGGCGGGCACGGCGGCTCGCCTGCCTGTCGCGCGTGTGACCAACGTGACCCGTACTGTCAAGCAGTTCAAGGACAACGGCTACATGGTCGTGGGCCTCGACGCGGGCGGCGAGCACACACTGGACACTTTCGAGGGCGCCACCGACCCGGTAGTCATCGTCGTCGGCTCGGAGGGCAAGGGTATCTCCAGGCTCGTGCGGGAAAACTGCGACGTGATCATGTCCATCCCTACCACCGAGTGGGTAGAGTCCCTGAACGCCTCCGTCGCGGCCGGCGTGGTGCTCAGCGAGTTCGCACGTCAGCGCCGCGTGAAGTAGCCCACCGCCCGGCACACGAGGTAGATGGCGAAGGACACAAACGCCACCATCACACTCACCGGCAGGCCGGGCGCCAGCGAGAGCAGCATGCCGCCCACGGCGGCGAGCTCCGCGAAGAGCACCGACCACGCCACCGCCGCCGCGGGACGCGCCGTAATGGCCACCGCGGACGCGCCGGGCGTGATCAGCAGCGCCATCACAAGCAGCACGCCCACGATCTGCACGGTCTGGGCGGCCGCCATGCCGAGCAGGATGGCGAACAGCGTGGCCAACACCTTCACGCGCACCCCGCTCGCGGCCGCCATCTCCGGGTCTACAGAGGCGAACAGCAGCGGGCGCCACAGCACCATCACGGCCACCACGACTAGCAGCGTGGTGGCAGTCAGCACCCCGAGGTTCTCCCTGCTCACCCCGACGATCTGGCCGGTGAGCAGCGCCATCGCCGTGGTGGAGTTGCCGGGGTAGAGGTGGATGCACAGCACGGAGATACCCATGCCGAAGCTCATCACCACGCCCACAGACGAATCCGTATCGCTGCGAAGCCCCAAAAGCACGAGCACGATCGCCGCCACAATCGAGCCGACGACGGCCCCCAAGCTGAGGTTCAGGCCCGTCACGAGCGCAACCGCGGCACCCATCAACGCCAACTCAGAAGTAGCGTGCACCGCGAATGACATTTTCCGCATCACGATCAGCGGCGCGATCACACCCGAGAGCACGCCCAGCATCGCGCAGGCAATCAGCGCAACGATCACGAAATCGAACCCGAGCAGGTACTGCGTTTGCTCCAGCATTTACAGGATCACCGTCTTCCCACCCACACGCACGACCTCCACCGGAGCGCCGTACAGCTCGCTGAGCACCTCGGAGCGCAGCACCTCGTCGGCACTGCCGACCACGTGCCCGTGCGGGCCCAGGTAGAGCACCGTGTCCACGATGTCGATCACCGGATCGATGGAGTGCGTCACCATCACCACCGCGACCTTCGCGGCGTGCAGCCGGGACACGAAGTCGCGCTGGCGCGCCACGTCCAGGGAGAGCAGGGGCTCGTCGGCAAGGATGAGGTCGGGCTGCTTCGCAAAGGCCTGCGCCTGTCGCACCAGCTGCTGCTGGCCGCCCGACAGGATGCCCACGCGGGCGTCGGCAAGGTGCAGCGCACCCACGCTGTCCAGCAGCGTATCGACGTCCCCCTTCCTCGGCCGACGCAGCGGACGGTGCTCAAGCGAGAGCGACACCAGGTCTCGAACCCGCACCGGCAGTTCCGGTGGGAACATGCGCTGCTGCGGGATAAACCCGATGTTTTTCGGCGCCGAAATCGTGCCTGAGCTGAGCTTGCGCGTACCCAGGATCGTGCCGAGCAGCGTGGACTTGCCGCTGCCGTTCGGGCCCAGCACAGCGACAAATTCCCCCGCGGCGACATCAAGGTTGATGTCGTGCCACAGGGGATCACAAGAGGCGTTGGTCAGGTGCAGCATTAGAGCTCGTCAAGCGCCTCGGCAAAGTAGTCGAAGAAGTTCTCGCCGTTCGGCGGGGTCTCGTAAATGTCGACGACCTTCACGTTGTTGGCCTTCGCCACCTCAACCAGCTTGTCGGAGACACCGTTCGGGCTCTGCGGGTTGTTAATCAGGATGTCGATTTCTCCGGACTCGAGTGCAGCGATGAACTCCGCGAGCGCCGCCGAGGACGGCTCCGAGTGGTTCAGCGTTGCGTGGCGGAAGGACTCCGGAGTGACGTCCTCGAGCGCGGACTCCTCGATGATCGCGTCCGCGATTGGGTGCGTCTGCGCCACGCGCGCCGCCTTGAGGCTGTCCAGCTTCGCCTGCAGCTGCTCAAGCTTCTCATCGAGCGCGTCCGTGTTGCCATCAGTGCGCTGCGCGAGGTCCGCGCCCACCTTCGCAATCGCCGCGGTGGAGTACCAGATGTGCTCGTTCTCCTCGTGGGCGTGGTCATGGTCGTGGCCCTCATGGTCGTGGTCGTCATGGCCATGCTCACCGTGCTCGTGCTCGTGCTCGTGCGCCTCCGTCAGCGGCAGTGCGGAGACCACGTTCGCGTCTTCCGCCGCGCCGTAGATGCGGGCGTCGTACGCGCCGCCGTTAGCCACCACGAGCACCGCCTTCGCCACCTGCGCCAGGTCGGCGGCCGTCGGCTCGTAGTCGTGCGGGTCCACCGCGGTATTCGAGATGATCGCGGGGACGTCCTGGCCCGTCACCAGACTCGCGACGTCCGCCCACACCTGCGTCGTGGCCACGATCTGGCCGTCGGCGGCCTCAGCTGCGGTGTCGCCGGTGCTGTCAGTGCTGCTGCAGGCGCTCAGCGCGAGCGTCGATGCAGCAAGGATGCCAATGAAGCGTCGTGAAAACATGGCCGCCATTGTATGCGGTATTGAAAATGAATATCAACAACGAGCGTCGGCGAGCGCCTTCAGGAAGGCCGCCATCTCGTCCACGCCTGCGACGTCGACCCCTACCTTGATCCCCACATCCGCAGGCCCCAGCACCGCAAGCGCTGTGTCGTCCGTGACGTCATCGCCCGCGAAAAGCGTCGCAGCAAAGCGTTGCTTGTGGGTCCGCAGCCACGAGCCCTTCGACACGTCCACCGCGGAAAACTCAACCACGTTGTTGCCCGGCGTGACAGGGCGAGGCGTTTGAATTCGCAGCGCCTCCGCCAGCATGCGCTCGCGCTCCGCCGCGTCCCCCACGGGCGCGACGTGCAGCACCCGCTGGTACGGCTTGACCTCCACGTACGCAGGCGGAACCGCGATCGCCTCCAGCTGCTGCTCAATCGCGTCCAGGTACGCGACATCCTCCGGCGTGAGCTCCGGGCCGGGCTCCGCACCGTGCGAACCCACCAACACCACCGGGTTCCGCAGCGGGAACACCCTGCGCAGACCCTCCAGGTGACGGCCGGACAGCATCGCCACCTCCGTATTCGGGGCGTGTGCCAGGCGCTCAATCGCCTCCAGCGCCACCGGGTGCGGTTTCACCGCATAAGGGTCAGGGTTCAGCTCGCTGATGGTGCCATCGAAGTCGAGGCAGACAAGGAGCGAAGGGGCCGTCGATAAGTAGGCGATGGAACTCACAGCATCATCACCCGCATGCTCGGTTCGTTCACGTCGTCGCCGTCGAGCGTGAGCACCTTCTCGGTGTCACTGACATTGTTGATGCGGAACGTGGCCTCCGGCACCACCAGCGACGCCAGCTGATCGTGCGTGTAGCGCGCCGCCCCCTCGCAGCCCGCCGTGTCGGCGAAAGAAATCTCGTTGACCGTCAGCGTGCCTTCAGTGACCGTGACGTCGCCTTCAACCTTGCCGCATCCCGTCGAGCCCGTCAGCTTCGAACCGTCGATGCTCACATTCGCCCGATCCGGCACATCCCCCGGCGTGTCCGGAGCCGTGTACACCGCAACGACCTGCCACACCGGCGGCGCCGGCGAACACGCCGCCAGCCCCAGTGCTGCACCTGCAACAACCAGCCGTTTCATCGCGCAACCTCCTGCAAAAACTCCGCCGCCCACCGGTGCACATCGTGCCCCAGCACCCGCGCGTACATCCGCCGCATCCGTTCCGGATCCGGGTCAAGTGCCTCCCGCATCGCCCGAAGTATCGACGCCCCCTCGAACGGATTACACAAATACGCGTCGTGCAGCTCTACGGCCGCGCCGGCGAACTCGGACAGCACCAACGCGCCGTCCCCGTCCGGGTGGCAGGCCACGTACTCCTTTGCCACCAGGTTCATGCCGTCCTTAAACGGTGTCACCAACATCACGTCCGCAGCCGCATAGAACGTGCCCAGCTCCTGCTTGGACACACCGCGATGCATGTAGTGGATCACCGGGCGACCCACCGAGCCGAAGCGGCCGTTAATCCTGCCCACTGCCTCTTCGACCTGGCGGCGGGTCTTGCGGTAGTGCTCGATGCGCTCCCGCGATGGAGTGGCCAGCTGGATCAGGGTGGCGTCGACACCTTCTTCGAGCAGCTGCTCAAACGCGAGCAAACGCTGCAGGATGCCCTTCGTGTAATCCATGCGGTCCACCCCCAGCATCAGGGCCGCAGGATTCCCTACCGACGCCCGCAGCTTCGCCACCGCCTCCGGCGAGCCAACCTGCACCGCCGCCGGGTCAATCGAGATCGGGAACGTTCCACTGCGCGGGCTGTTGTTATCGTCGCCGACGAGTGCGCGGAAGTTGCGCTCATCCGCCTCGCGCTGAAACCCCACCAGGTCGCAGCCGTTGAGTCCGCCGATGAGTTCCTCGCGCCACGGGAGCTGACGGAACAGGTCGGGGGAGGGGAATGGAATATGCAGGAAGAACCCGATGGTCAGGTCGGGGCGCATCTCGCGCAGCAGGCCCGGCACCAGCTGCAGCTGGTAGTCCTGCACCCACACCGTCGCTCCCTGCGCTGCCACCTCGGCGGTCGCGCGCGCGAAGCGGACGTTAACGTCACGGTAGCGCTGCCACCACTGTTCGTTGTACTGCGGGGCCACGATCAAGTCGTGGTAGAGCGGCCACAACGTCGAGTTGGAGAACCCCTCGTAGAACTCCTCGTAGTCCTGGGCGTCCAACGTCACCGGGTGCAGGTCAATGCCATCAAAGCGAAACGGCGCGACCGGTTCATCCACCGCGCCGGACCACCCCACCCAGCAACCGGCGCGTGCCCGCAACACCGGGGCGAGGGCCGCCACGAGCCCGCCGGGTGACGCCTTCCACCCGCCCTCGACACGGTCGACGGGCAGGCGGTTAGCCACCACTACGAACTCATTCACAACTACGACTTCTTCTTTACAGTCTTCTTTTTGGTGGCCTTTTTCTTTGTTGCTTTCTTCTTGGTGGCCTTTTTCTTCGTGGCCTTCTTCTTAGAAGCCTTCTTCTTGGTGGCTTTCTTCTTCGTAGCCTTCTTCTTGGTCGCCTTCTTCGGCTCTTCCTCTTCCTCAGCGCCCAGGACTTCCTCCGCGTACTTCTTGTACACGAAGCCCTGTGGCTCGACACCGAGCATGGACATCAAGGTCACGCCATCAAAAAAGTCCTCGGCGTAGGTAGCAACAATCCTGCGAGCACCAGATGCTGTCTGCTCCTCAACGGCGTGGAGCGCCTCAGGCGAGGGGCGAGAGTCGGTGATCTTGGGTGGCACTACGGGTTCCTCCTTGTATGACGCGCATTACTAGCACAACGATTCTACGCCAATATTAGTGACGAAGCCCGCCTGGGGGCCTCCGTCGGCGGATCTGCTGGAACGTGAAGCGCCCGGCCCGCTTGAAAGCCTCGTACGGAATGTAGTGCTGCGGGGCACGCAGACGGCGCGCCACCCACTCGCCAAACACCACACCGCCAGCCAGCGCCATACAGGTGCCGACCGCCATGAACAGGTTGGTCAGGCCCACCACGATCTGCTCGTTCATCATGGCGTACATCCCGCGATACACACCAGAGCCAGGCAGGAACGGGGTCACACCAGCCACCGCGGTGATCACCGGGTTGATCAGGAAACGGCGGGCAATCAAACCACCCGCAAGGCCGACGACGAACGCCAACGCCGCCGTCGCCATCAGGGCGCCGGAGCCGATTGGGATCAAAAACAGGTAATACATACTCGAACCGGCGGCGGCCGTAAACGCCGCCACCACCACCGCGGGGCGCTCCGCGAAGCACGTCACCGCGAATGACGCCGACGCCAACGTACTCCCCGCAATACGCGCCGCCGCACCACTAAACGTTGGGGTCCCCAGCATTGTCTCCAGCGGAGGCAAGCCCAGGCCCATGAGCTCCCACGTGTTCAACCCAATCGCGACACCAGCCACGATGCCGCCGGTAAAGAGCAGTGTCTGGAAGAAACGCGCCGAGGCCGTCACCGGCGAGCCCGTCACCCCGTCAAGCAGCGACTGCACCAAGGTCAGACCCGCCAACAGGACCACAATGCCCACCGCGATCACCTGGCTGGGCACAATCGTCCTGCCGATCAACGGCGCGAACTCGTAGAACAGCGCCGCCGGGATCGTCGTCAAGAAACCTCCGATGGCGCAGTGGAAGAAGTAAGGCAGGGAGTTGCGGGACAAAATCTTGTTAAATCCCATGATGAGAAACGCCGTGAGCCCGCCAATCGCGGACATGAACAGGTCCCCGCCCAGCAAAATCGCGACCGCCGCACCCATCACCAGCCAGCCCGCCAGGTAGCGCGTATTGCGCCACGGGATGGGGGAGTTATCAATATCGTCGAGGATCTTCTCCGCAAGCTCCGGTGGCGTGGCGCCCGAACGAATCGAGCGAATCAGCCGGTCCGCCTCCTGCAGCTTGTGGTAGTTCTCGCTCATCATCGTGACCACGCGGAACACGTTGACCGGGGTACGCTTATGCACCCCAATAATCGTGTTAATCATGATCGTGTTCACCGTGATGTCCACATGGCAGTAGTGCAGACCATACGACGAGGTCACCGTGTGAATCTGCGCAATCGCATCCGAAGACGTCGTGCCATTCGCGATCAGGATCTCCCCAATGCGCGCAGCAATATTCATAACCCCGGCTACCTGCGCGGTATCCGTCAGATCAATCGGGGCAAGCACGGACGGCGGCGGCGACGTTCGCGCCGCGTCAATCGTCGCCACGTGCTGGCGTGACCCGCGGACAAACTCCCACAGCGAATTCAAGTTCACGTATTCGACCCTAGCAAGCCACCCCGACACGCCTAGAATGGCCACATGACCTGGCAACTCTACGAGCAACTTATCGACGCCACCCCGACCACCATCACCGTCACCGACTTCGGCATCGCACCCCACTGGGCCTGGCTCCGCACCTCCGACGGCCACGTCGGCATCGCCGCCGTCTACCCCGGCGACGGCCGTCCCATCCTCTCCGAGTCCCCAATCGGACGCCCCCTTATCGACGCCGCCTCCATGGTCACATCGTGGAACTTTGCCGAAGCCGGCGTCGGCCTCGCCGCGATCAACGCCTGGATGAACCGCGACACGCCCCACTTCGACGACGCCCCGGACGCATTCGTCGCCTACGCCTCCCGCTATGCCAGCAAGCGCGTTGGCGTCGTCGGGCACTTCCCGGGCCTGGAGCGCACCCTCCGCGACGTCGCCGACCTCTATGTCTTCGAGCGAGTCCAACGCCCCGGCGACTACCCCGACTCCGCCTTCGAATACCTCGCCCCAGACCTGGACGCTGTCTTCATCACCGCATCCGCCCTCGTGAACAAAACGATGCCCCGCCTCTTGGAGCTCTCCGCCGGGCTGGACACCATCATCGTCGGCCCATCGACCCCGATGAGCTCCATCCTCTTCGACGCCGGCGCCAGAACCGTTCCGGGTTCATCCCCACCGAGCCTGCCGGGCTCGTCGGGACGCTGAAGGGTATCGGTGGAGGTAGGAAGTGGGATTTCGGTAAACGAGTGAACGTTAGTGTAGACTCTTCAGCGCTGCTAGAGTGGCGCAATCGGTAGCGCAACGCACTTGTAATGCGTAGGTTGCGAGTTCAAGTCTCGTCTCTAGCTCTGAAACCCCCTCCCGGGACGTACCTAACGCCGGGGAGGGGGTGTTTGCGTTGGGGTGCCTGACTATTTTGATGCCCGACGCCCCGCAATCGCCCCGGTGCACCAATTTCCCCATTTTCGCCAAGGCCAAGCGACGTTTCCCCAGTTCAGCGTTTGATGGCGGTGAGATCTGGTGCCCAGGCAATGCACAGTCATTCCCGACGACCTGCATTGGTCGACGCTAAGAGGTCGACTGGAACGAAATCCAACCGGCCCCAACCCCGCCTCTCCCGGCGGACTATCCCTGTTTTACTCACCCACATGCAGGGGGCGTACAGGAAACGTTCAGAGAAACGGCGTTAGATAGAGGCAGTTATGTTCATGGGCGTGGAAGCCATTCATGGCGGCCGACGCAGTTCCCGAGAGAAATCTAAGGGAAACGCGAAATGCCCTGGTGTATGAAGGAGTGAACTGTACATGTCTGAGGCTACGAAGCCTGTAAAGGTGCTCGTTGTTGACGATGAGCCGAATATCGTTGAGTTGTTGACGGTTTCTTTGAAGTTCCAGGGCTTTGAGGTTGAGAGTGCGGGGTCTGGCCAGGAGGCGCTGGAGAAGGTGAAGGACTTCCGTCCGGACGCGTTCATCCTTGACGTGATGATGCCGGGGATGGACGGCTTTGAGCTGTTGGGCAAGCTGCGCAGCGAGGGCATTGACGGCCCGGTGTTGTTCCTGACGGCGAAGGACGCGGTGGAGGACCGGATCCACGGCCTGACTATTGGCGCTGATGATTATGTGACGAAGCCGTTCTCCTTGGAGGAAGTCATTACTCGTCTGCGTGTGATTCTGCGTCGCGGCAAGGTGACGGAGGATGCGGATGAGGATACGACGCTGCGGTACGCCGATCTGACGTTGAATGATGAGACGCACGAGGTGACGAAGGCTGGCGAGATCATTGAGTTGTCACCGACGGAGTTCAACCTGCTGCGCTACTTGATGCTGAATGCTGAGGTGGTGCTGTCGAAGGCGAAGATTCTGGATAACGTGTGGCACTACGACTTTGGTGGCGACGGCAACGTGGTTGAGTCGTATATTTCGTACTTGCGTCGCAAGGTAGACAATGGGGATGTGCCGTTGATTCATACGGTGCGTGGCGTCGGCTATGTGCTGCGTACACCTCGTAAGTAAGGCGTAGGTGACCGATGAGTAGGCGTCGGCTTCATGCGCTTGCGTACTCGAGGACGAAGCCGCTGCAGAAGCAGCTGGTGGCGTTGGTGTTGGCGATTGCCACGCTGGCGCTGTTGGTGAGTTTCTCGGCGGTGTACATCTTCATGCGCAGCATTTTGTATCAGCGTGTCGACGACCAGCTCAGCGAGGGGTTGGACACGTGGGTTGGTCAGGTGACGTGGGTGCCGTCGTCGGGTGCGCCGAGCGATTTTTATCAGGAGACGTGGTATCCGCAGTTCGGGACCTCGTGGAGCCCGGTGTATGTGGATACACCGCCGGACCTTTCGAGGGTCAAGCAGCAAGATAAGGCGGTGACGGTGCCGTCGACAGGCGTGGCGCCGGGCGTGAAGTGGCGCGCGATGTCACGTGAGATGCCGGACGGCACTGTGAAGTATGTCGCGAAAGAGCTCGACGCAGAGCACCGTGTGTTGCGTTGGCTTGCGATTGTGGAAACGACATTTGGGCTCCTTGCCGTGGTGGGGATTGCGTGCGCGGGGCGCACCTATATTCGTAAGGCGTTGGCCCCGTTGCGTGAGGTAGAGAACACTGCGCTTGCAATTGCCGACGGCGACACGAAGCGCCGGGTGCCGGTGTGGTCGAGGGAGACTGAGGTCGGCAAGTTGTCATATGCGATGAACACGATGGTGCAGCAGCTGCAGGAGTCCGTGGAGGATGCGCAGCTGAAGGAGGAGCAGATGCGTCGCTTTGTGGGTGACGCGTCTCATGAGCTGCGTACTCCGCTGACGAGTGTGCGCGGGTATGCGGAGCTCTACCGGAAGGGTATGGCGCCGGATGCGGACATGGTCATTGGCAAGATTGAGGAGGAGTCCGCCAGGATGCAGTTGCTGGTGGAGGATCTCCTCGCGTTGACTCGTGCGGAGGGCACTCGCCTGGATAAGCGCCAGGTGGATGTGTTGGAGATGGTGACTTCGGCGGTGAGCTCTGCGCAGGCGGCGTTCCCGGAGCGTTCGCTCACGATTGAGAACAACGCCACCTCGGTGCCGACGGTCAACGGTGACCCGTCGCGGCTGCATCAGGTGTTGCTGAACCTGATTGTCAACGCGTTCAAGCACGCGGGCAAGGACGCGTCGGTCACGGTGGCGTTGCGGGAGAACCTGGACCGCATCATCATTGAAGTGATTGATGACGGCTGCGGTATGGAGGAGAAGGACGCGGAGCACATCTTCGAGCGGTTCTACCGCGCGGACAACTCCAGGAACCGCGCTTCTGGTGGCGGTTCGGGGTTGGGGTTGGCGATCGCGAAGTCCCTCATCGAGCAGCACGACGGCACCATCACCGTAAAAAGCGCGCCGGGTGAGGGCTCCACGTTCACCATTTCCCTCCCGATGGAGAAGAGCCCGAAGGTTTAGGCCTCGAGTGCTGCGCGCAGCTTCTCCGCGGCTTCGTCCATCTTGGCCGGGTCGGTTTCGTCCATCTTCATCACGGTGGACAGGTCGTAGCCGGACATGTCGTTGGCGGGGAAGACGTGGATGTGTGCGTGCGGCACTTCGAAGCCGGCGATGAGGTAGCCGGCGCGCTCGCTGCCGAATACTTCGATGATGGCGTTGCCTACTCGCTGGGCAACGTCATTCATTTTTGCCCACAGCGCTGGCTCGATGTCGGTCCACTTATCGATCTCTTTGACGGGAACGACCAGCGTGTGGCCGTACGCGATCGGCTCGATGGTGAGGAACGCGGCGACGTCCTCGTCCTTGTACACGAAGCGGCCTGGAATTTCACCTTGAATAATCTTTGTAAACACAGTGCTCATAGCGCCTAGGTTACCGGTAAGTTAGTGGGCATGCGCATCCTTGTTATCGGTTCGGGCGGCCGTGAACACGCCCTGTTGAAAGGTCTTGCAGGACACGAGCTCACTGTCGCGCCGGGAAACGCCGGCATGGCATCACTTGCTGAGGTCAGGAGTGTCGACGTCGCTTCGCCTGAGTCGGTCGTCGAGCTGGCGAAAGACGTTGACGCTGAGCTTGTCGTGATTGGCCCTGAGGTGCCGTTGGTGGCGGGTGCGGTGGACGCGCTGCAGGCCGCGGGCATTCCAGCGTTTGGTCCGACGAAGGCCGCGGCGCAGCTGGAGGGGTCGAAGGCATTCGCGAAGGACGTCATGGCCGCTGCTGGTGTGGCGACGGCCCGCGCGCAGCGCGTGGAGCGCATCGAGGAGATCGACGATGCTCTTGAGGCGTTCGGCCCGCACTACGTGGTCAAGGATGATGGGCTGGCTGGCGGCAAGGGGGTCGTCGTCACGCTTGATGCTGCCGAGGCCCGCGCGCACGCTCGCGCGGTGATTGAGGCCGGCAACCCGGTGCTGTTCGAGTCCTTCCTCGAGGGCCCGGAGGTGTCGCTGTTCTGCCTGGTGGACGGCGAGACCGTCGTGCCGCTGCTGCCGGCGCAGGACCACAAGCGCGCCTACGACAACGATGAGGGCCCGAACACTGGTGGGATGGGCGCGTACACGCCGCTTCCTTGGCTGCCGGAGGGTGGCGTGGACCGCATCGTGGACGAGATTGCGCGGCCGGTGGCGCGCGAGATGGTCGCCCGCGGCATCCCGTACCAGGGCCTGCTGTACGTTGGCGCCGCGTGGGGTCCGGAGGGCCCGTCGGTGGTGGAGTTCAACGCGCGCTTCGGCGACCCGGAGACTCAGCCGGTGCTTAGCCTGCTGCGTACCCCGCTTGTCGACGTCCTCTATGCTGTGGCCACGGGCAGCCTCGATACGCTCCCGCCGTTGGAGTGGGAGGACGGCTACGCTGCGACGGTGGTGCTGGCGGCGAAGGATTACCCGGAGCACCCCAAGACCGGGGACGTCATTGCAGGCGCCGACCTGGACAACCCCGACGTGGTGTTGCACGCAGGTACCGCGACCAAGGATGGGGAGTACGTCTCGGCCGGTGGGCGCGTGCTCAACGTGCTGGGTAAGGGCGTAACGCTGCAGGACGCGGTGGACGCTGCCTACCAGGCGATTGAGCAGATTTCGCTCGAGGGTTCCTTCTGCCGCAAGGACATTGGGCGGCGCGCGATTGAGGGAGAAATCCGTATCTAGCGCGCGTGTCGGGACGTTGTGCGATAATCAGCGTCGTGGCTGAGAAACTGTTGAAACCGAACAATAGCAACGTCCTGTCGAACCGCTACGCGTCGCCGGAAATGGCGACGCTGTGGAGCGCAGAACACAAGATCATTCTGGAGCGTCAGCTCTGGATCGCCGTGATGAAGGCGCAGCGTGAGCTGGGAGTCGAGATTCCCGAGGAGGCGATCGCTGCGTACGAGGCGGTCGTCGACAAGGTGGACCTGGCTTCGATTGCTGAGCGTGAGAAGGTCACGCGACATGACGTGAAGGCGCGCATTGAGGAGTTCAACGCGCTGGCCGGGTACGAGCACATCCATAAGGGGATGACCAGCCGTGACCTGACGGAGAACGTCGAGCAGTTGCAGATTTACCGCTCGCTGGAGCTGATTCGTGACAAGTCGGTCGCGGTGCTCAAGGCGATCGGGAATCGGGCGGATCAGTACTCCACGCTGGTGATGGCGGGGCGTTCGCACAACGTTGCGGCGCAGGCCACTACGCTGGGCAAGCGCTTCGCGTCTGCGGCGGATGAGATGCTGGTGGCGGTTGAGCGCATCGAGACGCTGCTGGCGGCCTACCCGCTGCGCGGCATCAAGGGCCCGATGGGCACCGCGCAGGACATGCTCGACCTGATGGGTGGTGACGAGGCGAAGCTGTGCAAGCTGGAGCAGTCGGTGGCGCGCCACCTGGGATTTGAACGCACCTTCGATTCGGTGGGTCAGGTCTACCCGCGCTCCCTGGACTTCGACGCTATCTCGGCGATTGTACAGCTGGGAGCGGGTCCGTCATCGCTCGCGACCACGATCCGCCTGATGGCCGGCAACGAAACGGTGACGGAGGGCTTCAAGGAGGGCCAGGTTGGTTCTTCGGCGATGCCGCACAAGATGAACGCGCGTTCCTGTGAGCGCGTCGGTGGCTTCCAGGTGATCCTGCGCGGCTACCTCACCATGGTCGCTGACCTTGCTGGGCAGCAGTGGAACGAGGGCGACGTGTTCTGCTCGGTGGTGCGCCGCGTGGCCCTGCCTGACGCCTTCTTCGCGATCGACGGCCAGTTTGAGACATTTCTCACTGTGCTGGATGAGTTCGGCGCGTTCCCGGCGATGCTCAACCGTGAGCTGGACCGTTACCTGCCGTTCTTGGCCACGACGAGGATCTTGATGGCGTCGGTACGCGCGGGCGTGGGTCGTGAGACGGCGCACGAGATTATCAAGGAGCACGCGGTTGCGATGGCGCTTGATATGCGCGAAAATGGCGCTGAACAAAACCTCATCGAGCGCCTCGCCGCTGATGAGCGCCTCCCGCTCGACAAAGAGCAGCTGGAGAACGCGCTGGCTGACCGCCACGCGTTCATCGGCTCGGCGGAGTCGCAGGTCAGCAACGTGTGCGCTCGTATCCAACAGCTTATCGACGCCCACCCGGACGCCGCTGCGTACAAACCAGGGGAGATTCTGTAATCTTTATGTCCATGCGTCCAGAGCTTTCTGACTATACCCACCTGGCTGGCGGCAAAGTCCGCGAGATTTACGAGGTGGATGACGAAACGTTATTGATGGTGGCGTCCGACCGTATTTCGGCGTTCGACTTCTCGCTGGAGCCGGCGATCCCGGACAAGGGCCGGATTCTGACTGCCACGTCCATGTTCTTCTTCGACCTGCTTTCGGGTGTGCGCAATCACCTGGCGGGCCCGATTGATGATCCCCGGATTCCGGAGGAGGTCCTCGGCCGCTCGTACGTGGTGAAGAAGCTGAAGATGATTCCGTTCGAGTGCGTCGCTCGCGGTTACCTGACTGGTTCAGGCAAGAAGGAGTACGACCGCACCGGCATGGTGTGTGGTGTGAAGCTGCCCGAGGGCCTGGTTGAGGCCTCGAAGTTACCGGAGCCGATTTTCACCCCGGCGACGAAGGCTGCGCAGGGCGACCACGACGAGAACGTGACGTTCGAGTACGTGGAGGAGAAGGTGGGCGCGAAGCTTGCCGCCCAGCTGCGCGACCTCACGTTGGAGGTGTACACCAAGGCTGCTGAGTACGCGGAAACCAAGGGCATCATCCTGGCGGACACGAAGCTGGAGTTCGGCGTCGACGAGGAAGGCAACCTGGTTCTTGCGGACGAGGTACTCACGCCTGATTCGTCCCGCTACTGGCCAGCCGATACGTACGAGGAAGGCAAGGTGCAGCCGAGCTTCGATAAGCAGTACGTGCGCAACTGGCTCACCGGCCCGAAGTCCGGCTGGGACCCTGCGGAGAACACGCAGCCTCCGGAGCTGCCTGGTTCCGTGGTGGAGGCGACCCGCGACCGCTACATCGAGGCGTACGAGCGCCTCAGTGGCGAGAAGTTCGGGGACTGGCCGGGGGCGCGTGCCTAGGGCATGAGGTTGCGCGTAGACTCGTCGCCTATGACGAATTTCAGCGCGCAACCGCCAGTGGCAGCACAACACCCTACGACTCGCGTGTTTCATGGACGCGAGTTCGTCGATAATTATGAGTGGCTCCGGGACAAGCAGTTCCCGGAGACCATTGCCTATTTGGAGGCGGAGAACACGTATACCGCGGAGGTGACCGCCCCGTTTGCCCCGCTCGCGGAGCAGGTCTACCAGGAGATGAAGTCTCGCATCAAGGAGACTGACATGTCCGTGCCGCAGCGCAACGGCGACTGGTGGTACTACGGCCGCACTATCGAGGGCAAGAGCTACGGCGTGTCCTGCCGCGTGCGGGTCGGCGACGACCCGTGGACGCCGCCGACGCTGCCGGAGGACGGCTCGCCGCTGCCGGGGGAGCAGGTGCTGCTTGACCTCAACGAGATGGCCGAGGGCCATGAGTTCTTCTCACTCGGCGCGTCAGCGGTATCTACGTCGGGGCGCTTGCTGGCCTTTTCGACGGACACCTCCGGCGACGAACGCTTCGACCTGCGCATCAAGGACTTGGAGACCGGCGAGCTGCTGACGGATACCATCGAGGGCGCCTTTTACGGTGCGACGTGGGCGGGGGAGCAGTACCTGTTTTACCTGCGCGTTGATGACGCGTGGCGCCCGCACCAGGTGTGGCGCCACGAGGTGGGCACGGCGGCGTCGGAGGACGTGCTGGTCTACCAGGAGGACGACGAGCGCTTCAACCTCGGCGTGGGCGGGGACCGCGCCGAGCAGTTCCTGTACATCGTGGCCAGCTCGAAGCTGACCAGCGAGTGGCGCGCGGTACCCCTGGAGACGCCGACCGCCGAGTTCGAGGTGCTGTGGCCGCGCGAGGAAGGCGTGGAGTACGACCTGGATTACGCGGAGCTCGCCGGGCGCGGGTACTGGGTGGTCACGCACAACGCCACCGGCCCCAACTTCGCAGTGGGGACCTGCCCGGTGGATGCGCGGGTGCCGCTGACTGAGCTGGAGACGTTCGTGGAGCACAGCGCGGACGTGCGCGTAGAGGGCGTCGATACGTACCGGGACTTCCTGTTTTGTGCCTACCGCTCGGGCGGCATTAGCAGGCTTGCGGTAGCGCCTGTGGAGGGGGACAACTTCGGCGCGCTGCGCGAGCTCGAGTTCGACGAGGAGCTCTACACCGTGGGCCTCGGCGGTAACCCCGAGTGGGACGCCCCGGTGGTGCGGCTGACCTACACCTCGTTTACGCAGCCTGCCCAGCTGTTCGACTACCAGGTGGCCACCCGCGGCGTGACGTTGCTGAAGCAGCAGGAGGTGCTCGGGGGCTACGACGCCGCCGACTACGTTGCCAGCCGCATGTGGGCTACGGCCGACGACGGAACCCAGGTGCCGATCTCCGTGGTGCACCGCGCGGACCTGGACATGACCCATCCGCACCCGACGCTGCTCTACGCCTACGGCTCCTACGAGTCCTCCGTGGACCCAGGCTTTTCCGTGGCGCGGCTGTCGTTGCTGGACCGCGGGATGGTTTGGGCGTGCGCGCACGTGCGCGGCGGCGGCGAGATGGGCCGCGGCTGGTACGACAACGGCAAGATGCTCACGAAGAAGAACACGTTCACCGACTTCATCGCGTGCGCCGACGAGCTGGTGCGCGCGGGCGTGAGCTCCTACGACACGCTCGTTGCTGAGGGCGGATCGGCGGGCGGGATGCTGATGGGCGCGATTGCGAACATGGCCCCGGAGAAGTTCGCGGGCATCCAGGCGATCGTGCCGTTTGTGGACCCGCTGACCTCAATCCTCATGCCGGAGCTGCCGCTGACCGTGGTGGAGTGGGAGGAGTGGGGCGACCCGTACCATGACCCGGAGGTGTACGACTACATGGCCTCCTACGCCCCGTATGAGAACATCACTGCCCAGCGTTACCCGGACATCCTTGCGGTGACCAGCCTGAACGATACGCGCGTGCTGTACGTGGAGCCCGCGAAGTGGGTGGCGAAGCTGCGCGAGATAGCTACGGGCGGGGAGATTCTGCTTAAGACGGAGATGTCCGCGGGCCACGGCGGTGTGTCCGGCCGCTACGAGAAGTGGAAGCAGACCGCGTTCGAGTACGCCTGGACGCTCGTGCACTCGGGGGCGTGCACCGTCTAGCAGCCGCAAAATAAAGGACTCCCGCGGGAGGGATCCGTTCGTTATACTGTCTTCGTCGTAATGACCTCCGAGACACGAAGGATTCTCATGGCAAAAGTCGTGGTAAATGTCATGCCTAAGGCTGAAATTTTGGATCCGCAGGGCCAAGCTGTCCTGCGCGCGCTGGGCAGAATCGGGGTGAACGGTGTCGAGGACGTGCGTCAGGGCAAGCGCTTTGAAATCGAAGTCGACGACACCGTGTCCGACGATGAGCTCAAGCGCGTCGCCGAAACCCTCCTGGCAAATATGGTGATTGAAGACTTCGAGGTTGTTCGATGACGGCAACCATCGGTGTAATCACGTTCCCAGGCACGCTCGACGACGTCGATGCGTTGCGTGCAGTTCGCCTGGCTGGCGCACAGCCGAAGTCGCTGTGGCACGCTGATGAAGATTTGACGGGTGTTGACGCCGTCGTGGTCCCCGGTGGGTTTTCCTACGGGGACTATTTGCGTTCCGGAGCCATCGCCGCGCAAGCCCCGATGATGGGCGCTGTGGTGGAGGCTGCGAAGAAGGGCATGCCGGTGCTGGGCATCTGCAACGGTTTCCAGATCCTCACCGAGGCTGGCCTGCTGCCGGGCGCGCTGACCCGCAATCAGCACCTGAACTTCCACTGCGTGGACACCTACCTTGAGGTGGCCAACGCGGAGACCGCGTGGACGAACCGCTTCAACGAGGGGGACAAGATCCTCGTGCCGGCGAAGCACGGTGAGGGCCGCTTCCAGGCGTCCGCCGAGACCATTGAGCAGCTGGAGAAGGAAGGCCGCGTGGTGTTCCGCTACACGGATAACTTCAACGGTTCCATCAACGCGATTGCTGGTGTGACGAGCGAAAACGGCCGCATCGTGGGGTTGATGCCGCACCCGGAGCACGCGATTGAGGCGCTTACGGGGCCGTCGACGGACGGGCTCGGGTTGTTCTTGTCCGCTATTTCTTCGATCGGAGCGTAGGGAAATAATGACTGTACATAATGACACGGTGGAGCACGCCGCGCAGACTCCTGAGCTGGAGCAGCCCTACGCGGAGCTTGGCCTGAAGACCGACGAGTACGAAAAGATCAAGCGCATTCTGGGCCGCCGCCCGACGGATGCGGAGCTGACAGTGTACTCCGTCATGTGGTCCGAGCACTGCTCCTACAAGTCCTCCAAGGTGCACCTGCGCTACTTCGGGGAGACGATGACGGAGGAGATGGCGTCGAAAATTCTGGCCGGTATCGGCGAGAACGCGGGCGTCGTCGACATCGGTGACGGCGACGCGGTGACCTTCCGCGTGGAGAGCCACAACCACCCGTCCTTCGTGGAGCCCTACCAGGGTGCCGCGACGGGTGTGGGCGGCATTGTGCGCGACATCATGGCGATGGGCGCGCGCCCAATCGCGGTGATGGACCAGCTGCGCTTCGGCCCTGCTGACGCGCCGGACACCAAGCGAGTCCTGCCTGGCGTGGTGCACGGCGTTGGCGGCTACGGCAACTCGCTGGGCTTGCCGAACATTGGCGGCGAGACCGTCTTCGACGAAGCATATGCGGGTAACCCGCTGGTCAACGCGCTGTGCGTGGGCACGCTCAAGGTCGAGGACCTGAAGCTGGCGTTCGCGTCCGGCACTGGCAACAAGGTGGTCCTCTTCGGCTCCCGCACGGGCCTTGACGGCATCGGCGGCGTGTCGGTGCTGGGCTCTGCGACCTTCGAGGAAGGCGAGGAGCGCAAGCTCCCAGCCGTCCAGGTTGGCGACCCGTTCGCGGAAAAGGTCCTCATCGAGTGCTGCCTGGAGCTGTACAAGGCCGGCGTTGTCGTCGGTATTCAGGACCTCGGTGGCGGCGGCTTGGCGTGTGCTACCTCCGAGCTGGCTGCGGCGGGCGACGGCGGCATGACCGTCAACCTGGACAACGTGCCACTGCGCGCGGCGAATATGAGCGCCGCCGAGATCCTGGCGTCCGAGTCCCAGGAGCGCATGTGCGCCGTGGTCACCCCTGAGAACGTGGATCGCTTCATGGAGATCTGCGCGAAGTGGGAGGTCGGTGCGGCCGTGATTGGTGAGGTCACCGATGAGAAGGACCGCTACCTCGTCTACCACAAGGGCGAGCTGGTACTGGACGCGCCACCGTCATCGATCGACGAAGGCCCGGTCTACGACCGCCCGTACGCGCGCCCCGAATGGCTTGATGGCGTGCAGGCGAAGGCGGACGTCGATACTTCGGAGGACCTGGAGGCTACCTGGCTCAAGATGGTTGCCTCCCCGGCGCTGTGCTCCCGCGACTTCATTACGCAGCAGTACGACCGCTACGTGCGTGGCAACACCGTGCAGGCCCAGTACTCGGATGCGGGCGTGCTGCGCATCAACGAGGAGACCTCGCGCGGTGTGGCGATTTCCGCTGACGCGTCCGGCCGCTACTCCTACCTGGACCCGAACATGGGTGTGCGCCTCGCGCTTGCGGAGGCCTACCGCAATGTTGTGGTCACCGGCGCGAAGCCGGTCGCGGTGACGAACTGCCTCAACTTCGGTTCCCCTGAGAACCCCGACGTGATGTGGCAGTTCCGCGAAGCCGTCCACGGCCTCGCCGACGGCGCTGCTGAGCTGGAGATTCCGGTCTCCGGCGGCAACGTGTCCTTTTACAACCAGACCGGCGAGACCCCAATCCTGCCGACCCCAGTCGTGGGCGTGCTCGGCGTGATCGAGGACGTCAACGCCGCCATCCCGCACCGCCTGCCGAAGGGCGAGGGCGAGCAGGCCTTGCTCGTGCTGGGTGACACGAAGGCGGAGTTCGGCGGCTCGGTGTGGCAGGACATCTCCGGCCAGGGCCTGAGCGGCCTGCCGCCACAGGTAGACCTTGCCAACGAGGAGCGCCTCGGCGAGCTGCTGCACGCGAACAAGGACATCCTTGCCGCGCACGACCTCTCAGAAGGTGGCCTGTCCCAGGCTGTCTTCGAGATGCTGCTGGGCTCCGGCAAGGGCGCCAAGCTGGACCTTTCGGCGGTCCACGAGGACGCGTTCACCGCGCTGTTCTCCGAGTCCGCCTCCCGCGTGCTCGTCGCGGTGGATCCGTCGCTTGTCGACGCCACCATCGAGCGCGCAAACGCCACCGGCGTCCCAGCGCACGTGTTGGGCACCACCACCGACGACGGCCAGATCACCTTCGGTGAGCACTCCGTCGCCGTGGCCGCGCTGGCCGACGCGTGGGCGAATACGTTGCCGGCACTGTTCGGCAACGCGACGGCCCCGAACGCCGCGCTGTAGTTAGCGCGATTTAGAGGTTATGCCGCCAGGTCATTACGGTGCCTGGCGGCGTTTCCATGCGCAGGCCTGTTGCCTCAACACCGGGCTGGCCTGCGTCGTCGACGGAGAAGCTGACGAAGGTCTGGTTGTAGGTCTGGTTGGGAACGAGCGCTTGTGGGTCCCGTGGCAGGACCGGGAGGTCTACGGTGTCGCAGAGCTGGGTGGCAAAGTTGCGCACGCGGTTCGCCGCCACGTTGCTTTCGCCGACGATGGTGATGTCGGGGCTGAGCACGGCCTCGTCGGGGCTGTCGCCTGCGGTGTTGCCGGTGTAGATGTAGCTGATGTCGAAGCAGCGCAGCTGGGTCACGTCGGCGAGCGCGGTGTCGGCGTTGGTGTAGTTGCCGACACGCCTGCGTGCCTCCTGTCCTGAGATGACGCGGGGGTTCTCTACGCGTGCCCGGAAGTGGTACGCCCCGCCGCTATCGCCGAGGAGCGTGACGGCGGCGGACTGGCGGAACTGCAGCGCGGTCGCCGTCTTCGGCTGGGGCGCCGCGCAGCCAACCAGTGAACCGGCCACACAGGCGCTCGCGGCCAGCAGCGCAGCGGTTCGCTTCAGCACTGACATAGCCGCCACTAGTCGACGCGCTGCTGCGCATCGTCTGGGCGCACCAGCGGCTCCGGCTCATACTGCGCCCGCAGGTCCTTGAGCGTCTGCGTGTGCTCCCAGAGGCGCTTGTCCTCGTCCGTGACTGGGGTGAACTTGCGCGCGGCCAGCGGGTTGCCGTCGATGTCGATACCGATGTAGGTCACCGTGGCGTGAATCGCGTTCTGGAGCGACTCGCGTCCGCCGCGCGGGTCCCCCGATCGAACAAAGATGGAGGTATGCATCGAGCGGGAGTCTGTCCTGGTCAGGCGTGCTTCCACCTCGATGAGGTCGCCGATGTGGATCGGCTTATAGAAGCGGATGCCGCCCGCGTACACCGCTGCGGTGCGTTCCCCGGACCACTCCATCGTGCAGGCCATACCGGCCTCATCGATCCACTCCATGGCGGTGCCGCCGTGCACATCGCCGCCCCAGTTGATGTCGGTCGGTTTGGCCAGGAAGCGGTGGATGGTGCGTGGTGCGGTGGAGTCGTCCGTGTAGGTCTGCTCCAGCATGGACGCCTCGATGGCCTTGCGCAGGTCGATGCGGGAGATCGCGGCGGCTTCCACGCGGCGTTCCTCATCGGTCTCAGGCGTAAATGTCGGCACCGGGGTTGGGCGCCCAGCTGCATCCTTTGCCACGAAAATCACCAGGCAGTCGCACGCGCGGGTGAAAACACCTTCCCGGGGGTCTGCCGAGAGCACCTCGTTGACGATGTGCATGGAAGTGCGGCCAGTCATCGCGATCCGGGAACGGACCTCCACAATGTGGCCCGACGGAATCGGTCGGGTGAAGTGGATGTGGCCGACGTAGGCAGTCACGCAGTAGGTCGAAGACCACTGCGCGGCACACGCGTATGCCGCCTTGTCGATCCACTGCAACACACGGCCACCGGAGACGCCCTGGGCGCCCGCGTGGAGAACATCTGTAGGAGCCGCCATGAAACGCAGCGTGATGGAAGGAGACTTCATGGCACCACAGCATAATATGAAATCCATGGCACAGAGGAAGGCACCGAAGAAGACAGAGGTGGACCCGGCAGCGACACGAGCGGCCGTCCTGGCAATCAAGGACTGGCTGTTGGACGAAGAGGGCGTCGACAAGCCCGGCAGGGCTTTGCTTGCCGACGCCGTGCGACGCACCGCCCGCACCCTCGCCCACGAGATGCCCGGACACACAGTAGAGCTGCGAGTACCCCCGTTTGTTGCGGTGCAGTGCGTCGAAGGCCCCCGCCACACCCGCGGCACCCCGCCCAACGTCGTGGAAATGGACCCGACCACCTGGCTGCGAATCGCCACAGGTTGTGCCACTTTCGAGGAAGAAGTTCGCGCCGGGCGTATCGACGCCTCTGGCTCCCGAGCCCACGAAGTCCAAAAAGGGCTGCCCGTTCTACCCCTTCACCCCTAGGTGTTCGTTAGAGTAGAGCACGTGCGAACCGAAGAGGAATACATCGGGGATGACACGCCGCGCGAAGAATGCGGTGTGTTCGGCGTTTGGGCGCCCGGTGAAGACGTATCAAAACTGACATATTTCGGACTATTTGCCCTCCAGCACCGCGGCCAAGAAGGCGCAGGTATCGCTGTGGGCGACCATGACCAAGTGGTGGTGTTCAAGGACATCGGGCTGGTCAGCCAAATCTTTGACGAGCCGACGCTCGGCGCGCTGCAAGGCGACGTCGCCATCGGCCACACCCGGTACTCCACGGCGGGCAACAACTCGTGGGACAACGTGCAGCCAATGTATCGCGTCAGCCCCAACGGCACCGACGTCGCGCTGGCACACAACGGCAACCTGACCAACTACGTCGAGCTGCAGCGCGAAGCCGTGGAGCGCAAGCTTATCCCCGCCGACGGGGTAGAGGGCCAAGGCTCCTCCTCCGACACGGCGGTCGTCTCTGCCCTCCTCGCCGACGCCATCCGCGACGACGTCACCCTCCTGGAATCCGCGCGCCAACTCCTGCCGCGCGTCAAGGGTGCGTTCTGCTTCATGGTGACCGACGGTAAGACCCTCTACGCGGCCCGCGACCCACACGGCGTGCGCCCACTGTGCCTCGGCCGCCTGGAACGCGGCTGGGTCGTCGCATCCGAAACGTGTGCGCTGGACATCGTGGGCGCCTCCTTCGTCCGCGACATCGAACCAGGCGAGCTCATCGCCATCGACGAGACCGGCGTCCACTCCGAGCGCTTCGCCGACGCACCACACGCGCACTGCGTGTTCGAGTACGTCTACGTCGCCCGGCCCGACTCAGTTGTCGACGGCCAATCCGTCAACAGCGCCCGCATCGACATCGGGCGCCGCCTGGCCCGCGTCGCACCCGTCGACGCCGACCTGGTCATGCCGGTCCCAGAGTCCGGCACCCCGGCAGCAATCGGCTACGCCGAGGAATCCGGCATCCCGTTCAAGCAGGGCATGATGAAGAACGCCTACGTGGGCCGCACCTTCATCCAGCCCTCGGACACGCTGCGCCAGTTGGGCCTGCGACTGAAGCTCAACCCGGTGCGCGAAGTCATCGAAGGTAAGAAGCTCGTCGTCGTGGATGACTCCATCGTGCGCGGCAACACCCAGCGCAAACTGATCCGGATGCTGCGCGAGGCCGGCGCCGCCGAAGTGCACGTGCGCATCGCTTCGCCACCAGTGAAGTGGCCGTGCTTCTACGGCATCGACTTCGCCAGCCCCGGCGAACTCATCGCCAACCACGGGCGCGGCGGCAACGAAGAAGTCGTCGCCGAGTCCATCAGGACCATGGTGGGTGCGGACTCCCTGGCGTTCGTCACCACCGAGGACATGATCGCCTCCACCAACCAGCCAGCCTCCAACCTCTGCGCGGCCTGCTTCACCGGCGAGTACCCACTCGGGCTCCCGGAGGGCAACCACAACGCAGATCTTGTTCGTCGTCTTCAGAAAGGTGAAAACGCATCATGACCCACCACAACACCCCAGCTGAATCGGGCGTGTCCTACGAGGCCGCAGGTGTCTCCATCGAAGCCGGCGACAAGGCCGTAGAGTTGCTCGCGCCCCTTGCCAAGCGCGCCTCCCGCCCAGAGGTCCAGGGCGGCATCGGCGGCTTCGCCGGCCTGTTCGCCTTAGGCAAGTACAAGGAGCCGCTGCTCGCGGCCGGATCCGACGGCGTCGGTACCAAGCTGGCCGTCGCTCAGGCGATGGACAAGCACGACACCATCGGCATCGACCTGGTCGCCATGTGCGTCGACGACCTTGTCGTCTGTGGCGCGGAGCCACTTTTCTTGCAGGATTACATCGCGATCGGCAAGGTCGTCCCCGAGAAGGTCGCCGACATTGTTTCCGGCATCGCCGAGGGCTGCGTCCAGGCAGGCTGCGCCCTGCTCGGTGGCGAGACCGCGGAGCACCCAGGTGTCATGGACGTTAACGACTACGACGTTTCCGCCACCGCCATCGGCGTCGTCGAAGCTTCCGAGCTCCTCGGCCCGGACAAGGTCCGCGAGGGCGACACCATCATCGCGATGGCGTCCTCCGGCCTGCACTCCAACGGCTACTCACTCGCACGCTACGTGCTGCTCGAGCGCGCCGGGCTGCCTCTCGACGGTCACGTCGACGCCCTCGGCCGCACCCTCGGCGAGGAGCTCTTGGAACCAACCAAGATCTACGCCCTTGACTGCCTGGCGCTTGCCAAGGAGTGCGACGTGCGTACGTTCTGCCACGTCACCGGAGGTGGCCTGGCCGGCAACATGGAGCGCATCATCCCTGAAGGCCTCGTTGCCGACATGGACCGCGCCACCTGGACCCCGAGCCCAATCTTCCAGACCATCCAGTCCGTCGGCGACGTCCCCGTCGAGGAGATGGAGAAGACCTTCAACATGGGCATCGGCATGGTTGCCGTCGTGGCGCCGGAGGATCGTGACCAGGCGTTGGCGTTGTTGAAGGGACGCGACATCGACAGCTGGGTCCTCGGCGAGGTCCGAGCCGCCGAGGCTGGCGAAGATGCCCGCGCGGTGCTTCGCGGGGCGCATTCTTAGGACTCGCACACCAAATTCCGCGATTTCAGTCGACGGGCTTCACAAAAGCCCAGGTCGCTGATTGTTCGTGCAGGAATTTGGTGTAACTACCAGTTGCGGTGACACCAAATTCCCGAATTTCGACGCCACCACTCAGCGTTTCCCCTGGTTGCCAGCGCAGCGCGAAGGAATTTGGTGCGACCGTCCTCTAAAAACTATAAAGGCACCAAAAGAACACCCGCGGCCCGTGTGGACAGCAGGTGTTCTTTGTCAGTGTTGGACGTTTAGCGGCCAGAGGTGCCGTATGCATCCCAGTCGGCGTAATCGGCGTACTGGTCATCTACCTCGTAGTCGTCGTCCTCTTCCCAGCTCTTCTTCGGAGCTTTGCCTGCGAGCTCGCGTTGGAGCGACTCGAGGTCCATTTCAGGAGAGTTGTACTTGAGTTGGCGAGCAACCTTGGTCTGCTTTGCTTTGGCGCGTCCGCGACCCATTGCGTGACCCCCTTGAGGTGGTTCTTCTGGGCGGCTCCCGGGCAGGGAGCGGCCTCATGCTTGTCGATTCGTTAATTGTCCTGTAGGACATAATAGCGCGAACGTTCCAAAAATTCCCCTCCACGGGGTGACCTGTGTGTTTGCCCAGCGGGCCCCGGCAAGAGCCCACACAGGGGCCAGTCTGAGACCTAGTTGCCGCGCAACCGTTGTTGGGCCTTGCGCCCGGCTTTCTCGCCCTCGTCGGTGGGGATGGAATCGGGGTCGATGCGGGCGGAAACGCCATCGATGTCAAGGTCGACGGCGGTGCCGGCGTTGAGGGCGGACCGTTTTAGCCGGGCGAGTGCGATGGGGCCGTAGTCGGCGTCGTGGACGACGGTGCCCAGCGTGCCAACCGCGCGCCCGCCCGCCCGGATGGTTGCACCGATCTCTGGCTCGGTGGGTGCGGAGCCGTCGAGCTGCAGCATGACCATCAGGCGGGGGGAGCGGCCAATGTTTTCCACGCGCGCGACGGTTTCTTGCCCGCGGTAGCAGCCCTTCTCCAGGTGGACGGCGGCGATGCGGTCACCGCGGTTGATCAGGCGCGGGGCTTCGTGCGGGATGGTTTTTTCGTCGCAGTCGGCGCCGAGTTCGGGCTCGCCGGCCCGCACACGCTCGGCGGTGAACGCCATGAGCCCGCCGAGCACGCCGCCGCGTTCCACCAGCGTATCGACGACCTCTTCGATCCGATCGCGTTCGACCGCGATGTCGAAGCGCGCGTGCGCGGTCCACGGGGACACCCGCCGGGAAAACGCCACGCCGTCCACCGCCGCGAGGGCTTCCGTGGCGTCGGCTGGGCCGATGAGCGTGAGGATCGCCAGGTCGGTGTCGGTGATGGTGACGTCGGACCAGAACACCATTTTGCGCAGGAACGCGGTGAAGGTTTCGTATTGCGCGGCTGGCAGGTCGAGGTAGAACGTGGTGCCGTCGTAGAAGACGTCGGCGTGGTGGAGGATCCTGCCCTGCGCGTCGAGGTCGAGGGCGGAGGCTGCGAAGCCGGAGGGGGCGTCGTCAAGCTTTTGTGAGAGGAGGTTGTTTAAGAACTCTGGTGCGTCGGGCCCCGCGACCGCGATGATGCGGCGCTGCGAGCGGTCGATGATGACGGGCTGGGTGTCCATGGCGCGTTGTTCGCCGAGCGGCTCCCCGTAGTGCCAGGCGACCCCCTTCGCGTCGAGCGGCGTCGTGCCCGCAAACTCTGCGGCGCCAGGGCGTTGCAAAAGTGGAGAAGAGTTCAACACATCCACCATCGTAGCGGGATACTATGAACGCATGGGTTCGTCGCACTTGTTACCAGCTCCAGTGATCTATCTTGTGGAACCGTTCGGCGGTTCTATTCGACGCCAAAACGCCAGCATGCCGCACGTGTTTTGGGACGACGCCGCCGTCACGCGTGGCGACGGCATCTTCGAAACCATCCTGATCCGGAAGGGGGTGCCCGCCAACCTTGAGGCCCACATTGAGCGTTTCCGGCGAAGCGCCCGCACACTCGACCTGCCGGACCCGGGGGTGGACCACTGGGTGAAGGCGACGAATGAGGCGGTGGCCGACTACGTGCGCGAGCGCGGCAGCGAGCCGGAGGAAGTGGACGCGCGCTGCGTGTGGACGATGACGCGTGGCCGCGAAACCACCAGGGTGCCCACGGCGTGGCTGACGGTGCGCCCCATCGACGAGACTGCCCTGAAGCAGCGCAAGAGCGGGGTGTCGGTGATGACGACCTCGCGTGGCTACTCCCTGGACACCGGTGAGCACGCAGTGCCGTGGATGCAGGTAGGCGCGAAGACCTTGAACTATGCGGCGAACATGGCTGCGCTGCGCTGGGCGAAGAGCCACGGGCACGACGACGTCATCTACATCGACCCCACCACCGATCGCGTGCTGGAGGGCGCGAACTCGACGGTGATCGTGGTGAAGAAGGGCGGGCGGATCCGCACGCCGAAGCCGGGGCCGGGCATCCTGCCGGGCACGACGCAGGCCGCGCTGTTCGAGTACGCATCCGCGCGCGGCTGGAAGTGCAAGCAGAAAGACATCTACCTGAATGAGCTGTTCAAGGCTGAGTCGGTGTGGTTGGTGAGCTCCACGCGGATGGCAACGAGGGTGAAGCGCCTGAATGACAAAAAGCTCCCGGCCCCCGAGAACGCTCGGGAGATCCAGGAGCTAGTGCAGCAGGCGCTCGACGCGAGCATCGGCCTGTAAAAGCCTGTAAACCCTAGTGCTTAGCCGGCGACGCGCTTGAGCTCGGCGGACATGTAGGGGACCATCTCGCCGTCGACGGCGCGCTCGTCAACCCAACCGAGGTTGTTGTTCGGCATCAGGCCGTAGACGCGCTTGCCCGGGCCGTGGTTCTCAGGGCCGGTTTCCGTCACGATGGTCGACGCGCTGGTCAGCTGCCATGCGCGCTCGTTGAGCAGCGTGCCGTACATGATCTCGGTGAGCCCGCGGGAATTGGTCAGGGTGACCTCGATTTCGTCCTTCAGGGAAATACGCCAGAAGCCGACCTCGCGCTGGTCAGCGCCGGTGGGCTTGCCGTCCTCGTCCAGGCGCCAGATGCGGGACTCGAAGCGGAGGTAATTCTCGCCGTCGTGGGAGATGACCAGCTGCTGGCCAAACGCGTACTCGTCGCCGTTATCGTTGGCCTGGCCCTCGCCGTGCCACACGCCGACCAGCGGCAGAAGTGCTAAGAGGCCGTCGTGGAGGCTCGGGCCCTCGCGAAGGTTGGCCGTGTCCGCTGGCAGGGGCATCTCATCAAACCCGAGGGCGGGGATGTTGCGGTGCGCGGTCGCCTTCGACTGTTCAGCGGCGAGGTTGACTGCTTCGTTTCCGTTTAGCTTTTCACTCATGCGTACCAGGCTACAACGTCCTACACCAGCGGTGCGAGGTCGGCAGCTTCCACGACGGTGTTGATGCGGTCGCGGGAAAATTCGATGGAGCCGCCGGAAAGTTGCACGTTGTCGGCCTGGCCGCCTAGCGGCAGGTCGCGGGTGTCCCTGTCCAGGGTGTACGCGTCGATGACGCGGTCGGTGAGGTCGGAGGGGACGTCGATAAGCTGGCTGGGCCGCATGCGGAACGTGGGCCCGTCGAGGCGCAGGGTGACCACGACTGTGGTGGGAATGTCCGTGCCGGGGACGGTGCCGGTCATGCGGGCTTCGCTTGCGGTGCCGCCGGAGGGCGAGATGTCGTAGGGGTGCGCGATGTCGAGGTCGGTCATGCCGAGGAGCTGGCCGAACGCGACGCCGTCGAGGCGTACTGTGCGGCGCACGACGTCGGCTTGCGCGCCAGTGAGGTCCGCGCGGCGTAGGCGTTGTCCGGCGTTTGCGGGCAGTTCCAGGTTGATCAGCTCCACCCCGGCGTTGCCCACGCCGACGCCCGCCACCGGCACGTCTACGGAGTGCAGGCTCACCCTTGACACAGCTCCGGTCACAGCAGCCAGCGCCACCGGGAACCCGGAGATGTAGGCCTCGGGGGCGACTTCGAGCCCGTTGAGCTGCGCGGCCTGCCTCGACAGCGTGCGCTCCACGCCGGAGGCAAACAGGGTGTCGGCGGTGCCACCGATGCACAGCACCGCAACGAGCCCGAGTGCGATCGACCGTTTCTTCACGTCTCTAGTTGTACACACACGCTAGCCTTGGGGCATGACGAACACTCGCTTTCACCCCCAACCGCTCACGCTGCCGGAACATCCGGAGACGGCCAAACAGGTCGAGGCGATGCTGCAGCGCGTCGCGGACTACGACGGCATCGCAGCCTTTTCCGAGCAGTTCCTCAACGGGCTTCACGACGCCCGCCTGGGCCACAACCACCTGGTAGTCAACCAAGGTGACGACGTTGTAGGAGTCGTGGGGTTCGCCCCGGACGGTTCGGCGGAGCTCGCGGTGGATCCGCAGTCGCGTGGTCAGGGGATGGGCCGCAGCCTTGTCGACGCCACCTTCGCCCACAACCCCGCCGCCGGCCTATGGGCCCACGGCAACCTGCCCGACGCCCACGAGGTTGCGCTGCTCCTCGGGCTCCGCCCGGTGCGCGAGCTGCTCGTGATGCGTCTGGACGAGGTGCGCGCTGAACCTGTACAGCTGCCCGAGGGATACGAGGCGTTCAACCTCACCGAGGCGAGCGCAAAGTGGGGCCGTGGGGCCGTCGAAAAGGCGTGGCTGGAGGCCAACAACCAGGCGTTTTCCTGGCACCCGGAGCAAGGCGGCTGGGATACCGAGCGCCTGCACCGCGCGATGGAAGCGGAGTGGTTCGACCCAGCCGGGGTGTGGCTGCTCTACCGCGGCGAGGAGCTTGCGGGCTTCCACTGGACGAAGCGCCACCCGGACGGCACCGGAGAGGTCTACGTTGTCGGCTTGGCGGACGCCTTCCGCGGCCACGGCCTTGGCGGCGTATTGATGGAACTGGGGCTGGTTCACCTCGCGGAGCAGGGAAGCCCGGCCGTGATCCTCTACGTTGAGGCGGACAATGCCCCGGCCGTGAAGCGCTACGAGGAGCTTGGATTCCAGGTCGCGGAGCGCCACGTCGTATATAAAGCGGCGGGGGCAGCGGCGGGTGATTAAACCCAACCGTCACGCAACATTCATGTGAAGTTCACGAATAGGGGCCTTTAGTGTTCACCATCACGCTTTAGCGTTACTCCTCGAACATTAAAGGTCACTATTTCTTGGAAAGGTATTCCACGTGAATTTCAAAAATCAGCGTTCTGCAGCAGTATTCGGTGCATTGGCGGTAGCGTCGGCCGCGTTGGTTGCGTGTGGCAACGGTGCAGACAATGCGGCGGACACCTCCGCAACGGATACCCCCGGTTCCGATGCTGCAGTCGCAGGGGAGTACGAACTTTCCGGCGAAACTGGGCAGCTGCTGGCGGAGGGCGCGTCTTCGCAGCAGAACGCGATGGACTACTTCCGTACCGTGTACGAGGCAGACGTTCCGGGGGCAACGCTTGCGTACAACCCGACCGGCTCCGGCGCTGGCGTGAAGCAGTTCCTGGATAACCAGGTGGTCTTCGCAGGCTCCGACTCGCCACTGAAGGAAGAGGAAGTCGCAAAGGCTGCGGAGCGCTGCGGTGGCAACGAGGCGTGGCACCTGCCGTTCGTGATTGGCCCTGTCGCGGTTGCATACAACCTGGAGGGCGTCGACGAGCTGACGCTGAGCGTTGACAACATCGTGGAGATCTTCCAGGGCGTCATCAAGAACTGGAATGATCCGAAGATTGCGGAGTCCAACCCGGGCGTGGAGCTGCCGGACCAGAAGATCAACGTCGTTTACCGCGCTGATGAGTCGGGTACCTCGGACAACTTCCAGAAGTTCCTGATTGCGGCGTCGGATGGCAAGTGGGAGTCGAAGGGCAAGGCGTTCCCGACGGAGGTTGGCTCCGGTGCGAATGGCTCCACCGGTGTCGCTGACCAGGTGGCAAACACCCCAGGCGCGATCACCTACGTTGAGGCGGGCTTCGCAGACAAGATCGCGAAGGTTGACTTCGGCAACGGCCCGGTTGAGCTGAACTCCACCACCGTGGGCAACGCGCTGGCACACATGAAGTTCTCCACGGAGGGCCACAACATGGTGGTGGACTCGGAGGCACTGTTCGCGTCGAAGGATGCGGAGTCCTACCCGCTGATCCTGACCACATACGAGATTGTGTGCTCGGCTGGCTACGATGCCGCAACCGCTGGCATGGTGCGTGACTTCCTGAACGTGGCGCTGGACTCGCAGGACAGCGAGCTGGAGTCCGAGGGCTTCATTCCGGTGTCGGGCGCGCACGCTGAGCGTCTCCGTGAGGCCATCAACGCGATTCAGTAACAATGGCTGCAGCTCAAGTTGAGGCGCGCCCCCGGCGCCGAGCCGGGGACCGCGTCTTCGAGGGCGTATCGACGTCCTCTTCGGTTTTAATCACGCTCATCATTTCTGCGATTGGCGCATTCCTCCTGCTGGAGGCGTTGCCACCGCTGCTGCGGAACGAAGGCGGCTTCCTCGGGTTCCTGACGTATTCGGGCCCGTGGGAGACGGCGAACCTGGACGCAATGCGTTTCGGTATCCCGAACTTGTTCTTCTCCACGGTGATGATCTCGCTCATCGCGCTGCTGATTGCGATGCCGGTCGCGCTGGGCGTGGCGCTGTTCCTTTCGAGCTTCGCGCCGAAGCGCATGGTGCGCCCGCTCGCGGTGCTGGTGGACCTGCTGGCCGCGGTGCCGTCGATTGTCTACGGCATCTGGGGCGCGAAAGTGCTGGGACCCGCGCTCGGCAAGTTCTACGAGTGGGTGCATTCCTGGGGAGGCGACTTCTTCCTCTTCGCGCACTACCAAAACTCGCCGTCGTTCGCGACCGGCCGCAACATCCTGACCGGTGGCATCGTGCTGGCCATCATGATCTTGCCGATCATCGCAGCCACCGCCCGCGAGATCTTCACGCAGACGCCGCGCGGTCTCATCGAGTCTGCGATGGCCTTGGGCGCGACGCGCTGGGACGTGGTGCGGATGACGGTGTTGCCGTTCGGTAAATCCGGCTTCGTGGCCGGTTCTATGCTGGGTCTTGGCCGCGCGCTGGGCGAGACGATGGCGCTGTACATGGTGGTTTCCCCGGCACCGCTGTTCCGCGGCTCGCTCTTCGACGGCGGCACCACCTTCGCAACCGCTATTGCGAATGCATCGGCGGAGTTCAACAACCCGATTAGCGCTGGCGCCTACATTGCGGCGGGCTTGGTCCTGTTCGTGATTACGTTTGCGGTCAACGCTGCAGCGCGCGCGATTGTGAGGAGAAGTAAATGACAACAAAGCCTATGTCGCCATTTACCCCCGTGGCGAAGTCGCGCACGATCAAAAGCGCTGTGATGGGCACGCTCGTGGCTGCCACGATGGTGCTGGCGATGCTGCCGCTGCTGTGGCTGCTGGTCACGGTGGTCGGCCGCGGGTGGGACGCCATCAGCGACGTGTCCTGGTGGACCACCGACATGGTCGGTATCCGCGCCACCAAGGAGGGCGGCGGTGCGCTGCACGCGATTGTAGGAACGCTGGCGCAGACGTTGGTGGCGTCGATAATTGCGATCCCGATTGGCGTGGCCACCGCGATCTACCTGGTGGAGTATGACAAGGGCGGGAAGCTGGGCAGGCTGACCACGTTCATGGTGGACATCCTGTCAGGTGTGCCGTCGATTGTTGCCGCGCTGTTCATCTACGCGCTGTGGATCACGGTGCTGGGGCAGGCCCGCTCGGGTTTCGCGGTCGCGCTGTCGTTGATCCTGCTGATGCTGCCCGTGGTGGTGCGCAATACGGAGGAGATGCTGCGCGTGGTACCGATGGATCTGCGTGAGGCGTCCTATGCCCTGGGCGTGCCGAAGTGGAAGACCATCGTGCGCGTTGTGGTGCCGACGGCCTTCTCCGGCATCACCACCGGCATCATGCTGGCGATTGCCCGCGTGATGGGCGAGTCCGCGCCGGTGCTGATCCTCGTCGGATCCACGCCGATCGTGAACTGGGCCGGCATGTTTGGTCAGCCGCAGTCCTCGCTGCCGCTGTTCATGCTGGACATGTGGAAGGCAGGCGGTACGGGTGCGGCCGCCGACAGGCTGTGGGGCTCGGCGCTCACACTGCTCATCATTGTTGTTGTGCTCAACGCGCTCGCGCGGTTGATTGCCGCGAAGTTTTCAGTGAAGAAATAAGGATTACGTGCAATATGTCGAAGCTTCAGATGCGTGACGTCAACATTTACTACGGTGATTTTCACGCGGTGCAGGACGTCACCATGGAGATTCCCGCGCAGGCAGTCACTGCGTTCATCGGCCCTTCGGGCTGTGGCAAGTCAACCGTGCTGCGCACGCTCAACCGCATGCACGAGGTGATCCCGGGCGCCTCCGTGCAGGGCGAGATTATTCTGGACGGCCACAATATTTACGGCAAGGACGTGGACCCGGTGTCGGTGCGAAGCACCGTCGGCATGGTGTTCCAGAAGGCCAACCCGTTCCCGACGATGTCCATCGAGGACAACGTCGTGGCGGGCCTGCGCTTGGCAGGGGTGAAGAACAAGAAGGAGCTCAAGGACGTCGCGGAGCGCTCCCTGCGCGCGGCGAACCTGTGGGACGAGGTCAAGGACCGCCTGGACAAGCCGGGTGGTGGCCTTTCAGGTGGTCAGCAGCAGCGCCTCTGCATCGCGAGAGCCATCGCGGTGCGCCCCGAGGTCTTGCTTATGGACGAGCCCTGCTCCGCCCTCGACCCGATCTCGACCCTGGCCGTGGAGGAACTCATCCACGAGTTGAAGGAGAACTACACCATCGTGATCGTGACACACAACATGCAGCAGGCCGCGCGTGTGTCCGACAAGACGGCGTTCTTCTCCCTGGAAGCAACCGGTAAGCCTGGCCAGCTCATCGAGTTCGACGACACCACCACGATCTTCGAGAACCCGTCACGGCAGGAAACCGAAGACTACATCGCTGGCCGCTTCGGCTAGCCGCTACTTCTTGGCTCTGAACCGCCGCTCGATTGCCGCCAGCTTCGAGTGGCGGTCAAACGCGTCCTCGTCGCGCTGCTTCATGTACTCCTTCGGGTTTAGGCCCGTGACCAGGAAGACGACGCGTCCTGCGACGTTCACGCAGCGGTCCGCGTAGCGCTCGTAGTAGCGGGAGACGAGCGCCACGTCGACGGCCTCCCGCGCAGAGTGTTCCCAGGAGTCAGACGTTGTGATGGCGTTGAGGTAGTCGTGGAGGTCGTCGACACCTTCGTCGATTGCGTTGAGCTCAACGGCGACGTCCGCGTCAGGGTCGAGCAGCAGGTCGTGTGTGATGTTGACCATTTCGTCCACGCGGGCGGCCATCTCAGCGATCGGGGCGTGCTCCGTGTTCGGCAACACGGGGAAGGGGTGGCGCAGCCGCGCCAGCTTCGCAATGTGCTTCGCCATCGCGCCCATCCGCGAGAAGTTCTCCACGATATAGATAGAGGACAGCACCTGGCGCAGGTCTCCCGCCACCGGGTTCTCCAGCGCGAGCAGGCTCATGCTGCGCTCCTCGCAGCGCAGCTTCAGCTCCTTGAGCGGGTCAGAGGCGTTGAGGGCATGCTCGGCGTCCTCGAGTGACTGCTCCAGCAGCGCGGTGGACGCCAGCTGCATGACCTCGCGCACGGTGTCGCACATCTGCAACAGGTCGCGGTTGAAGGCTTCGAGGTGTTCACGGTAGGCGGTACGCATGCCCGCCATAGTAATAGGTACGGCCTGATCAACGAGGCAAGGCTTAGCCGCCGTTGTTCTCGATCTCCGCGCCCTCCGGCACGGTGGCGTCCTCCGGATCGTCGAGCCAGCCCTCAGGCAGCGCAACCTTGGAGGAGGAACCCTGGCGGCCGCGGGCGTCGTCGGCGTGCTCGGCGAGTTCTTCGGAGTCCGCGATGGTCTCCAACAACGCCCCGAGCTCATCGAGCGTTTCCACCCGGGCCAGGTCCTTGCGGAATTCGCCGCCAACCGGGAATCCGCGTAGGTACCAGCCGGTGTGCTTGCGGATGTCGCGGCAGGCCTGCTGCTCACCGACGTGCTCCGCGAGCAGCTCCGCGTGGCGGGCGATGATGCCGCTGACGCGCCCGAGCGTCGGCTCCGGCGGGATAGGCTCCCCGCGCAGCTGCGCACCAATCTGGGCGAACAGCCACGGCCTGCCCAAGCACCCGCGGCCGACCTCCACGCCGTGGCAGCCGGTTTGCTCCATCATGTCGGTCGCATCTTTCGCCGCGAAGATGTCCCCGTTGCCGATCACCGGCAGCCCCGTGCCGCGCATGTGCTCAACCAGCCGGGCGATCTCGTCCCAGTGCGCCGCCCCGGAGTAGCGCTCCGCGGCAGTGCGCGCGTGCAGCGCCACGGCTGCCGCGCCCTCCTCGGCGGCGATGCGCCCGGCGTCCATGTGCGTGTGGTGGTCGTCGTCAATCCCGATGCGGAACTTCACCGTAATTGGCACCCCCGAACCTTCCGCCGCGCGGACAGCCGCGGCCACGATGTTGCCGTACAGCCTGCGCTTATACGGGATGGCCGACCCGCCGCCGCGCCGGGTGACCTTGGGCACCGGGCAACCGAAGTTCATGTCCACATGGTCGGCGATGTTTTCCTCGACGATCATGCGCACCGCCTCGTACGTGTAGGCGGGGTCCACGGTGTAGAGCTGCATGGAGCGCGGCTGCTCCACATCGGCGAAGCGGATCATCCTGAGCGTTTTCTCGTTGCGCTCGACCATCGCGCGGGCGGTGATCATCTCGCAGACGTACAGTCCGGAAGTGGTGCCGGTGAGCTCCTGCTCAATTTCACGGCACAGCACGCGGAACGGCATGTTGGTCACGCCGGCCATCGGCGCGAGGAGGACGGGGGAGTTCAGCTCCAGGCCGCCGATGCTCAGATGTGGGTTCATAGTGCCCCCATTGTTCCCGTCACTGCCTGCGCAGTCCAATTCGGATGTCCTTTTTGTTTGTCGACGCCCGCTTCGCCCGGTAGGGGGTATCCAGTGAGGGTGACCTTTCTGGATGTTTGCGTAGTTTTCTGCCGTAAGACCTAAGTCACAATTATGGTGGTGTGATATCTGAATCATCAACACGAAGTGAGGTTTTTAATGAGCGAGCGTATCGCGAGTGACAAGCTGCGCGCCAAGGTCATGACTGCAGAGGAAGCTGCCCAGTTCGTGAACCACGGAGATAAGGTCGGTATCTCGGGATTCACCGGCGCTGGTTACCCGAAGGCAATGCCTGCTGCGATCGCAGCCAAGGCAACCGACGAGCACAACGCTGGCCGGGAGTACGCAATCGACCTGTTCACCGGCGCCTCGACGGCACCGGAGTGCGACGGCGTCCTGGCGGAAGCAAATGCGCTGCGCTACCGAATGCCGTACCAGTCTGACCCGCAGATGCGTAACAAGATCAACGCTGGAGAGATGAAGTTCCAGGACATCCACCTGTCCCACTCCGGCATGATGGTTGAGCAAGGTTTCTTCGGCGACGTGGACGTCGCGATCGTCGAGGCGGTCCGCATTACCGAGGAGGGCAACATCGTGCCTTCCTCGTCTGTCGGCAACTCTGTTGAGTACCTCAACGCGGCGAAGAAGATCATCATCGAGGTAAACGAGTGGCAGTCGCTCGACCTTGAAGGTATGCACGACATCTGGCTCGTGCCACCACTGCCGAACCGCATCCCGATCCCAATTACCAAGGCTGGCGACCGCATCGGTACCACCTACATCGAGATCGACCCGGAGAAGGTCGTCGCCGTCGTTAAGACCAACGCTGAGGACCGCAACGCGCCGTTCAAGGCTCCGGACGAGACCTCTGAGCGCATCGCCGCGAACTTCCTCGACTTCCTCGAGCACGAGGTGCGCCACGGCCGCCTCACCTACGACGGCTACGTTATGCAGTCCGGCGTGGGCAACGTGCCGAACGCCGTGATGGCCGGCCTGATGGACTCGAAGTTTGAGAACATCCAGGCGTACACCGAGGTTATCCAGGATGGCATGGTCGACCTTATCGACGCCGGCAAGATGTCCGTCGCATCCGCAACGTCCTTCTCGCTGTCCCCTGAGTACGCAGACAAGATGAACGCGGAAGCCAAGCGCTACCGCGAGTCCATCATCCTGCGCCCGCAGCAGATCTCGAACCACCCGGAGGTCATCCGTCGCACCGGCCTGATCGCCTCTAACGGCATGATTGAGGCGGACATCTACGGCAACGCGAACTCCACCCACATCAACGGTTCCCGCATCATGAACGCTCTGGGCGGCTCTGGCGACTTCACCCGCAACGCCTATATCTCCTCGTTCATCTCCCCGGCAACCGCGAAGGACGGAGCGATTTCCTCCATCGTCCCGATGGTCTCCCACGTGGACCACACCGAGCACGACGCGATGGTCTTCATCACCGAGTTCGGTGTAGCTGACCTGCGCGGCCTCGCTCCACGTGACCGTGTGGCCAAGATGATCGCGATTGCCCACCCCGACTACCGCCCACTGCTCGAGGAGTACGTGGAGCTGGCGTCGAAGAGCAAGTTCCAGCAGACGCCACACGATCTGCGTCACGCGTTCGACTTCCATACCCGCATCATGGAAACCGGCACGATGAAGAAGTAGCGCCAGCTACGACACCACGTCCGGGCCCGTCGGCGAGGCAGCAACCTCGATGCCGACGGGCCCGTCGACGTGTACGACCGCAATCACCGTGCGCTGCGGCAGCGCGCCGGGTAGCGGTTCGTGCAGCAGGACATCGAGGAGGTGCTCCGCGGCGTCGATCGAGAGGTGCTCGGTTGGCTCGTCCAGCAGCAGGATGGGGGCGTCGCTGACCAGCGCGCGTGCCAGCAACAGTCGGCGGCGCTGACCGGAGGACAGTGAGTTCGCGCCGTTATCGAGCATGAAGTCCAGGTCGAACTCGAAGCCGGTCGCCTCCAGCGCTTCGGCCATGCGGGCATCGCTGGCGTCGCCGTTGGCAACCAGCAGGTTCTCCCGCACCGTCGTGGCGAACACCCAGGCGTCCTCCGCGAACAGACGCGCACCCTCCGCGATGGCCGCCGTCCCGCCGGCGACGGGCAGCAGCCCAGCGAGCGTTTCCAGCATCGTGGTCTTGCCACAGCCGGACGGCCCGCGCACCAGCATCCGCTGGCCAGGGGCAAGCTCGAAGTCCCATGCTTGGTCGCCGTAGACGGTGCGCAGCGCCTCCGCCCGCACAGCAACCCCGTCCTCGGGGCGGGGCAGGGGAGCGGCGCTGCGCTTCGTGGCCTCGTCGGCGCGGTCCGCGACCTCGCGCAGGCGGTGCGCACTACGCTTCGCCTGATCGGCGTGCACCGCAGCCCCCGCGAGCGGGCCGTGCGCCTCAAAGGCCGCCAGCGGCAGCATTACCAGCATGCCCAGCCACACCGGGTTGCCCGTATACGTCTCGACGGCCAACCACGTAATCAGCAGCGCACAGATGCCCGTGGCCCACGCCTGGATTGCAGACGCGGTGGCCTCCGGGCGCGTGGACTGTGCCCACGCCTTGCTCGCATCCGCCGAGGCCTGCGCGGCCTGCTCGATCAGCGCGTCGCCCTTACCAGCGACGGCGTACTCCACCCTGTCGTGCAGCACCGAGTCGAGCAGCAGCGTGAAAGCGTTTTCTGCCTCGACCAGGAAGGTGTTGCGCGAAGCGCGCGTCGCTAAGTACGGGATGAGCAGGCCCGTGAGCGCGAACCCACCCGCCATGATTACCGCCGCCAGTGGGTACAGCAATGCCGCACCGGCGACCGCCACCACCGTGAGCACGATCGCTACGCCGCGGGGGATGAGCGTGCGCACGATGAAATCCGTCACGCGCTCCGTATCCGCCACCAGCAGCGCCTGCCCCTCACCACGACCCACACGGCCGGCGGCCGCCTGGGCGTCGTACATAGTGGCACGCAGCGTCGTCAGCGCACGCAGACCCAGCTTGTGCGCCACCAACCTGTCGAGGTAGCGGAACACCGCCCGCGAAATACCCAGCGCGCGCACAGCAGTCACCGCCACCGAGAGATCCAGCACCGGCGGCATCTCCCACGCGCGCGTAATCAGCCAGCCAGACAACACTGTCAGGCTCAGCGCCGCCAGCAACGTAATCGCCCCGGCGATGATTGGGCTGATCAGGTCACGGGGGCGCACCTGTGCGATGCGCAGCAAAAACTTCAAGTCACTCATACCTGTACCACCTGGTCCGCGGCGTCGAGAACCCGCTGGTCGTGGGAAGCAACCAGCACCGCCGCGCCACGCCGCGCCAGCTCACGCATCCTTCGGATGACCTCCTCGACGAGTTCGGGCGAGAGGTGCGCCGTCGGCTCGTCCAGCACGAACACGTCCGCATCTGCGGCGAAGGCACGCGCAATGCCGACACGCTGCCGCTGGCCTGCGGAAATGCCGTCCCCGTACGGGCCGACAGCATGTGCCTCGGACACGCCCACCAGGCCGACGTCCCCGCGCGCGCCAAACAGTGCCACGTTCGAGCCCACGGTCCCAGGCTCCATCGCCGGGGTCGCAGGCAGATATGTCACCTTCTTCTCGACGCCCACTTCACCCCCAACCATCGCATCCGGCAACTGGCCCAGCACTGCCAACAGCGTGGTGGACTTACCGGAACCATTTGCGCCAGTGAGCACCGTGACCTGTCCTCGCGGTGCATCAAACGTCAGACCGTCCGGGCGTACGCCGTCGCGCCCACGCACGCTCAGGTTGCGCACCCGCACACCGGGTTCCTCGGCGATGTAGGAGCCAGTGGTGGAGGAGGGGGCGTCGAGAAGCTCGAGGACGCGCTCGGCAGCGCTCAGGCCGTCGGCTGCGGCGTGGTAGCTTGCGCCGACCCTACGGATCGGTGCGAAGACCTCCGGGACGATGATGAGCACCGTCAGCCCGGCCAGCAGCGTGATCGAACCGGTCACCAGCCGCAGGCCGATGCTCACCGCGACCAACGCCACCGACAACGTCGCGATGAACTCCAAAGCGAACGAGGACAGAAACGCCAGGCGCAGCACTCCCATGGTGGAGTCCGCGTGTTTTTGGCCCGTTTGGCGGATCTGCTGCGCCGGCCGCTTCGTGGCGTGCAGAGCGCGCAGTGTCGGAGCACCTGCCAACAGGTCCGACAGTTGAGCACCCAGCCCAGCTGTGACCTCGAGTCGGCGCTTGGTGTGATCCGCCGTCAACTTGCCGATCAGCACCATAAACATCGGAATCAACGGCAGCGTAATCAGGCAAAACACGCCAGAGATCCAGTCGAAGTAGAAGATGACGGCGACCACGATTGGGGTGCCGATGGCCGTCGAAAAGAGGGCAGGGAGGAACTCCGTGAGATACGGGCGGAAGTCCGTAATGCCGCGCGTGAGCACATGGCGCCACGTCGCCGAATCCTGCTCCACCGCGCGCGGGTCCTGCTTCGCCAACGCCCGCAGCGCCTTCGTCCGCAAGTCCTCTACAACGCCGCCGACCGCATCGGCGGACCAGCGCTGCGCTACCCACGACAACACGCCGTGGGCCACAACAACGCCAGCAAGCGCCAACAGCAACGAGGCACGCGGAACCGCGCGCTCCGTCACCGCTGACGCTGCGACAATCCCAATCAAAATACCCCGGGCCACCAGCAGTAGCGTGTCTGCAGCTTGCGCAACGCCCGTGCGCACAATGAGTTGGCGCACGGGCGGAACGAGGCGAAGTAGCCGGGGGTCAATCGGCGAGGCCATAGCCTAGACCGACACCCTCTTCCGGAACGCCCAGTAGGTCCAAATCTGACCTGCCAGGACGATCGGGGTGAGGCACACAGCCGCCCACGTCATCACCTTCAAGGTGTACGGCGAGGAGGACGCGTTGCGGATATCCCAACCAGCGAACAGATCGCTTGTCGACGGCATCACGTCCGGGAACAGCGAGCCGAACAGGACAATCGCGCAGCAGATAATCGCGAACGCCGTCATCCAGAACGCCAAGCCGTCCTTGTTGCCAACAATCGCGACCACGGAGACAACCAGGCCAACTGCAGCGAGCACCAGCGGGATCCAGGTCCAGCCAGCGCCCAGCGTGAGCTGGATCCACAGCAGGTACGCTGCGCCAACCAGAATCGCCGGGCCAGCGATGAACTTCTTTGCAAACGCGTGCATCTCAGCACGCAGCGGATCGTGGGACTTAAACCCAAGGAACGTCGCACCGTGCAGCATGAACAGCAGCACGAACGCCACGCCGCCCAGCAGGCCGAGCGGGTTGAGCAGGCCAAGGAAGCCGTCATAGAAGGAGTCCAGGCGGCCCTGCTCGTTGAGTGGAACGCCCATCACGATGTTCGTGAAGCCAACGCCCCACAGCAGCGTAGGCAGGTAGGAGCCAAACGCCGTGCCGGCGTCGCAAAGCCTGCGCCACTTCAGCGTGTCCACCTTGACTCGCCACTCCAAGCTCACGCCGCGGACAATCAGGCCCATAAGGATGAGCACCAGCGGCAGGTAAAAGCCGGAGAACAGCGTGGCGTACCACTCAGGGAACGCCGCGAAAATCGCCGCGCCGCCCGTAATGAGCCACACCTCGTTGCCGTCCCAGATCGGGCCAATCGTCCTGATCGCAGCCGTGCGACGACGGTCGTTCTCGATTTCATCGCCCTTCATGAACGGCAACAACATGCCAACACCGAAGTCAAAGCCCTCCAACACGAAGTAGCCGGTGAAGAACACTCCGATGATCACAAACCAAAGCACTTGCAAGTCCATGATTTATAGCTCCTTGTTGTCCGCAGTGGTTGTGGTTGCGCCGGACTCCTGCGAAGACTTGAAGCTCAACGGCTCCAACTCGGTCTCGGCGTTCGGGCCATAGAGCACGTCCTTCAGGCGCTTGGAGTCGCCCTCGTGCAGTCCAGGCTGGTCCATGCCCTTGCGGACCTGACGCTGAATGAGCCATACCCACAGCACCGCACCGATGCCGTAGAGCACCGTGAACAGCACCATAGAGAGCAGCACCTGCCACGGCTGGTGGTCAGAAACACCGAAGTCCAGCAGCATGTGAATGTTCTGTTCCATCCCCGGGTGGTCCCCACCCTGGAACGCAGGGTTCGGATGGACGATCCACGGCTGACGGCCCATCTCAGTGAAGATCCAGCCCGAAATGTTCGACAGCCATGGAGCCGGCAGCGCCACCAGGCACAAGGTGCCCAGCCACTTCGCAGTAGGCACGCGCTTGCCGCGGGTTACCCACAGGCCTACCAGCGCCATCACGACGGAAACGACGATGAAGAAGATCATCATGCGGAAGGACCAGTACGTCACGAACAGGTTCGGGGTGTAGTTGCCCGGGCCGTACAGCGACTCGTAGTACTGCTGCAGATCCAGCACACCCTGCAGCTCAACGCCGGAAAGCTTGCCCTGTGCCAGGAACGGAAGCACAAATGGCAGGCCGATCAGCTGGGTTGCGGACTCGCAGTCGTTGTACGTCGAGATAGAAAGCACCGAGAAGTGCGGATCCAGCTCAGTGTGGCACAGTGCCTCTGCCGACGCCATCTTCATCGGTTGCTGCGTAAACATCAGTTTGGCCAGCTCGTCACCAGTCAGCGTGATGAGCACCGTCGCAGCGAGGATGACCCACGCACCGAAGCGGGTGCAGGAACGCCACACCGTCGCGGCATCCCCATCCGGATCGCCCTTGCGGGCCTCGCGGATCATCCACCAGCCAGCGACGCCGCACACCAAGGTGCCCGCGAGCATCCAAGCGCCGAACACCGCGTGCGGGAATGCCCACAGCACCGTCGGGTTCGTCAGCAACGCCTTGAAGGAAACCAGCTCAGCGCGGTTCGTCTCCGGGTTGAACACAGCGCCCACCGGGTGCTGCATGAACGAGTTTGCGGTAATAATCCAGAACGCCGAGATGTTCACGGCGATCGAAACAATCCAGATTGACGCAAGGTGTGCCCACTTCGGCAACCTGCCCCAACCGAAAATCCAGACGCCGAGGAAGACGGATTCAAAGAAGAATGCCGTCAGGCCCTCGAAGGCGAGCGGTGCACCAAACACGTCTCCCACGAACGAGGAGTATTCAGACCAGTTCAAGCCGAACTGGAACTCCTGGACGATGCCTGTGACAACGCCCATTGCGAAGTTAATGAGGAAGATGTTTCCGAAGAAACGGGTCGCGCGGTACCAGCGCTCGTCGCCAGTCTTGTGCCAGATGCTTTGCATGATCGCAACCATCGGCGCGAGTCCCATGGTCAGTGGGACGAAAAGGTAGTGATAGACCGTCGTAATGCCGAACTGCCACCTTGACAGATCGACTAAATCTAGCGGCATTGTGACTCCTTCAACGTAAACAACCAATAAAGGTTATGGTCATATATTTACCGTAGCAGGCACCGAAAACCCCTAACTTCCAGGGAGTATGACCATATATGGGGGTAGCGTCCTGAAGGGTCATTTCGGGGTGGGTTTACGATTTCGGCCCACCCTTGAGTTGTGCTAAGTTGTTGCGCACGGGCCTTTAGCTCAGTTGGTAGAGCTACGGACTTTTAATCCGCAGGTCGCGGGTTCGATCCCCGCAGGGCCCACATTCAGCGCCACGCACCCTTGGTTCGTGGCGCTTTTTGTTGGATGCAGAATGGCTTGAGTCGGCGCGCCCCTTGAAAACTTGCTATGTACTGGTGATTTGTGATGTTATTCTGCATCGGCTTATGATGGTCGAGCTGTTAACGCAGCGGGCCCCCATCGTCTAGAGGCCTAGGACTCCGCCCTTTCACGGCGGCAACACGGGTTCGAATCCCGTTGGGGGTACTTCAGCCGCAAGGTTGAAACGCAAAAACATATGGCCCTGTGGCGCAGTTGGTTAGCGCGCCGCCCTGTCACGGCGGAGGTCGCGGGTTCAAGTCCCGTCAGGGTCGCCATGTTTGAAGAGTCGGAACGGAAACGTTCCGGCTCTTTTTATTTTGTCCAACCTGCCTACATGAAGAGGTGAAGTGGCGTCGAAAAATATGGTTTGTGCTGGCGATTTGCTTGTGTTCGAGAGCTCTGTGTAAAGTATCGACTCGTGCAAGCGACCGTGTAGCGGCCGTGAGTACGAAATTGAATAAGGCCCTGTGGCGCAGTTGGTTAGCGCGCCGCCCTGTCACGGCGGAGGTCGCGGGTTCAAGTCCCGTCAGGGTCGCGAACAGCACTTGTGTTGTTCTGGCCAGATAGCTCAGTCGGTAGAGCACACGCCTGAAAAGTGTGGGGTCGCCAGTTCGATCCTGGCTCTGGCCACACTCCAACCCCTTCACTGCGGTGGAGGGGTTTTGTGTTTCTGTCCCCGAGGATTGGAGCGTTGATTTGTCGCAGCACGACGCAGTACAGCCCGAGCTGAAGAGGAATGACCAGGAGTCCCGCTACGAGATATTTGTCGACGGGCAATTGGCCGGGTTTGCCACGTACGCTGACGTCGACGGTGCGCGGGAGCTGCCACATACGGTGGTGGACCCGAAGTTCCGCGGCCAGGGCCTCTCGAAGCCGCTGATGCAGTTCGCGCTTGACGACGCCCGCTCCGAGGGTCTCAACGTTATTCCGACGTGCCCCGCTGTGGCGCGCTACATTGCGCAGAACCCGGAGTACGCGGACCTCGTCAAGTAGCGCGGATTAGATGACGTAGCTGCCCGGGTCGAAGTACTTGTCGGGGTCGACGAGGTGCTTTGTTTCGCACTCTTGGCGCTCCCTGACCTTGGCAGGAATGCCGACGGCGATGGAGTTCGCCGGGATCGATTTTGTGACGACGGCATTCGCCCCAACCGCTGTGTTGTCTCCGATTGTGATGGGGCCGAGGACCTTCGCCCCGGCACCGATGGTGACGTTGTTGCCGATGGTGGGGTGGCGCTTCGTCTGTGTAAGCACCTGTCCGCCGAGCGTTACGCCGTGGTAGAGCATGACGCCGTCGCCGATTTCGGTGGTCTCACCGATGACGATGCCCATGCCGTGGTCGATGAAGAAGCGTCGGCCGATGGTGGCGCCGGGGTGAATCTCAATACCGGTGAAGAACCGGTTGGCCTGGGCGAGCACACGCGCGGGCCCTTTCAGGTTGCGTTGCCACATCCAGTGGCACACGCGGTGAGTCCAAATGGCGTGGAGTCCGGAGTAGACGATGGCGTTCTCGAGGTCGCCTCGCGCCGCCGGGTCGTGGTCCCTCGCGTTGGCAAGGTCCTCGCGGATCATGTGAATCACGCGGATGGCCGTTTTGATCATGTGGCGATCCTATCAACGACCACCCGCGGGGTGGCGTCGTGCCCGTTGGGTCTAGTCGCGGATGTCTTCGTAGAGCACGGTGGAGACGTAGCGCTCGCCGAAGTCCGGAATGATCACGACGATCGTTTTGCCTTCGTTCTCGTCGCGGGCGGCGAGTTCGAGCGCCGCCTTGAGGTTTGCGCCCGCCGAGATGCCGCCGAGGACACCGTCCTTCAGCGCAAGTTCGCGTGAGGTGGCGACGGCGTCTTCGTTTGAGACTGTAATAATCTCGTCGATGACGTTGCGGTCGAACGTGCCAGGGATGAAGTTCGCACCGAGGCCCTGAATCTTGTGCGGGCCTGCCTCGCCGGTGGACAGCAGTGGGGAAGCAGCTGGCTCGACTGCGACGGCCTTGACGGATTCCTTCTGCTCTTTGAGGTACTTCGCGGAGCCAGAGATCGTGCCACCTGTGCCGACACCGGCAACCACAATGTCGACCTCCCCATCAGTGTCGTTCCAAATCTCGGGGCCGGTGGTCTCGTAGTGGACCTGCGGGTTGGCTTCATTTTCGAACTGGCTGGCCAGGATTGTGTTTTCCGTCGTCTCGACGATCTCGTTCGCCTTATCGACGGCCCCCTTCATGCCTGCCGCGCCTGGCGTCAATACGATCTCTGCCCCGTACGCGCGAAGGACCACGCGACGCTCCTGCGACATTGTCTCCGGCATGGTCAGGATGACTTTGTAGCCCTTCGCAGCGCCGGTGAGCGCGAGTGCGATGCCGGTGTTGCCCGATGTCGCTTCCACGATGGTGCCGCCTGGCTTCAGTTCGCCGGAGGCTTCCGCCGCGCGGACGATAGCGTCACCAATACGGTCCTTGACGGAATTTGCCGGGTTGTAAAACTCAAGTTTTGCTAGGACGCGTGCCTTGAGCCCGTCAGTGATGCCGTTGAGCTCTACGAGCGGCGTATTGCCGATGAGGTCCAATACTGACTTTGCGATCTTTGCCATGAAAATAACTCCTTTACCTGTATGTTTCGCTTACGTTGCGTTCTTGTTGCGCGATTATACACTCGCGACATGAACCAGCTAGTCTTTGTCAAATAGACCGATTTGTTCACCTACTTCCGGGGTTGTGTTTCTGTGAATGTGTGGCAAGTGCAAAGTTTGGCTACCCCCGAAAACGCGTTATGATGAAAGGGCTTTGAGTCAAGTTCGACAAGCAGTGTCCCTAAACAGGGGACACTCGAACGGGTGGAAAGCGAGAGATCATTGACCGACGCACAGTGCCTTAAGGAAGACGACGACGCCATCCGGGCAGCGTTGACCACGCTGAAAACCGCAACCGGTATCCCCGTAGCCATGTATGGCACCCTTCTGGCAGATAACCGTTTGCAGATCACGCAATGGATCGGACTACGCACTCCAGCTCTGCAGGAGCTTGTCATTGAGTCAGGTGCCGGTGTAGGTGGAAGGGTCGTCGCTACGCGCCGCGCGGTGGGTATTTCCGACTACACACGCGCGAATGTCATCTCCCACGAGTACGACAAGCAGATTCAAGACGAAGGCCTGCACTCCATCGTTGCAGTCCCGGTAATTACCCAGCGCGAGATCCGTGGCGTCCTTTACGTGGGTGTGCACTCGCCGGTGCGTTTGGGCGACAAGGTGATTGAAGAGGTTGCTATGACGGCTCGCTGTCTCGAGCAGGACCTCGCGGTCAATACCGCCCTGAGGCAGGGCGACGGCGCGCGCGCCGGACAGAAGACGGGTCGCGTTATGAACAGTGCGGAGTGGGAGCAGGTTCGCTCCACGCACTCGAAGCTGCGCATGCTGGCAAATCGTGTGGGCGATGAGAATCTTCGCAAGGAAATCGAGCAGCTGTGTGACCAGATGGTTTCCCCGGTGCGCGTGAAGCAGACGACGAAGCTTTCCGCTCGTGAACTCGACGTTCTTTCCTGTGTTGCGCTCGGCCATACCAATGTTGAAGCCGCGGCCGAGATGGGGATCGGTGCCGAGACGGTGAAGTCCTACCTCCGCAGCGTGATGCGCAAGCTTGGGGCACACACCCGCTACGAGGCCGTTAACGCAGCTCGTCGCATCGGGGCGTTGCCGTAACCGTTGTTGGGTACGCTGGGTTCCGTGAAAGAACGATTTTTAGTCTCTGGCGGTACCCGGCTTGAAGGCGTCGTAAAGGTAGACGGCGCCAAGAACAGCGTGTTGAAGCTCATGGCGGCAGCGCTGCTCGCCGAAGGTACAACAACGCTATTTAACTGCCCCGAAATTCTCGACGTCCCCCTCATGCGGGACGTCCTCGTCGGACTCGGCTGCTCCGTAGATATCGACGGCACCGTGGTCACCATCCACACTCCTGCCGAGGTTTCTCCCCACGCCGACTTCGAAGCCGTCCGGCAATTCCGCGCCTCCGTTGCGGTGCTTGGCCCGCTTGTCGCCCGCTGCGGCGAGGCGTATGTTGCCCTTCCTGGTGGCGACGCGATTGGGTCCCGACCTCTAGATATGCACCAGTCTGGCCTTGAGAAGCTCGGGGCGACGACGCACATTGAGCACGGAGCCGTTGTTGCCCGCGCCCAGCAGCTGCACGGCGCGGACATCGCGCTCGATTTCCCCTCGGTTGGTGCGACCGAGAACATCATTACCGCGGCAGTACTTGCTGAGGGGCGTACTACTCTCTCCAACGCGGCACGTGAACCGGAGATCGTCGACCTTTGCGACATGCTCCGGGCCATGGGGGCGAAGATCGAGGGTGCGGGAACGTCGACAATTGTTATCGATGGCGTCCAAAAGCTGGAGCCGACGCAACACACCGTGGTTGGCGACCGGATTGTTGCCGGAACCTGGGCTTACGCAGCTGCAATTACTCAGGGCGATATCACGGTATCCGGCATCGCCCCTGGTCACCTGCACCTTCCTTTGCAGAAGATCAAGCTGGCTGGCGCGCAAGTGGAGACTTACGACAACGGTTTCCGCGTACGCATGAACCAGCGTCCAAAGGCTGTCGACTACCAGACGCTGCCGTTCCCCGGCTTCCCGACAGACCTGCAACCGATGGCGATCGCACTTTCCGCGGTAGCCGACGGCGTTTCAGTCATTACGGAGAACGTCTTCGAAGCGCGCTTCCGATTTGTCGACGAAATGATGCGCCTCGGCGCTGACGCCAACATCGATGGCCACCATGTGGCTCTTCGTGGTGTTTCGACGCTCTCCTCCACGGATGTGTGGAGCTCCGACATTCGTGCGGGCGCGGGACTCGTCCTCGCTGGCCTTGTCGCGGAAGGGCAGACCACGGTGCACGATGTCTACCACATTGACCGTGGTTACCCGCGATTTGTGGAGCAGCTCAATGAACTCGGTGCGAAGGTGCAACGAGCAAACGATTAGAACGCTTAAAAACCGGTCCCTCCCAGGCGATTTGTGTTGTTTGTTGGTTCGTGGTTAAGTTATCCCTCGTTGCCGACGAGCGGCCTGGTCGCTTGGAGGGAATGATCAAAGTGAATAAAGTTGCTGCTTGTGGGCGGTTTTGAGTCTGGCTGGTTTGGTTGGATTTGACTTTGTGTTTACGGGTGTGTAACTTTGTTTCAGCTGCTTGACGCTGGCTCTGGTTGGGGTTGGTTGTTGGGTGTGCGGTTGTTGTTTGAGAACTCGATAGTGTGCCAATGTACTTTTTATTTTTTTGATTGCATTGACTTTTGGTTGCGTGCTGTGTGCCATGTTTTGGTGTGTGCCGGCGGTGATGCTTGAA